>CAZENI010000038.1:19661-29182 GCA_964513055.1 uncultured Opitutus sp.
GCGAAAGGCCCCACCGGCCGCCGAGCGAGTCGAAGGTGTCGGCGCGGCCGTCGCCATCGCGATCGGTGGCGCGGAGGAGCTCCGGACGGTGGGCGACGTAGACGACGCTTTCGGACTCGGCGACGAGCCCCATCGGTTCGTCGAGGCCGCGTGTGAAGAGTCGCCACGCGCCGGCGGCGTCGCGCATCCAGACTTCGCCGAGCCGCGTGGAGAGGACGAGCGTGCCGGATGGCGTGAACGTGACCGAGGAGATACCGCCGCGGATTTCCGCGGGGTATTTGATGTTTTCGATCAGGTAGCCGGCGCGGAGGGCGGGGGTGAAGAGCGCGAGGGCGAAGAAAAACAGGGTAGGGGCGGTTATCCTTAACCGCCCTTTTTGAGGACGAACGCGGATCCAAAGAGGGCGGTTGGGGACAACCGCCCCTACCTTGGAAAACAGATTCACTTGGCCGCCTTTCCGAAGGGGAGCTCGAGGACGAAGGTGCCGCCGCTCTCACGTTTCAGCTCGGTGGGCGGCCGGCCGTCGACGACGTGCCACCACTGCGCGTCGCTGCCGCCGTCGATGGTGAAGCGGCGGGTGAGGCCGGCACCGCCGGCGGCCGCGCGGATCTCTTCGCGGACGGGCACGCCGTCGACGGTGTAGCGAAACTCGATGGCGTCGGCGCGCAGCGTGTAGCCGGTGAACTCCACCGCCGGCGCGCGCGCGGGATCGCCGCGGCGGAGCGGGGCGACACCGGTTTCCTGATACACCACGGGGCCGAGCAGCTTGGCGGGGCCGATGAACTTGCCCGGGCCGGGGCGCGTCGGCGCGAGGTCGAGGAAGCCGCCGGTCCAGACGTAGCTCACGGCGCCGCGCGCGGGGTCGAAGCAGAAGTTCACGCCGCCGGGCAGCCCGATGGCGAAGCTGCTGGGGGAGGCGGCGTGCGGCAGGTAGAGGCGCTCGATCTGGACCTCGGCGCGGAGGGACGTGCCGGCGAGCAAGGCCAGCAGGGCGAGGGCGGTCCCGCTTCGCACGAAGCGGGCGAAACGAACCAGGTGGCCCTGCGCGTGAGCGCAGGGGGTCCTTGGGGATTCGCCGCTGCTCATTTCCGTTTCGTCAGGAACACGAAGGTCCCGAGCTTCGAGGCCGTGAGCACGTCGGGGACCTTGTCGCCGTTGACATCGATCGCGATGACCTGCGTGCCGAGGGCGGAGGCGTCGTCGATGAGTTTGGGGAGGAATTTGGCGCGGCCCGGCGCGCTCGCATCGCGGCGCAGGAGGAAGGCGTAGTTCACGGGCGTGGCCATCGGCTCGACGTCGCCGGTCGGGCCGTGCGCCCAGCGGCGCTTGCCCGTCACGATGTCGGGCAGGCCGTCGCCGTCGAGGTCGGCGAGCGTGAGCGCGTGCGGCTGCGAGAAGGCGACGCCGAACTTCGGCTCCTCCTCGCGCGTGCCCATGATCTTGTGTTCCTGGAACGTGATCGCGCCCTGCGCATTGCGCGTGTGCTCGAACCACGAGAGACCCCAGCCGTGGGCGTTCAGCGCGGTGATGACGTCGTTGCGGCCGTCGCCGTTGACGTCGGTGACAAGGATCTGCGCGCCGCCGCGGTCCTGGCTGAATACGAACGGGTGTTTTTTCCAGAGCGTGCCGGCGGGTGCGCCCTTCGCGGGTTGTTCCCACCAGCCCTCGTTGAGCACGAGATCGGCGCGGCCGTCGCCGTTGATGTCGCCGACGCCTTCGCCGTGGTAGTAGTGGTTGAACTCGGCCTTCTCCGTGATCGGGTGGAAGCGCCAGGGCTTCGTGGGTTCCTTCCAGTCGGGCGCATACCAGCCCCACTGCTTGATCTTGTCGTTGGCCGTCGTGCCCGAGATCGAGACGATCTCGGGTTTGCCGTCGCCGTCGACATCCTCGAAGAGCGGCGCCTCGCCGAAGACGCGCGGAGAAACGAGGTGCTTCTTCCAGCGCGCGTCGGGCTTCGTGGCGGCGTCGCGGCCGGGGTTTTCATACCAGAACGCCTCGTGAAACAGGACGCGGCCGAGGACGAGGATGTCGATGCGGCCGTCGCCGTTGAAGTCGTGGGGGAACGAGAACATGCTGTTCGTCGGGTTCTTTTCCAGGACCTGCGGGACGGGCTCGTAGAAGGTGTGGCGCGTCTTGAAGTCGGGGCCCGCATACCAGAACGGGCCGGCGATCACATCCAGGCGGCCGTCGCCGTCGACATCGGCGGCATTGACGCCGTCGCACCAATACTCGGAGGTGAGCGTGAGCTTTTGGAACGCGATGTCGCGCGGGGCGGCGGGCGCGGCGAAGGCGCAGGCGGTGGCAATGACGAGTAACAACAACAAGGCGCGTGGGGGGTGCATCGCGGGTTTGAGGGAGAAACCACTGATGGGGTTTCGCAAGGGCGAAACCTTGGGTGTGAGCTCCGGCTAATCGCCTCCGCAACAAGAATGGGTCGGCCAAGGGCCGACGGGGAGTTTCTTGGGAAATTTGGCCGCGGCGGGGCTGGTTTTCAGCCATTGCTGAAATCTCTCGAGTGGTTCCAAGTTCGGGGGCCGCATGAAAACTCCCCGCCCGTCATCGCGTCGTTCGTTCCTGGAAAGACTCTCGCTCGGCGCCGCGGCGCTGTCGCTTGCGGCGCGCGGGCGGGCGCAGGCGGCGCCCGGAAAGAAACTCGGCATCGCGCTCTGCGGGCTCGGTGGCTACGCGGCCGGGCAACTCGCGCCGGCGCTGCGGTTGACGCAGCACGTGGAACTGCGCGGCGTGATCACCGGCTCGAAGGAGAAGGGGCAGAAGTGGGCGAAGGACTTCGGGTTTCCGGAGCAGCACATCTACAGCTACGACACGATGTCGCGGCTGATCGACAATCCCGCGATCGACATCGTCTACGTCGTCACGCCGAACTCCCTCCATCCGCAGCACACGATCGCGGCGGCGTGGGCGGGCAAGCACGTGATCAGCGAGAAGCCGATGGCGAACACCGTGGCGGAGTGCAACGCGATGCTGGCCGCGTGCCGCGCGAACCAGGTGAAGTTGTCGATTGGATACCGGCTGCAGTTCGAGCCGCACTACGTCGAGCTGAAGCGGCTCGCGCGGGACGGGGACTTCGGGCCGTTCACGAAGATGAGCGGCGGGCTGTCGTTCACGATGAACCGGATGCAGTGGCGCGCGCAGAAGGCGCTCGCGGGCGGCGGGCCGCTGATGGACCTCGGCATCTACGCGGTGCAGGCGGCGTGCATGGCGGCGGGTTTGCCGGCGGGCGTCCCGAAGGGCGACGTGCCGATCGGGATCACGGCGCGCGAGCTGCCGAAGAAGCGGCCGGATTTTTTCAAGGACGTGGAGGAAACGATCGAGTGGACGATGGAGTTTCCCGGCGGGGCGAAGGGCGAGTTTTCCACCAGCTACAACCAGGGGCTGGATCGTTTCCGCGCCGAGGGCGCGCGGGGCTGGATCGAGTTTGCCCCGGCCTTCCCCTACGGCGGGCTGAAGGTCGCGACGAGCAAGGGCCCGCTCGCGCTCACGGTGCCGCGGAGCCAGCAGGCCGTGCAGATGGACGACTTCGCGCGCTGCATCCTCGAGGGCCGCGACACGCCCGTGCCGGGTGAGATGGGCCGGCGCGACATGGTGATCATCGAGGCGATCTACGCCTCGGCCGCGCAGGGCGGAAAACGGATCGACGTGAAGGTCTGAGCGCGGAGGAGCCGCCCACGGCTCCTCCGGCGCACGGCAAGCTCAGAACGCCTTGCCGTCGGCCCGCGTGCCGCACACGCACACCTCGAGCCCGAGCTCGGCGGCGAGCGCGGCCTTGGCGTAGAGGGCGAGATCGGCCTCGCGGGCGCTGTGCGCGTAGGCGACCTGGATGTGGTTCGCCTTGTGCCGCGCCATCATCTGGTCGCGCGTCACGCCATACGTCACGGCGTGCATGATCGGCCACTGCGGCGTGGTTTCCTTCCAGCGGCGTTCGGTCTCGGCGGCGGGCAGCGTGATCACTTTCGCGCGGCCGAGATCCATCTTGAGTTTGCCATCGGCGACGAAGATGCGGCTCCAGACGATCTCGCCGGGCTTGGCGATGCCGCGGACGGTGCCGCCGCCCAGGCGGAAATACATCGGAGGCTGGCGCAGCGAGTCGGTGCCCTTGTATCCACCGATATGGTGCGCGGGCGGGGCGCTGCCGGAGATGAGGAACACCCAGACATACTCGTCCGTGGTGCCGCTGGCGTCATAGGCGCCCCAGCGCAGATCGTGCAGCGTGTTCTCGACGGGCTGGCCGAGGGCGGCGTGGACGCGGTTGGTGAAGAGGCCGTCGAGGCCGGCGCACTCGTCGACCTCGTTGAAGTGGGTGAGGGGCTGGCCGGGGCGGATGAGCTTGCCGGCGGCGTTCTTCACCGGCGGGCGGTCGCTGTTGTTGAGGATGCCCTCGACGAGATCGCTGGCGGGGAGGAGGTCCTTGAGGCCCTGCTGGTATTGGATGCCGATGGTCTCGCAGCCGAATTCGTCGGCGATGCGGAGGGCGGCGATGTAGGTCTTGCACTGCCAGAGCACCTGGCGCTCGGTGAGCTCGGTGGCCTCGTCGGTGCCGAGGTGGAATTTCATACCCTTCTTCCGCAGCCAGTCGTAGACAGCGCGCGCCTCCTCCTCGCTCACCTGGGTGGCGCCGGCGTAGAGGGCGGATTGCGAGAGCCGCTCCTTGTAGACGCCGGTGGAAAACAGCAGCTCATCGGGGATGATGGCGTTATACATGCCCATGCAGCCCTCGTCAAAGACGCCCATGATCGACTTGCGACGGCGGAGGTCGGCGGCGATTTTCCGGGCGAGCGCGCGGGCCTTGGGCGGGACGGCGGCGCGGGCGAGCGGCTTGACGTGGGCGGTGCGGTGCGACGCGACGCCGGTCGTGAGCCAGGCTTTCAGGCCCGCCTGGAAATAGTCGTCGGTGAAGTCCTCGCTCCAGAGCGTGGAGTATTTCACGCCGGCCTTGGTGAGGGAGCCGTTGAGGTTGAGCATGCCGACGAGGCCGGGCCAGGTGCCGCTCCAGTTGGCGACGGTGAGGATGGGGGCCTGGTGCGAGATGAGACCGGCGAGCAGATGGTGCGAATACTGCCACACCGCCTCGGCCACGATCAGTGGCGTCTGCGGATCGAGATCGGCGAAGACGGCCATGCCCTCTTTCTGGGAGCCGATGAAGCCGTGCTTCTGCGCGGGTTTGTAGGGGTGCGCGCGCACCAGCTTGTAGCCGAGGCGGGCGACGGCGGCCGTCAGGGCCTGCTCCATCGCGTGTTGCGCGGGCCAGCAGACTTCGTTGGCCGACGCGCGGAGATCGCCGTTGGCGAGGAGGAGGATGGTTTTGGACTTGGCCATGGAAGAAGGGGGATGAGGAGCGTTGCCTAGAGAAAGTCGGCCGGCGAGGGCCAAAAAGAATGCACTCGAATCCGGGAGCCCGGAATGGATAGATGGGGCATTCGCATGGAGAAAATCGGCCGACCTGACGCCACCGGCCTGCTGTCGCAGCAGGTCAGCGGCGCCCGCTATTTCTTTCTCAACCTCGCCCCGAACCGCAAGGACGCTTTGACCCTGGTCATGGGCGGACGCGAGCGGTGCAATCCCGACTACGTCATCGCGCGGCGCGGGTTTCCGTTCTATGTTCTGGAATACGTCGTGTCCGGCCGCGGGTCGGTGACCCTGGATCAGCGCCGGCATGTGCTCGGGCCCGGGGTGGTGTTTGCCTACGCGCCGACGACCCACTGCGAAATCCAGACGGATCCGGCGGATCCGATGGTGAAGTATTTCCTGACGTTTGCGGGTCCGGCGGTGGCGCCGCGCCTGCGGCGCTGCGGGGTGGAGCCCGGCGGCGCGCGGCAGCTCGCGGCGCACGCCGAGGTGACGAGCGTGCTCGAGGATCTGGTGCGCGAGGGCCAGCGTTCGGGCGAGTTCGCGCGGCAGATCTGTGCGGTGCTGGCGGAGCTGCTGTTGTTGAAGATCGAGGACACGTCGACGCTCGCGCCGCACGCGAGCGAGCCGGCTCGCGAGGCCTTCCTGCGCTGCAAGGCGCTGATCGATGCCGGGGCGGAGCGGCTCGGCACGCTCGAGGAGATCGCGCGCGCGGCCGGGGTCGAGGCCTCGAGCGTGTGCCGGTGGTTCCGGCGTTACCAGGGCACGAGCCCGTATCAATACCTGCTCCGCCGGAAGATGAACATCGCCGCCGAGCATCTCGTGGAGAACGGCGGGTTGGTGAAGGAGGCGGCGCAGCGGGTGGGCTTCGCCGACCCGTATCATTTTTCCCGGGCGTTCAAGTCCGTCCACGGTGTCGCGCCGCGGGCGCTCCTGCGCTACCGCGCGGCGGGCTGAGCGGCGGACGGGGCGAACGGTGCCGCGGGGCGGAACCGGCGTGGTTGCGCTGGCGCGGCGGGGTGTTTGAAGTGCGGAGATGTCCACGCCCATGCTCATCCGCTCGGTCGCGATCGCGCCGCTCGACATCCCGTTGCACGTGCCTTTCGGCATTTCCGGCGGCGCGCAGGCGATGGCGAACAACGTGCTCGTCACGCTGGAACTCGCCGACGGCGCGCGCGGCTATGGCGAGGCGGCGCCGCTGCCGCCCTACAACGGCGAGACGCAGGCGGACGCGCTCGGGGCGTTGCAGTCGGCCGCCGCCTGGCTCGTGGGCCGGGATGCGCGGGCGTGGCGCGAACTCGGCGCCGAGCTGGCGCGGCGGGCGCCGGTGCGCTCGGGCTCGGCGCGGTGTGCGCTGGAAACGGCGCTGCTCGACGCCCTCGCGCGGAGCGACGGCCGGCCGCTGTGGCAGGTTTTCGGCGGCGCCGACACGGAACTCGAGACGGACATGACGGTGACCACCGGCAGCGCGGCGGAAGCGGCGCAGGCGGCGCGCGAGATCCGGGAGCGGGGCATCCGCATGATCAAGGTGAAGGTGGGCGGCAAGGGCGGCCCGGCGCACGACCTCGCGCGGATCGCGGCCATTCACGAAGCCGCACCCGCGGCGCCGCTGATTCTCGATGGCAACGCCGGCGTGTCCCGCGCGGACGCGGGTGAACTCGTGCGCGGCCTGAAGGCGCAGGGCATCACGCCGGCCCTGCTGGAGCAGTGGCTCGCCAAGGACGACCTGGACGGGGCGCGGGAGCTCGCCGCCGAGTCGGGCTGGCTCGTCGCGGCCGACGAGAGCGTGACGACGGCGGAGGAGGCGGAGCGCGTCGTGCAGGCGCGCGCGGCCGGCGTCATCAATATCAAGCTGATGAAGGGCGGCGTCGGTGCCGCGCTCGACATCGTGGCCGTCGCGAAGCGCGCGGGTCTCGGGCTCATGATCGGCGGCAACGTCGAGTCGATCCTCGCGATGACGATGTCGGCCTGCCTCGCGGCCGGGCAGGGCGGCTTCCGTTTTGCCGATCTGGATACGCCGTGGTTTCTGGCGGCGAATCCGTTCACGGGCGGCTTCACCGCCGACGGCGGACGACTGTCCGTGGCGGCCATCACCGCCGGCCACGGGGTGACTCCGAAAGCGTGACGCGAAGAGGCCGGAGCGCGTCGGCCGGAGGGAACCAGAAAACCCCCGCCGGAGGCCGGCGGGGGGTTGAACTGACAATTAGGATACCGCGGGAGACGGCGGCCCTGCGCCGGCCCCGGGCGGCTGCACCGCGTCGTTCCGGTTTAGTTCTGGTTCCGGGCCTTCGCGTTCACCTTCAGCTCGGACGAGACCTTGGTCACGCCCGGGGTATCGAGGGCGAGGGCGATGGCCCGGCCGATCTGACTCGCGGAGTCCGCGGAGCCCTTGAGCGTGGCTTCGCCGGTGTCGACCGCGACCTCGATCATCGCTTTCGCGGTCTCGTGGTCGGCCATGAACTTGCCCTTGATCATGGTCTTCAGGAGGTCGTCGTCGGTGCTCCCGGTCGGCGCGCCCACGATGGAGTCCTTGGTGCGCACAATCGCGATGCCGCTGTCGAGGTCCGCCTGGATCTCCGCGTCGCTCAAACGCCACTCGGTGAGGCGGGTCGTGAGATCGGCCGTGGTCGTGGCGGCGTAGTCCGCGGTGCGGCGCGCGGCGTCGGCGGTCGCGTCACTGGTGCTGCGATCCGGAGTCGTCGCGGTTCCGGCCAGCGCGCCGGGAGCGGGGGAGGAGGCGACGGGCGTGGCGGCCGGCGACGCTTGATCCGGCGAGGAGGGCTCCGTGGGCGCGGCGCCCGGGGTCACCGTCGACGCGCCGGTGATCGCGACCGGGCTGCCGGCGGGCTTGGTATCCGTTGCACTGACACCGAGCGGCGTTTGGTCCGGCGCCAGCGGGACGGTCGGCGGGACGTTGCTGGCAAAGGTGGAATCGATCGGAGCGCGGCTGCTGGTCAGGGGCGTCGCGCCCGGATCGGTCAGGGCGGGGTCGGCCGGATTCGCATGGGCGGCGGTCTGTTCGATGGGCATCGGTGCGGCGACGACCGTGGCGACGGGCTCGGGCGTGGCGGTGGCGGCGGCGGTCGACGAACGGGTGCTGCTGTTGCAGCCCGCCAGAGCCAGGCCGGCGAGGATCAGGGGAAACAGGATGGTATTTTTCATGAGTGAATTGGGTTGCCGGGTTACCGACCGGGCCGGGTTTGTTCGGTTCGCGGCCGGGAGGGGCACGGACTGTGCGGTCGCCGCCGCGGCCGGCAGGCACGGCCGCGCGGGGGCGGGGCCCGGCGCCCGGCGGCTGCTCCATCGTGCTCCGGCGCAACGGGCCGGCGCCTCCGATGTGTGTGAGTGCTGGATACGGCTGCACCCGCCTCGCGGGGAATCCCGCACGCGCGATCCGGCGGAATCCCCCAGCCGGGGGAGGCCGGAGCGGCGCCGCGATCGTTGCGCCTCGCACGATGCGGCGCGGGCTTTCGTGCGCATCGCGGGATCGGCGCCGCGCGGGGCCGGGCCGGGAGGCGGGCGCGGGCCGGGGCGAACGCAAATCGCCGGTGGCCGCTTCCGCGTGCCACCGGCGATGGGACTGCCCGCGCACGGGCAGTGGGAGTCGAGTGCGCTTACTTGCGGTTCGCGCCCGCGTCCGGATCGAGCTTGATCTTCGAGGTCACCTTGCTGACGCCCTCGGTGTCGAGGGCGAGGCCGATGGCGTGGCCGATCTGGTCGACGGTGCGGGCCTTGCCCTCGAGCTCGACTTCGCCGGTCTTGCTGGCGTTCACGTCGAACTTGAGGCCGGCCAGCATGGCGTCGGCGTGCAGGCTGCCCTTGATGGCCTTCTCGATCGTGTCGTCGTCGATCTTGCCGGTCGGGGCGCCCACCGCGGTCTTCGTGCGGACGATGTCGCGTTTCGCGGCGAGGTCGGCCTCGAGGTCGGCGCTGCTGAGGCGCCACTCGTTCACGTGGGTCATGTGCTTGTAGGTGGACGAGCTGGCTTCCTGCAGGGCGGCGCCGGTCGTCTGCGTGGCGTCGCGGACGTTGTCGGCGGCGGCGCGGCTGGCATCCGCGACGCGATCGCCGGCGCGGTCGACCCTGGCCCCGAGCGTGTCCGCCGGGGCGGGGGCGGTCGTGGTGTCGGCCGGAGCAGGGGTGGTCGGCGCCAGCGC
>CAZENI010000039.1:0-29005 GCA_964513055.1 uncultured Opitutus sp.
GTGCATCGTGTCGCGCGGGAACGACGGCAGCTCCTTGTCCGCATAGTAGGCCGCATGCCGGTTGCGCGCCTTGTGGCCGAGCAGCCCGCCAAGCGCATACGGACCGTTGTAGGCGAGAAACAGGAAGAACGGCCGCGCCTTGTTCTGCTCGATGAACTCCACGCCGCGGCGCGTCCAGAGCTCCGTCGTGTAGCCGGCTTCCTTCCGCACCGCGCCGTTTTCGATCACGTTCTGATCGTAGAACTCGTTCGTGTGCCCGTCCGGCTTCGTCACCCAGAAACTGAAGCCCTCCGACGGCTGGAGATTGGCGCCCAGATGCCACTTGCCGCTGAGCCCGCAGGTGTAACCGGCGTCGCGCAGGATTTCGCCGAGCGAGCGGAACTCGTCGATCGTGTTGTAGGCCTGCGGCCCCATCATGAACTTCGGATCGAGAAACGAATGCACGCCGTGCTGCGACGGCATCAGCCCCGTGAGAAACGTCGCGCGCGTCGGCGAGCACACCGGGTTGCTGCTGAGCGCGCGCGTGAAACGCACGCCGTTCGCCGCGAGCCGATCGATGTGCGGCGTGCGGATGTCCTTGTTCCCATAGCAGCCGAGCGTCCACGCGCCCTGGTTGTCCGTGAGGATGAAGACGAGATTCACGGGCTTGGCCGGCGCCGCCGCCCGCGCGATCGACGCCAGCGCCAGGGCAAATCCAAACAACAAAACCAGAAGTCGTTTCATGGTGGGGTGCGCGGATTCAGGGCGCACCGCCGACGCCGCGCAAGCCTGCCGCGGGCCGCGCGCCTAGCCTCCGTGACAATTCAGGTCGCGACCGCCCCTCGCGCCCGCTTCCCTGTCGCCATGCCCCTCGCGCGCCCCGTCGCCCTCGCCGCCGCCACGCTCGCGGCCCTCGCCGCCCTCCCCGCCGCTCCCGCCGCTCCCGCCGCCACGCCCGTCCCCGAAAAGATCGTCGTGCTCACGTTCGACGACTCGTCCGCGTCGCATCACGCCGTCGCCGCGCCGCTGCTCAAACGCTATGGCTTCGGCGCCACGTTCTTCATCACCGAGGGCTTCACGTTTCGCGCGAACAAGAAGGACTACATGACGTGGGAGCAGATCGCCGCCCTGCACCGCGACGGCTTCGAGATCGGCAACCACACGCGCGATCATCTCGGCATCACGGAGCGCACGGTGTCGCGCCTCGCCGAGCAACTCGCCGCGATCGCCGACCGCTGCCGCGAGCACGGCATCCCCACGCCCGTCAGCTTCGCCTGGCCGGGCAACCGGTTTCACGTCAGCGCCCTCCCCGTCCTGCAGCAGGCCGGCATCCGCTTCGCCCGCCGCGGCGGCGAGCCCGAGGTGCCCTACGCCCTCGGCGGCGGCGTCGCCTACGAGCCCGCCGCGGATCATCCGCTGCTCATCCCCACGACCGGCGATGCGCGGCCGGACTGGACGCTCGCCCATCTCCAGCGCGCCGTCGCGCTCGGCGGCCCGGGCCGCATCGTCGTGCTGCAGTTTCACGGTGTCCCCGACGGCGAACACCCGTGGGTCAACACCCCGCGCGAGCGTTTCGAGGACTACATGGCCTGGCTGCACCGCGAGCGTTTCACCGTCATCGCGCTCCGCGATGTCGCGCGTTACGTCGACGAGGCCGCCGCCCCGCGCGACCCGCTCGCGGTCATGGAACGCCGCCGCCAGGCCGCCGCCGCCGCGCCCGTCTTCAGCAGCGACAAGGAACTGATCAACGTGCGCGACGCCGCCAAGGTGCGCGCGCGGCGACCGCTGCTCGTCGCCCATCGCGGCGGCGTCGTCACGCCCTCGATTCCCGAGTGCTCCCTCGCCGCCATCCGCGAGGCCGCCCGCTTTGGCTACGATCTGGTCGAACTCGATCTCCGCGAAACCAAGGACGGCGCGCCCGTCATCTTTCACGACGCCACCCTCCTCAGCGCCACCGGACGGCCCGGCCGGATCGGCGACCTCACCGAAGCGGAGGCGCGGGCGCTTCGATATCTGAAAAACGATCAGCCGGTCGCCACCCTCGCCGAGGCGCTCGCCCTCTGCCGCGCCCTCCACCTCGGCGTGATGCTCGATCTCAAGGATCCTCCGCGCACCGGGCTCCTCCAAAAAATCGCCGCGCTGATCCGCCAGCACGGTCTCGCGCAATCGACCGTCACGATCTCCGGCCACCCGCTCGTGCGCACCGAACTGGGCGACGTCGCGCTCGTCCCCGTCAACGCCGCCGAGCTGCGCCAAATCGCGGCGGGCGAGCCGGTCACGCTTGAGGGCCGCTATTGGTTCGGCATCCCGCCCTCGATCGACTTCGCGCTGCTCCCCAAGCTCCAGCGCGCGGGCGCCCTCGTGATTCCCGCCATCAACACCTTTCGCTACGAAAACGATCCCGACCGCGCCCAAGCCCGCGCGCACATCCAGGCGCTGACCGCGCTCGCCGTCGACGGCTTCCAGATCGACTCCGCCTACCAGGACCTCTTCAGCCGCACGCTCCCCTGACCCGTCCCGTCCCCTCCGATCCAGTCACCGCCCCGGTCCCGCCCGAGCTCCGGCCCCGGCCTCGTCCCCGACCTCGAACCTATCCCCGCTCCTCCCGCCCAAACCATCCCACAGAGTGTAACGTATTGCGTTACAGCCTCGACTGCCGGCCGGGAACGACCGCGGCCGCCGGGCGCGCTTCGCGCTCGACGCCTCGACGGCTCCGCCGTCACAACTGCGTCACCCCGCGATGAAGCCGTCCCTCATCGTTCTCGCCGGTTCGCTTGTCCTCAATGCGCTGCTGCTCGTCGCCATCGTCCGCGGGGCGCGCACGCACGCTGCTGCTACGACCCGCGCCAGCCAGCGCGGTCCGCCCGTCCTCGCGCCTGCACCGACACGCGCGGCGCCGCCTACCGCCGCCACGCTGCTCGCGCTCGATCCGGCGGCGCTGCGCACCGAGCTGCAGCGCCGGGAGTTTCCGACGGAGGCCATCGACGCGCTCGTGATCGCGCGGATCTATGCACGCCACGATGCGCGCCGCCGCGAGCTGGCGATCGAGACCAACCGCCGCCCCTGGTGGGAGACCGTCACCGCTGGTCCATCCCGGATGAGCCTGCTGACGGCGGAGCAGCGCAAGGAACTGCGCCACCTCGACGCGGCCGCGCGCAGCGAAGTCCTCCGCCTGCTCGGGCCGGAGGCGCTCGACCGCGACGGCGCGATCGCGGCCCGCTACGCGTTCGTGCCCGCCACCAGCGCCGTCCACCTGGATGCACTCGTCCGCGACTACCAGGACATCAACGCCATGGTTCGCGAGGAGATGCACGGCCTGCGCACGGCCGTGGATCGCGAGCACGAGGCCTTCGTCGAGGCGGAACGCCAGCGCGACCTCGCCCGGCTGCTCACGCCGGAGGAGCGCGAGATCTTCGAACTGCGCACCAGCCCCGTCACCGACGACCTGCGCCACCGGTTCGGCACGTTCGAACCGAGCGAGGCGGAATACCGCGCGCTGTTCGCGATCTACCGCGACTTCCACGCGCAACATCCGGGCAGCGTCAGCGTCGAGGGCCAGCCGCAGCGCGCCCGCTTCGTCGAGTATCCGGACTACGAATACAAAATCCGGGACCTCCTCGGACCGGCCCGCTACGCCGACTGGAAACTCTCCGGCCAGGGCTTCTCCCGCACGCTGGCCGTGCTCGCACCCGAGTTCGGCCTCCCGGCGGCAGCGGTCAAAGGGGCCGCCATCCTCCTGCGCGACACCGCGGCGCGCTCCTGGGCGATCGGCGAGGACGCCAGCCTCGCGGCCGACCAGCAGCACGCCGCCCTCGCCGCCCTGGTCGCCGACACCCGGCTGGCCCTCGCCAACACGCTCGGTGCCCCGGCCAGCGCCGCCCTCCTTCGCCAGGTCTCCTGGCTCGAACGGATCGCGCAGGGCCAGGCCGTGCGGATCGACGGCTCGGCGGTGAGCTGGACCGCCGTGGAGGACGTGAGAAACACCGCGCCCCGGCCGTCACGCTAGGCGACGACGTATCATGAAGCTCACGACGTCGCTCCTCGTGGTCTCGCTCGCCGCCAACGTGGCGCTGGCAGGCTGGTGGCTGCGGCCGGCGCTCACCGATTCCGCGGCCGCCCCGCCCGCCGCCGCGTCCGCTTTCGCGTCCACGCCGCCTCCGCCACCACCGGCCACGCCGCCCGCCGAAGCCACCGCCGCAGCGTCTTCGCGGCCGGACGCCGCCACCGTGCGCGATCGCCTGCGCGCGCTCGGCTTCCCGGAAGCCATGGTGCGTGCGGCGGTGCGGGCGATGCTCGAGGCCCCCCGCCTCGCCCGGGAGCGGGCGGCGCGCTCCGCCGCGCCGGCCCGCCCCTGGTGGCAGCCGGGCTTTGCCGCGGACACCTCCTCCCTCCGGCCGCCGCGCGAGTTTCGCGAACTCCGCCAGGCGGAACGCGAGGAACTCACCCGACTCCTCGGCCCCACCGGCACGCTGACCGCCGCCGAATTCGAACGCTATGCGCATCTCCCCGAGGAGAAGGCGGCGCAACTCGCCCTGCTCGAACGCGACTACGCCGAGCTGAAACGCGAGCTTCCCACCGGACCGGACGCCCCGACCACGACCGCCGGGTCCCTCGAACGCGAGCGGCTGCTTCGGGCCGAGCACGAGCGCGACCTCGCGGCGCTGCTCACACCGGAGGAGCGCGAGGAGCACGCGCTGCGGACCTCCATCGCCGCGCACAGCGTGGGCCTCAACGCCCGGTATTTTTCCGCCACCGAGGCCGAGTATCGCGCGATCTACAAATTGCAGAAGGTCTACTACGACGCCACCGACCCCACCGGCGTTCTACCCGGTCGCCTCACCCTGGGCGACTCCCAGCGGCTCTGGCGCGACCTCGAGTCCACGCTCGGGCCGGATCGCTTCGCCGCGTATCAGCGCGCCCAGCACCGGGATCACACGGCGCTCGTCGAATTGCAGCGCCGTTTCCCGATCCCGGTCGCCACCGCCGCCGCCGTCGCCGCGATTCCCTATGAGCTCAGCGCCGCCGCCCGCAGCATCGTCGACGACCGCGCGCGCTCCCCCGGGGAGAAGGCGATCGCGTTGCGCGACCTCGCCGACGACGCGCGCCGCCGCCTGCGAGCGACGCTCGGCGACGATTTGGGAGGCGCCTACATCGCGGCGGCCTCCCGCGGGTGGCTGGACTACCTGGACCAAGGCATGGCCCCGTTCTTCCAGCCGAACGGCCAGCGTGCGCTGCACATGGTGGATCCGCGGCGGCGCTTTGGCACGCGGACGCCGCCGGCGAAGCAGGAGCCGGCCCAGAAATCCCCGTCACCCTGAGCGCAGCGCGGCCTCCGGCGGGATGCTCCCCAACGCGCGCGTGCCGAAACCCATGGGCCGCGCCCTCCCCATCGTGGAGTCGCCTCTGCGCTTCCGCCCGAGCCGCGTTGATGCACTCACCGCGCCACCGCCGGCTGCACCCAGATCGCCCATGAACTCCCGGTGTTGCCGCCCCCGCCTTCCGCGATCAACTCGAGTTCCCGCACGCCTCCGACCGGCACGTTCACCTCGGCACGCGCGCCCGCCCGGAGAACCGGCGAACGGAAGAGCTCCCGTCCGTCCGCGCGCACCGTGAAGACCGCGGAGCCCTGCGCGCCGTCGCGCAGCCCGACAGTCGCCGTGAACGTCTGCCACTTCCCGGCGAGCGCGAAACGATAGCGCGACGGCGAGTGCGCATAGAGCCCCTTCTCGAAGAACTGTCCGCCCAGCATCAGGAAAACGCCGTTCTGGATCCGTTCGTCGAACCAGGTGCGATTCCGCGCGACCTTGCCCCAGCCCACCTTCGCGTCCGCCCAGATCGCATCAGAAACGAAGACCCTCGCGCCCGTCGCGGTCGCGAGTTCGACCGGCGCCGGTGGCTCGATCACTTCGCGCAGCACGCGCAACATCCGGCGCTCCTCGTCGCTCGGCGCCCGCGCGATCGCCGCCTCGGTCAGGAGGGCCCGCGCGCCCGGCTCGCGTTTCGCCACGGCTTTCTCCGCCCGATCGACGATCCACGGCCACTTGAACCTCTGCGGCGTCATCGGATTCCCCGCCGCATCGAAGCCGAACCGGTAGTCCTCCCACGTCGCGCCGCCGTTCACGTGCAGGCTCGCCAGTCGCATGAAATACGCCGCGGGACGCAACCCCGCCAGCTCCAGTTCGAACCCGCCGTCGGTCACGGCCACCGGAAACGTCTGCGACGCGTGATCGCTCCCGCGCGACGGCCAGACATAGGCGACCACCGCGTAGGGCGGGATCGTCCCCGTCGCCCGGCCCCGGATCCGCAGCGTGCCGCGCTCCCCACCGAAGGTGAGCTCCGCAATTTCGCCGCCGATCTCATCCCACCGCCCGCGATTCGATCCCGTGATGAGCGGATGGGACGCCAGGTGCAGCGCGGAGATCCGCGAGAGGAACGCCGGCGCTTGGCCGCCCCAGCGGTCGTTGCGGTAGGTGAGATTGCCCGCGCCCATCAGCGCCGTGCCGAATTTCCCCTCCGCCGCCATGCCCGCATCGTGAAACAGCCCCAGGCCGTGGCCCAGTTCGTGCGCCGTCCCGCCGAGATACATGCTGTTGAATTCGGCCACCGTCTCGTCGCGGTGCGGATAGTAGTGCTCCGTGAAAACGATGCGCCGCTTTGTCTCCGTGAGCAGCCGCGGATCGAGCAGTTCGCAGTCCGCCGCATGACAGACCCCGGCGCGGTGCGAGCCGCTGCCATAGTAGGGCGCGTCGAACACATAGCGCCCGTCCGGATTTTTGCGGCACAGGGCATGAATCATCAGCACGTGCTCGCGATCGAAATCGAAGACACCCCGCAGCGCCGCGCGCGCCTCCAGCTCAATCGGGTGGCCGGAATCGTGCGTGTAGCCGCTCGCCGGCTGCATCCCGCGCACCACGTGCAGCACCAGCCGGCCATTCCTGCGCTCCAGCGGCAGGCCGTCGCTCGCCAGCCCGAACCGCCGCATTCCGTCGCGGTAGAAATCGCTCACGTCGTTCAGCACGCGATCGAGCCGCTCGGCATAGTGCGGCAGCGGATCGCGGTCGCTGGGATGGAAATAGACCACGCGCACCACGCCATCGCCGCGCGGCTGGCCCGCGTGATACGCGGCGATCGTCCGTTGCGCCGCCTGCAACAGCGCCCGGCCGTCCGGGTCGTCCGCCGGCGCGCCGACGGCCGGCGTGCCACTCCAGCCCAGCGCGATCAAAACCAGGGGCCACGTCCGCTTCCACCGGGGTATCATGCCCGCATCGCTACCAGCCCGGCCGCGCCGAATCCAGAAGTTCGTGACGGAGTCCCGGCGCCCTTCCCGCCTCCTTCCGCGCCCCGCGGCCGGCCGCGCCACTGCCGGCGCGCTCAATATTCGCGCGTCGTCTTGATCCCCGGCTCGGGCACGGGGTAGCGGCCGCTCGCATCCGCCACCAACGGCGCGGGCGAATCGACCGTCAGGGTGTCGAGTCCGGGCGCGAACTCGTGGTCGCAGTTCAGCATCTGCTCGTAAGTGATGATCTGGCCCGTGTGCGCCGCCATCCGGCCCATCGACGTCACCAGGCTCGCCTCGACGCCGCGCTTCACCTCGTTGTAGGGACGGTCCTCGCGGATCGCCTCGACGAGGTGATTCCATTCGAGCTGATAAGGGTTCGGCTCGGGCTGCGCCACCGACCAGATCACGTCCGTCGCCGACTTGCTCTGGCCGCGATACAGCGAGGCGCGCGAGGGCATGTGCCCCTTCTCGGAGATGATCGCGAAACCCTTGCTGCCGTGCGCCACGCTCGAGTGATCGGTCACCGCGCCCTTGATGCAGCGCCCCTCGAGGAAGAGCTTCGCGCCGTCGGCAAACGTATACTCCACCGAGTAGACATCGAAATTCTGGTCGACGCTATCGCCGCGATAATGCCGCCCGCCGCTGGCCTGCGCCTTCACGGGCCACGCGTCCTTCATCCAGCAGCACTCGTCGATGTTGTGGATGTAGAAGTCGCTGAAGCTGCCGCCGCTCGCCCAGAGGAAGCTGTGGAATCGCTCGATCTGATACATCAGGTCGCTCTTCTCGGCCGGCTTCGGCGGCGACGCGAAGAAGCCGACGGGCCCGTGCATGCGATACGCCCGCATCAGAATCAAATCACCGATCGCACCCTGCTTGATCCGATCCGCCAGTTCCGCGCGGCCCGCGCAGTGCCGGCACATCAGGCCGACGCCGACCTTGAGGTTCTTCGCCGCCGCCGCCTCGCCGAGCGCCAGCATGCGTTTGCTCGTCGGGCCGTCCACCGTCACCGGCTTCTCCATGAAGACGTGCAGCCCTTTCGCGATCGCATAGCTGAAATGCACCCAGCGAAACGCCGGCGGCGTCGCCAGGATCACGATGTCGCCCGGCTTCAACGCATCCATCGCCGCCTTGTAGGCGTCGAGCCCGAGGAATCGCCGCTCCGGCGGCACCTCGATCTTCGCGGCGAGCGGGCCCTTCATCAGCCGCTCGTGCGACGCTGTCAGCCTGGGCTCAAACGCATCCGCCATCGCGACCAGCTTGATCGGCCCGCTCGTCGTCGCGAGCGCCTGCCCCGCGGCGCCCGTGCCGCGTCCGCCGCAGCCGACCAGCGCCACCTGGATCAGATCGCTGCCGGCCGCGTGCACGTGGGGCAGCGCGATCCCCGCGAGCGCCGACGCGGTTGCGATTCGTCCGGTCGTCTTGATGAAATCACGTCGCGAAACCGGCAGGAGGATCTTTTCGTTCATGGGGTGTGGGAAGGCGTGGTCGTCGCCGGTGGCGGGGGGTGGTGCCACAACGACTCCCAATAGCGCCGCTCGACCGCATAGACGTCAAGCGGCGCGACGCTCCCGGCGCCAGGCGCAAGCACGCCATAGCGCGTCATCTCCCTCACCCAGTCGGCCCGCGGCTGAAAGCCCGGCCGGTCGAAACGCTTGATCCCCGCCAGTCGCGACTGCCCCGCCGCGCAGAACGCGAGGAGCGCCTGATAGTCCGGATCGGCCGTCGTCGCGAACACGTTGGCCGGCGCGCCGCCCTTCCCGTCCGCGCCCGCCTCCGCCGTCCGGCACAGACCCCAGCCGCCGGCCGCTTCGCTGAGCGGCGCGAGGAGGAGCAGCGACTTCTCCGGCCGCGAGAGGTTGAACACGATGTGGCGGCTGGTGTTCAGCCGCGGGTCGTCGGGCGCCGGCCGCCAGAACGACAGGCCGCGCTCGTCCGACAGGCTGCGCGGCAGCAGGCGCGCGGGCGCGGCATGGCACGCGGCACACCGGCGGTTGATCACCGCCGCCGCGGCCTGGGTTGTCGGCCAGTCGTGGTCGGTGTCGACCGGCTTGTTCTCGGCGTAGGCGCCGATCATCCCCGTGCCGAGCGCGGCATACGTTCCCGGATACGCCGCGCCGGAGTCGATCCAGAGGCGCAGCATCTGCCGCTGGGCCGCCGTGGCCTTCACGTCGTAGTGCGATCCGTCGACGAGCTTGAGCAGCCGGCTCACCGAGGAGCCGAGCGTCCGCGGGGCGTAGTTGCTTTTCGCCTGATTGCGGCCGTCGGAGAACAGCCGTGCGATCGTCAGCATGTAATAGCTGTGACTGAACATCGGCCCGTGGTCGCCCGTGAGAATCAGGCGGCCGGCGCGCGGCCCGCCCGCGGGCGTCTTCTCGTAGCCGTGGCAGCTCACGCACAGCGCATCGAGGATCGGCTGCACATCGCGGGGAAAATCGATCACGTCGGGCACGCCGGCAATCGGCTCGATCGCGCTCGGCGGGCGCTTCATCGCGAGCCCGCCGGCGAGCGCGACCGACGGCGCCCGCGTGCGCTGCTCGTGGCAGCCGACGCAGCTCGTCGTCTCGCCCGGCTGCACGGTGAGGAAACTCTGCATGCGCTTCACCGCGAGATCATCTTTGTCCAGCGCCACGAGCAGGAAACTCCGCAGCGCCGGCAGCTCGAAATGGGCGGAGCCGTCGAACTCGACCGGCACCGTGCCCACGATGCGCTCGAGCGTGAACGTCCCGCCGTAGCTGATCGGGTCCATCCCACCGGTGTAGTGGATCGGCATCGGCAGCGTCTCGAGGACGAGCAGCTTCTTGATCTCGCCGCGCTGCAGGCCGGTCATGTTGCGGCCCTCGTAGATGTCGGCGAGCAGCAGCCGGCCGTTGGCCTCGAACGGATTCGACCGGCGCGGGATGACGCGCTCGCGCGGCCGCGCCGCCAGCGGCCGCGGCTCGTGCAGGAGCAGCCCGGCCTTCACGTCTTCCGGAGGCAGCTTGAAGATCTCCTGCTGGGCGCCCTGCGCATCGAGCACCACCAGAGCCGGGCCGAGCGCGGCCATGAAGCAGTTTTCCGAATACGCCCAGGGATCGCGGAACTGGTTGCCCTTGTTCACGGCCCGCGCGGACTCCTTCACGTCCGGGCCGGCGGCCGGATCCACCAGCGTGATCTGGCCGGCGTGCTCGCGCTGGCCGTGGCCGGGCGAGAAGAGCGCCACGATCTTGTCCGAGCCCGGCACGGGCTTCGCGTCGATCATCACGACGCCCGGGTGCTGGTTGCCGAACCAGACCATCTGCGCGGTGCCGTCGGGATTCGCCGCCCAGAGGTGGTGATAGTCCACCTGGCTGCGATCGACGTATTCCCAGCGCGTGTAAAGCAGCCGGCCGTCGGGCATCGGCCACGGCGTGTTGTCCTGCTCGTTGTTGCTCGAGAGCGGGCGGATATTGCCGCCGTCGCGGTCGCAGCGATAGAGCACGGCGACCTGCGTGAGCCAGCAGTTGACCCAGCGCTTGCAGCGCGTGGAGACGAACGCGATGTCGCCGTCGGGCAGGTAGGTGGGCTCGATGTCGTCGTAGTCGCCGCTCGTGAGCTGGCGCAGCCCGGTGCCGTCGGCGTTGATCTCGTAAAGGTGATAGGCTTCGGTGCCGCCGCGGCGGTAGCTGAAGAGGATGCGCCGGCCGTCGTAGTGCACCTGCGGGTCGCGCACGCCGCCGCGCGGATCGTCGAGCAGCGTCGTGACCCGGCCCGTGGCGAGGTTCCAGCGGCAGAGGCGCGCGCCCTCGCGCCAGGCCTTGCGGTTCGCGTCGTGCGCGTAGTAACCGAGATTCGCATACCAGTGGCCGTCGGTCTCGTTCACCTTGCGCACGGCGAACACGATCTCCTCCACCCCGGCCATCGGGCCGGCGCGAAACTGCGTAAGCAGGGACGGCCGGGCGGCGGCGGACGAGACCGCGGGGCCGGGAGCGGCCGCAGCCGCACGGAGCGATCCGGATGCACTCGCGATCGCTCCCAGCAGGAGCGCGAAGGCAGCCGCGCCGGAGCGGCGGAAGCTCCGTCTCATGAGCGGGCTCCGGCGGCCGCGCTCACAGCGAGAGGACGTAGGCGGCGAGCTCGTCGATTTGTTCATCGGTCAGGTGTGAGGTCGTGCCATGCCGGTCGCGGGAGTTCCGCCGCATCAGGACATCGCGCAGCGTGCGCGCCGCGCCGTCGTGCAGATACGGCGCAGTCCGCCAGAGCTCGACCAGCGTCGGGGTGTCGAATGTCGCGCCCGGCGGATCGGACCGCGCCGCCGTCCCGACATCGTAACTGCGCTGATCGGTGAACAGCGGCGCGGGGTGACAGGTGGCGCAGCCGATCTTGGGATTCTCGAAGAGCTTCTTCCCGCGCTGCGCGGCCCGCGAGAGGCGGCCCTGTTCCAGCAGCGGACTCGGTGCCGGCTCCAGCGATTTCAGATACGCGTCGATCGCCGCGGGCACGTCGGGCGGCGCCTGCGCGAAGAGGATGTGCCGGATGCCGGACCGCACCGCGACCTCCGCGCTGTCGCGCACGCCGCTGCTCATCGCCGGCGGGGTGCGATGCGACCAGAGGAGGCTCTTGGCGTTCTTGGGATTGCCGATGCCGTCGTTGAGCAGGTCCCAACTGAAGCCGTCGATGCGCGCGTCATACGAATGACAGCTCGCGCAACTCTGCCACTGCTGGAAGCAGAGCGTCGCGTCGTTGAACGCCTGCTCGCCGCGGCGCGCGGCCGTCGGCGTCCCGCCCCCGCCAAGCGCGGTCGATTGCGGCGCCGCCCCGGACGCGGCGAGCTCGACGAGGTCGAGCGTATCCGAAAAGTAACCCGCGACCCACGCCCGGTCGCCGGCGAGCGCGAGCGCCCGCGGGCCGTTGCCCGGCAGCCGCACGCGCCGCCGCAGCCCGGTCAGGAACGCGAGATCGGTGGACGCATCCCCCGGCCCCGCCGTCGCTCCGGCGGCACCGGAATCTGCGCCGGATGCGGGCGTCGCCGGCAGCCGCGCGAGCTTCGCCCGGAGCGCGGCGAAATCGATCACGCTCAATTCGTGCGTGCCGGCGTGCGTGACCACCAGCCGCGCGCCGTCGGCCGTCCACGCGACCGCCCAGGGATTGGCCGCGCCCAGCTCGACGTGGTCGAGCAGCACGGTGTTGATGATCTCAAGTCGCGCGACGTCGATCAACGTGAGCGCCGCAGTGTTCATCCAGCCGCGCTCGAGCTGCGTCGTCGGCAGGGTGAAGCGCGCGAGATTGTGCGTGACGGCGGCGTGCCGGCCGTCGGGCGAGATCGCGACGCCGAGAACAAGCCCGCTGCCGTTGGGCAGGCGCAGCGTTTTCCGCCACTGGCGTGCCGGCGCATCGATTACGGTCACGCGCGCGGCGACCGCCTGCGCGTAGGGCGTCGCGCCCGGCAGGTGATTCCCCACGAAGAGCAGCGTCCCGTCGGGCGTCAGCGCCGCCGCCACCGGCTCGCGCTCCGCCTTGAGCGTCGCGAGGGTTTTTCCCGTCCGCAGATCGAGCGCGACGATCGTGTCGTTGAAACGGTTGCAGACAAAGAGCGTGCCGCCGTCAGCGCTGAAAACCGGTGCCATGGCCGTGTGACCGGCGGCGAACCGCGTGATCGCGTTGCCCCGCGTCAGATCGATCAGGCACACGGTGCTGACCGGTGCGGCACACGTCACGGCGAGCCGGCTGCCGTCGGACGACAAGGCGAGGCCGGACGGCGCGGCGGGCACGGGAATCCGTTCGAGGACCGCGCCGGCGCGGTCGAGGACGAGCACGAGGTGGGCCGTCGCCGCCGCCACGTAGAATCTCGACCCGTCCCGCGCCGCGACGATCGCCGTCGGCGACAGGGGCGGCACCGGGGCCGCGCGAACCGCCGATGCCAGGGCCTGAGCGCAGGCGAGCAGCCACGCGATCCGGAGGAGAAGGGAGCGATACCGAACGCGGCAGGACATCGAAGACAATCGGGAGAAAGCACCCCGATGGTATCCGCCGCGCGTGCCGCCGGCTGCGCACTTCTTGGCGAAGAGCGCGCAGCGGGTGCCCGTCGTCGCCGCGCTACGGCTTGATCGTCACTTTGCGCATGATCACCGGCGAGACCGGCTGGCTGCGATCGCCATCCATGCCCGTGGTCGTGGGCGTGGCGGCGAGCGCGTCGACGACCTCGAGGCCCTTGGTCACGTTGCCAAAGATCACGTAGGCCGGCGGCAGCGGGTAGTCCTGGTGCATGATGAAGAACTGGCTGCTGTTGGTGTTCGGACCGGCGTTGGCCATGGCCACGATGCCGCGCTTGTAGCCGCGCCGATACAGCTCGGAGGCCGCGGAAATCTCGTCGGCAAACTTGCCGCCCCACGCGCTGTCGCCACCGGTGCCGTTGCCCGCGGGATCACCGCCCTGAAGCATGAAGCCCTTCAGGATGCGGTGAAACGTCAGGCCGTCGTAGTAGCCGTGCTCGGCGAGCAGCCGGAAATTCTCGACCGCTTTTGGCGCGTCCTTGGCGTAGAACTCAAACTCGATCGCGCCCTTGTCCGTCTCGATCACCGCGTAACGGCCGCCGGAGCTCTTGGCGCCCTTCGGCACCTTGGGATTGCCCGGAGCCTCCGGCGCGCCGCCGCTCGAGGCGGACGGACCGCAGCCGGAGAAGACGGCGGCGCCGAGCAAGGCGAGGAAGAGACACGCGATCGCGCGCAAGCCGCGCGAGTGACGGGAACGTGGGTTGGTCATGGCTCACTTGTCGCGGCGGCGACAGGTGAGTCAAGCGGCCATCACGGCAGCCGCCGCAGCCGGAAATTGCGGATCGCCGCGGTGGTCATGAACGTCGCGACGCCCAGAGGCAGCGACTTCTGGATGTCGCCGGGCCGCAGCGTGAGCGTGCGCCCCTTCGTCTCCAGATCGACGGTCTGCTCATCGTCGATCCACGCCTCGAGTTTCTCGTCCGTCACGCGCACGCGGATGCGATACCAGCGATTGTCGGCGAATTCCATCCCCTTGGTCGTGTCGTTGTCGGAGGCGTCGGAGTAATCGACGTTGGAGATGCCCACGATGATGCCGCCCCAGCCGCCCACGATGAAACTGCACGAGGCCTTGCCGACGGGAAACGTGAGGCCGCAGAAGAAGTCGTCGCCCGCGAGCTTCATCGCCTCGAGCGCGATCTCGTAGTTGATCTTCGGCAGCTCGGCGCCCTTGGTCCAGGTGCAGCCGGAGAGCGTCACGCCCTTTTCGATGATGATCGCGCCCGGCCCGTCGCGAAACGGGCTCTGCACCTTCACCGCGCCCTCGCCTTCAAAGCCCGACTGCATCCAGCCCGCCAGGCTCTTGCCGTCGAAGAGCGGCCGCCACTCCCCGGCGGCCACCGGCTTTTCCGACTGCGCCGCGCCCGTCGCCGCGGCGGCGACGGCCGTGAGGAACAACAGGTGAATTCGAAAACTGGAGACGAGTCTCATGAGTGGAGCCGCAGCGCGCGGATGGGGTTGAGGAGAGGAATCACGATGCACCGAACAAACCAATGTGGAAACTAGGAACTCAGGAAAAGGACAGAGCAGAGCAGAAGATCCCGCTTCCACGATCTCCATGATTTCCTGATTTCCTGGCTTCTGAATTCACTGCGCCTTTCTCCTGGTTCCCTGGTTTCCTGCTTCCTTCCCCCGGCCTTCCGGCTCCCCGCTCCCTGCTCCCCGCTCCCTCATCGGCCGGAATTCATTTTCCGAAGAAGTGCGCCGCCGCGTGCGGCGCCATGAGCGTGTTGCTGTGCGCCACGCCGGGCACAGTCGCGATCTTCCAGCCGAAGGGCACGCCGAGTTTCACCGTCTGCTCGCTCGCGATCCGGAAATAATTCAGGCCGCGCGAAAACCGGTGGATGCCCTGCCGCATCGCCTCGGGCGTGCGCGGCAGCGGGCGGTGATTCGGGTCCATGTCCGCCTCGCCGAGGAGCACCATCACCGGCCGCCGGAGTGCCGCCTTCAGGTCGGCCTCGGTGACACCCGAACCCTTCAGCCCGTAGGGATGCTCCGTCACAAACTCCGGCAGCATGTAGGCGCCGGCGTTGGCCGAGATCAGTTTCCCGGCCCGCGCCTCGGGCAGGAAGAAAAACAACCGGTGCACGAACTGCGCGCCGGCCGAGTGCCCGTAGATGTAGTAGTCCGGCGTGGCGATGCCCGTGCCCGCCTTCACGTGGTCGAAAATCCGCTCGATGGCGGTGAACGCCCACTTCTCCGGCGGCCGCCGCGCGCCGTCCGGCCCGATCACGTTGCCATAGTTGAAACTCTCGAAGCCCGGGAAATCCGCGTTGCCGAACGTCGGGACGAGGAGGAGGAAGCCATACTGCTCCGCCAGATCGCTCCACTGGTCACGATACTCGTCGCCGTTCCGCGCCATGCCGTGCATGACGAACACGATGCGCGTCTCGGGCGTGATCGTCGCGGGCGCGTGATACCAGATGGGCAGCGCGGGACCGCTCCACCGGTCAAACATCAGCCGGCCCTTGCCGGGGGCGAACAGGCCGGGCGTCGCCGCGAGCACGCGCGTCGCGAGCGCCAGCGCGAGAAGGAGGAAAATGCGAAGGGGCACGCCGCCAGCATGGCGATCGCCGCCCCCAGCGCGAGCCCGGCGAGCGCCACCCGCCCGCCCCCGCCCAAAGCCCCGCGTTGATTTTCGCGCGGGGCCGTTCGATGCTCTGCGCACCCCCACCCCGGATGCCCCGCCCGCGCATCAGCTTTGCCTTCTGCCTGCTCGCTCCGCTCGCGTTCGCGCTGCCCGCCCGCGCGCAGGTGAGCCCGTCGGCAAACCATCCCGTTGCCGTGCCCGCGCTGCTCGAGCAACACTGCGTCCGGTGTCACGGGGGCGAGAAAACCAAGGCCGGCCTCGACCTCGTGACCCGCAAGGCCCTGCTGCGCGGCGGCGAAAGCGGCCCCGCGATCGTGCCCGGCGATCCGTCGAAGAGCCTGCTCTACCGCATGCTCACGCACGAGGCCGAGCCCGGCATGCCGCACAAGGAGGACCCGCTGCCGCCCGCGGCCATCCGCGCGTTTGCCGAGTGGATCGCGGCCGGCGTGCCCTACGCGCGGCCCCTGAACAAGGACGCCGGCACCGTCCCCGCGAAGACGGGCTTCGCCCTCACCGCCGCCGATCGCGCGCACTGGGCCTTTCAACCCGTCCGCCGCCCCGAGCCGCCCTCCGTGCGAAACGCCGCCTGGGTTCGCACCCCGCTCGATCGCTTCATCCTCGCCGGCATCGAGGCCAACGCCCTCACCCCGGCCGCGCCCGCGAGCCGCGAGGTCCTGATCCGCCGCGTCACGCTCGACCTGATCGGCCTGCCGCCGACGCCGGCGGAAATCGATGCCTTCGTCCGCGATCCCGCGCCAGACGCCTACGAGAAGCTCATCGACCGGCTGCTGGGCTCGCCGCACTACGGCGAACGCTGGGGCCGCCACTGGCTCGACCTCGCGCGCTTCGCGGAGAGCGACGGCTTCGAGCACGACGCCGTGCGCCCCCATGCCTGGCGCTACCGCGATTATGTCGTGCGGGCGTTCAACGCCGACAAGCCCTACGACCGCTTCATCCGCGAGCAGATCGCCGGCGACGAGTTGTATCCGGATGAGCCGGACGCGCTGATCGCGACGGCGTTCAACCTGCTTGGCCCGGACATGGTCGACTCCGCCGATCAGGTCCAGCGGCGCCGCAACACCCTCAACGACATGACCGACACCACCGCGCTCGGCTTCCTCGGGCTCACGCTGGGCTGCGCGCGGTGTCACGACCACAAGTTCGAACCGCTCTCCCAGCGCGATTACTACTCGCTGCAGGCGTTCTTCGCGCCGGCGAAATTCCGCCCGGACCTGCCCGTGCCGACCGCCGCCGAGCGCACGGCCCATGAAAAGGCCCTCGCGCACTACAACGAGCAGACCCGGGAACTGCAGGAGCAGATCGCCGCGCTGGAGGCGCCTCATCGCACCACGATCTTTGCGCGCAAACTCGCCAAGCTCTCGCCCGAGGCGCAGGCCGCCCACCAGGTGCCGAAGTCCGAGCGCTCGACCGAACAGGAAAATCTGGTCCTCGAGACCGCGCACCTCGTGACCGTCCCACCCAAGGAGCTGCTCGCGGCGATGAAGAAACCCGACAAGGAGCGGCACGCCAGATTGCTGGAGGAGTTGAAACCGTTTCCCAAGCCGAAGCCGCTCCCGGCCTCGCTTGCGTTGCAAAACGGTCCGCCGGTGAAGACGCACATTCTCCATCGCGGCGATTACAACCAGCCGACGACGGAAGTAACGCCCGCCTTTCCCGAGGTGGTCGCGAGCGCCGCGCCCGCCGCCCGTCCGACTCGCGCCGCCCTCGCCGAATGGATCGCCTCGCCCGAAAATCCCCTCACCGCCCGCGTCATGGTGAACCGGATCTGGCAGCACCATTTCGGCCGCGGGCTCGTGGCGTCGCCGAGCAATTTCGGCACGCATGGCCAGAAGCCGACCCATCCCGCGCTGCTCGACTGGCTCGCCGCCGAGTTCGTCGCCCAGGGCTGGAGTGTGAAGGCGATGCATCGACTCATGCTGCTCTCCGCGACGTATCGGCAGAGTTCAGTAATCAGTAATCAGTTTTCAATAAACAGCCCGGACGCTGCGCGTCGGAAAAGTGCTTCGAATGATTACTCTTCCGCACCGATGGCTGCTTACTCCACCGCCGCCGTTGCGGCGGATCCCGAGAATCGCCACTACGCGCGCATGAACCGGCTGCGGCTCGAGGGCGAAGTGATCCGCGACAGCCTCCTCGCCATCAGCGGCGAGCTGAATCCCAAGCTCGGCGGCCCCGGGGTTTATCCGCCGATTCCCCAGGAACTCTACGAGGGCGCCAAGGGCTGGACCACCAACGCCAATCCTCACGACAACTCGCGCCGGAGCATTTACATCTTTGCGCGGCGCAATCTCCGGTTTCCCTTTCTCGAAGTCTTCGACGCGCCCGACAACAACCTGAGTTGCTCCGCTCGCGAACGCAGCACGACCGCGCCGCAATCGCTCACGCTGCTCAACGCCGACGAGGTCCTCGCCGCCGCCGCGAAGACCGCGGAACGCTTGTCGACCGCCGCCGATTCCACCGACGCCCGGATTACCCTCGCCTATCGCACCATCCTCGGCCGCGCCCCCAGCGCGAAGGAGTTCGCACTCGCGCAAGCCTTTCTCGCGCACTCGCCGTTGAGCGAGTTCTGCCGCGCCTTGTTCAACCTCAACGCGTTTGTGTATGCGGACTGAAATATTCCTGTTTCCGAGGTGGAGCGCGTTGTCCCCAACGCGCGTTCCGGACTCACGCCGTCGCCCAAGCACGTTGGGGACAACGCGCTCCACCTCAATCCCTTTTTCCCCATGAGCACCTGCCGCGGCCCCAGCGCCTCCTTCGGCCACCTCCCCTCGCGCCGGCAATTCCTTCGTCAGGCCGGCGGCGGCTTCGGAATGCTCGCCCTCGCCTCACTCCTCGACCGCGACGGCCTGCTCGCCGCCACCGCACGCGCTCCCGTCGGCGCCGGCCTGCCGAATCCCTTCGCGCCGAAAGCGCCCCACTTCGCCGCCAAGGCGAAACGCGTGATCTTCCTGTTCATGTCCGGCGGCCCGAGCCACGTGGATCTCTTCGATCCGAAACCCGAGCTCGTCCGGCTTGCGGGGCAGCCCATCCCCGAATCCTTCGGCACCTTCAAGACCCGGCGCGCCGTCGCGAAGAACAAGCTGCTCGCCCCCCTGCGCGACTTCAAACCCCGCGGCCAATGCGGCATGGAGGTCTCCGACTTCCTCCCCCACATCGCAGAGTGCGTCGACGACCTCTGCCTGCTCCGCGGCTGCCACGGCGACAGCGTGACCCACCCCGAGTCCGTCTATCAGATGAACACCGGCTCGATCCTGATGGGCCGGCCGAGTCTCGGCGCCTGGGCCACCTACGGCCTCGGCACCGAGAACCAGAACATGCCCGCCTTCGTCGTCATGCCCGACCCGAGCGGTTGGGTAAAGGGCGGCGCACCCGCGTGGAGCAACGGCTACATGCCGGCCGCCTATCAGGGCACGATCCTCCGCGGTGGCGAGACGCCGATCCTGAATCTGAATACGCCGAAGGGCGTCAGCGCCGGCCAGCAGCAGGCCACGGTCGACTTCATCAACCAGCTCAACCGCGAGAACCTCGCCCCCGGCGACGAGGACTCCGAGCTCGCCGCGCGCATCGCGTCCTACGAGCTCGCGTTCCGCATGCAGCAGCACGCGCCGGAGGTCGTGGATATTTCCCGGGAGACCGAAGCCACGAAAAAGCTCTACGGTCTCGACCGGAAGATCACCGAGGAGTTCGGCCTGCGCTGCCTCCTCGCGCGCCGGATGCTCGAGCGCGGGGTCCGCTTCGTGCAGCTCTACTGCGGCGACACCAACGGCTGGGACGGCCACTCCGACATGGAGGGCAACCACTCGAAGCTCTGCGCCCAGAGCGATCTACCCGTTGCGGGCCTGTTGAAGGACTTGAAATCGCGCGGCCTGCTCGACTCCACGCTCGTGATCTGGGGCGGCGAGTTTGGCCGGATGCCGATGAGCGAGGGCTCGAACGGCCGGGACCACAACCCACACGGTTTCTGCCTGTGGCTCGCCGGCGGCGGCGTGAAAGGCGGCCAGGTCATCGGCTCGACCGACGCCGTGGGCCTGCGCGCCGAATCGGAGAAAGCGCACGTGCACGACATCCACGCCACCATCCTCCATCTCCTCGGCCTCGATCACACGCGCCTCACCTACCGCCACAACGGCCGCAACGAGCGGCTGACCGATGTGGCGGGAAACGTGATCAAGAAAGTGATCGCGTGAGGTAGGGGCGGTTGTCCCCAACCGCCCTCGTTGGGGCTGCGAACGCACCACAAGGGCGCTTATACCCACGCCGCATAAGATTTAGACTTTTCCGAGGTAGTGGCTCGACCTCCGGGCGGGCCGTCAGGATATCAGCATGCCTACGGCCCGCCCGGAGGTCGGGCCCCCACCGCGCTGCAGCGCCAAAGTCAAAAACACATCAGCCGTTGGTATTAAGGATAAGCGCCCCCACCCCTATTTTTTCGGCACGACGTCGTTTTCCCGGCTTACCGCCGCATCACCCGGGATCTCCACACGCCGGTCGAGCACATTGCCGACCACATGATTGCCGTGGCCGCCGGCCACGCGAATCGCGGGCGCGGTATTCGCGGCGCGATCGTCGCGAATCACGCTGCCGCCGACGCGCGTGAGCGTGGTGTTGGTAAGCTGCAGGCCGACGCCATCGCAGTCGAGGATCGTGGCGCCAGAGACATTAAAGCGCGCACAGTCCTCGAGCACGACCGCGGCGGCGTGATGGCGCACACCGTTCACATGCACGCCGCTCAGCGTGCTGTCGCGCGAGCCGCGAAACACCAGGCCGCCGCGCGCGGAGGTGCGGGTGTATTCATAACGTGGATTGCGGTCGAAGTTGTTGGGGCCGACGACCACGTTGCTCGAGTCCTCGACCAGCAGATCGTGCGCAAAGCCCATCCAGAAGGTATTCCCCGTGAGCGTGACGCCCCGAACGTGCTTCAAGTGCACATTCACCTGCACGTCGCTCAGCACGTTACCGGTGATGGTGACGTGTCCCTCGTTGGTGGGCCCTTTGTTGCTCACGAGATTCGAGACGCCCGCGCCGAGAATGCGAATGTTGGCGGAATTCGGACCGTCGGGATTGTGCTGAATCGTGCAACCCGTGATCGCCACCTCTCCCACGCTCCCACCGGCGGAATCGATCAACACGTTCGCCGTCTCCGGCCCATCCTTCACCATGTTGCTCTCGATATCGCAATTCCCGATATGGATGTTGCGCACGTCGCCTCCGCGCACGACCACGCCCCCGCCGGCGTTGTAGCTGATGTGCGAGCCGGTGATGTTGCTCTGGTGGAGGTTCACCGCGTCGTAGAAAATGCCGATGCCGCGATTGTGATAAAGGTGCACGTCGCTGATGAGCACGTTGCGGTTGCGCTCGCGGAGATGGATCGCATGGCGCGCCTCGCGCACCACGAGCCGCTCGATCGTGAGCTGCATCGTGCCCCGCGCGGCGATGCCATCGGCCTCGGGATGGGCCCCCACAATCTCGAGACCGATGACGGACGGTGAACGCTGCCGCTCCCAGACATTCGGCTTAAACTGCGCCGGCGCCGCCGAACCAGCATGCGTGCCGACGAACAGAAACGCCGGACCCGCCCCTGCCATGACGATCCGCACGGTCGGATCGCCGGCGAGCGTCACGAAGCCGGTCTTATCCAGGTCGACGGTGACCGTGCGGGTGAGTTTGTAGGTGCCGGTGCGAAACTGCACCGTCCCGCCCGCATCCACCGCCTTCTGCACCGCAGCGGTGTCGTCCGCCTGGCCGTCGCCCTTTGCGCCCAGGGAGGTCACGTCAGCAGCGATCACCGAAGCGGCGAGCGAAAATACGATGAGGACGCGGCGGAGATTTTTGATCACGATTTGATTACTTGCGCGCGGCGGGTGTCGCGCCAGCCACGATTTCCGACTGACGCTGCGCCAGCCGCGTCTTCATCGCGGCGAGCGTCGCGGCGTGTTCCGGTTTCCCGGCGAGATTCCGATACTCGTGCGGATCGGCCACCGCGTCGTAGAGCTGCTGCGAGCCGTCAGGCCACTCGATGTAGGTGAATTTCGAAGCGTGCAACGCGCGCCCCAGCTTGTCCGCTCCGCGCACGACGACGGTGTAGGCGTGGTCGCGCGCCCGCGGGCCGGTCTCCTTCAACACCGGCACCAGACTCGCCCCCTGCAACCCGGCCGGCGCCGGCAGTCCCGCCAGCTCGGCCAGCGTGGGAAACAGATCGACATACTCGGCGACCACGCTGGTCCCCCGATTCGCCTTCACGCCGGGCGCCACCACGATGAACGGCGCGCGGGCCGACTCATCCATCAGACTCATCTTCGCGTAGAATCCGCCGTGCTCGCCGAGGTGCCAGCCGTGATCGCCCATGAACACCACGATGGTCGAGTCCCAGAGGTTCAGGCGGTCCATCTCATCGAGGAGCAGCCCAACCTGCGCATCCATGAACGATGTCGCTGCATAGTAGTGCTGGATGATCGCACGCCGCTCGTCGACGCTCAGGCCCGCCACCGAACGCGGCGCGCGCGCGAGCGCGGGAATGTCTTTCTCGTGCCCCGCCGGCTCCGGCGGCGTCGGCATCTTGGCGGGATCGTGGAGGTCGAAGTATTTCTTCGGCGCCGTATGCGGCACGTGCGGCTTGTGGAAGCCCGCCGCGATGAAGAAGGGCTGGTCGCCCTTTCCTCCGAGATACTTCAACAGTCGCCGCGCGACCTGGCCGTCGGGCTCATCGGCGTCGGCATTGTCGGTCGCCCGCCAGGGAAACGGGTCGCCCGCGCCTGCCGCGGCCTTGCCTTTCTTGCCGCCCTTCTTCGCGGCCCCCTTGGTCTTCTGCCCCGGGCCGCGGTCATCGTCGTCGTCGCCGATCCCGCGCTGCGGTTCCGAATAGTAATCCCATTTCACGACGCTGTTGTAGCCGCCGTGCGCGATCTTGCCGCAGCCCGCGGCGTAATAACCCTGGGCGCGAAAATACTCCGGCAGAAACTGAAAATCCGCCCCGAGCCGGATGCGCGGGTTCGTGTTGTTGTTCAACACGCCCGTCACCTCCGGGTAGCGCCCGCTGAGAAACGACGTGCGCGAGACATTGCAGACGGGATAATTGCAGTAGGCGCGATCAAAGCGGACGCCGCGCGCCGCGAGGCGGTCGATGTTCGGCGTCTTCGCCTCGGCCGCCCCATAGCACCCGAGCCGGCAGTTCATATCATCGGAGATGATCAGGAGGACGTTGGGTTTCTTCGCGGACTCGGCGGCGCCGAGAGCCGGAGCCAGAAAACCCATGACAACACAAAGCAGGACGATGACGCGATTCATAGGAGTTGGGGTCAGGTGGAGGCAGATCGTCGTCGCACCCGCGTGGCGGACTTTAGACAGGATTAACAGGATTTACAGGATTCAAGACCGAGCGGGTTTCCAATCCTGTAAATCCTGTTAATCCTGTCCAAAAACGAAGCGATGAACCGCCCTCACGCACCAAAGGTGCGCTTCAGATACTCCAGACTCTTCGTTGCGATCACCTCGGGGCCTTCGTCGAAGTTGAACACCTCGACCGACACCGTGCCCTCGTAGCCCACCTCGCGCAGCGCCGCCGCGATCGGCGCGAAGTCCACCGCGCCGAAGCCCGGGCCCTTGAGGTTCTTGTCGTTGGCGTGCACGTAGGCAAACTCGCCCCGGCACTCGCGCAGGATCTGCGGAATCGGTTTCGCCTCGTGGCTCATCGCGCGCACGTCGAGGATCACCTTGAAATTCGGTGACGAGAGCTGCCGCGTGAAGCGCACCGCCTCCTCGGCCGTGTTGATGAAGTTCGTGTCTTCCGCCGGCAGGGGCTCGAAACAGATCGTGACACCGCGCGCCTCGCCCCGCTGCACCGCCGGCCGGAACACGTCCGTCGCCCACGTCCACGCCTGCTCAAACGTCACGCCGTCCGCCAGATTCCGCTGCTTGGGCGAACCGACGACGATGACCGTGCCGCCGATGTCCGCGCAGAAATCCACGAGGTCGCAGAAATACTGCGCGCTGCGCTCGCGCGTCGCCGGGTCCGACGACGTGAGGAACATCCCCTCGGCCTGCACCAGCACCCAGTGGATCCCCGAGATCGCGATGCCGGCCCGCGCTGCCGACTCGCGGATTCGCGCGCGCTCCGCCGCGGAGATATCGGTCACGTATTTCGCGAGCGTGAACGGCGCGACCTCGACCGCGTCGTAGCCGAGCTTCGCGCAGTAGGTGAAGACGTCGTCGATCTTCCACTCCTTGAAGATCTCGTTGCAGATGCCGAATTTCATTTAAGGAAACGAATGGAAAACCCCATTAATGTGGAAAGCTGGAAAGCAGGAAGAAAGGCAATGGTTGCCGGCTCGTTTCCTCCTTTCCCGCTTTCCACATTCACCCTCCGAGATTCCGCGTGTCTTAATGGGCGAAGCCCTTCTCCTCCTCGGGCAGCGGCTTGTCCTTCGTCTCGGGCGCGAAGGGCAGCACGAGCAGGCCGAGCAGGAAGATGCTGCACATCGTCACGCCCGCGTAGCGCATCGGCTCGGCCTGACCCTTGTAGACTTCGCTCGTCAGCAGGCCGAGCACCGCGGGGCCCGAGGCGGCCGCGAAACGGCCCACGTTGTAGCAGAACGAAATGCCCGTGCTGCGCAGCCGCGTCGGGAACAGCTCCGGGAAATACACCGCGTATCCGCCGAAGAGCGACAACTGGCAGAACCCCATCAGCGGCATCATCCAGAAGACCTGGCTGCGTTCACGCAGGAACAGGAACACCATCACCGTGCTGAGCAGCGCGATGAGGAAGCCGATCGCAAACGTCGGCCGGCGGCCGATCCGCTGCGCCACATGGCTGAAGGCGAAGATCCCGAGGAAGGCACCGACATTCAGCATCATCGAAGTCACGCCGGCCCAGAACGTCACCGCGCCGGGAATCTTCGCCGCCTCCATGCCCTCGGCGACGAACGCCTTCGTGAAGACCGAGCGCACCAGATCGATGCTGAAGAAGCCGATGCCCCAGAGCCCGATGATGCCCGAGAGCGCGAGCAGGAGACCGACCACCGCGTTCTTGCGGTAACGCGTGTCGCCCTTGCCGCCGTAAACCGTCCAGAGCCCGGCCGCCAGCGCGCACAGCGCGAGGCCGATGCCGATCTTCAGCTTGGGCAGGGTCGACGGGCCGAAGAAGGCGACGGCCACGATCGCCACGATGAACAGCCCGGCGACCGTCGCCGGCGTCCGCCAGTTCGCGTTGCCGAACAACTCCTCGTAGGAGCCCATGCTCTTTTTTCCCGACGCCGCCTGCGCCGCCTTGGCCGCCTGCCAGCGCTCCGGCTCCTTGAGCCGCGCGCGAATCACCAGCGCCAGCATCGCCGGCAGCGCGCCGATCACGAACATCCAGCGCCACGCCGAGCCGATCGCGCCGGATTCCTCGAGGTGGCCGAGGCCCATGCTGATCAGCGCGGCGGAGACGTTGCCCACCGCCGACAGCGCCTGCAGCAACCCGAGCGCGTGCGGCCGCGCCTTGTCCGGCATCACCTCGGCCACCAGCGAGACGCCCACGGCGAACTCGCCGCCGACGCCCAGGCCCGTGATGAACCGGTAGAAGGCGAAATCCCAGAAGCCCTGCGAGAGCGCGCTCAGTCCCGTGCAGACCGAGTAGATGAGGATCGTCCACATCATCGTCTTCGCCCGGCCGATCTTGTCGCCCAGCACGCCGAAGGTGAGTCCGCCCGTCGCCCAGCCGATCAGGAAGATGGCCGTCGAATAGCCGCTGTAGAGCGCCACATCCTCGCCCGGCTTGAGCAGCGCCCGCATCGCGGGCACGCGCGCCAGGTTGAAGAGCTGCTGGTCCATCGTGTCGAACAGCCACCCGAGGGCGGCGACGATCAGGACGAACCAGTGATAGCGGTTGAGTTCGCGATACCAGGGACCGGAGGAGGTGGGACTCGTGGGTGTCATGCGATAGGCAGTGGGGATTACATTCTGTCCATTCTGTTCATGCTGTCAGAAGCCGGGGCACTCGGGCGGACGCGCTTTACAGCAGGCCCTGATAGGCGAGCCAGAGCGAGCGGTAGTATTTCATCACGCGGATCGGATCCGTGCTCTGCGGAATCTCCGCGAAGCAGAAGCCGGTGAAGCCGCTCTCGACGAGACCGTTCAGCATCTTCCGGAACGGATACTCCTCGAGAAACAGGTCGCGCATGTGCACGGTGAAAATCTTGTTCTTGATCAGGTTGAAGTTGGCGTCGAAGCCGGCGCCCTGGAGATCGGTCTGGTTGGAATTCCAGCACGCGCCGACCTGCGGATGATCCGCCACATCGAGGATCGTCTTGATATTCTGCAGCAGCGACGTGCCGCTGCCGTGCACCTCGAGCCGGATCTGCTGCCCGTGATTGGCGGCAAACTCGCCGAGCTCGCGCAGCGAGCGGCCGATCTGCTCCAGCGTTTTTTCCACCGGCACTTCCTTCGGCAGCCCGTTCGGGCGCACCTTCACGCCGGTCGCGCCCACGTCCTGCGCCAGCACGATATACTCCTTCGTGTCGGCGATGTCCTTCCTCAGCTTCGCCTGATCAATCGTGTGGTAGTCGAAGGCGCTGCCCATGCTCCAGAGCGCGACGGGCGAATCGGCGAAACGCTTCTTCACCTCCGCGCGCTCGGCCTTGCTCAGCGCGACCTCGACGTTGTGCTTGTGGCCCGTGCGCAGCTCGACGCCCTCGAACTTCGCCTCCGTGCAGTTCTTGATGATCGTCGGCACATCCCAGTCCATCGCCAGATTGTAGGTGACCGTGCCGAGCTTCATCTTGGATTTCTTCGCGAAGCTCGGGCCGGGCACGCCGTCGGCTTTTTTCGGCGCGGGCGCCTTCGCCTTCGGCTCGGCGGCGAACGCGCCCGCGGACAGGAGGCTGAGTGAACCCAGGCTGAGCGACGCGGTTTTGAGGAACTGGCGGCGGTGTGTTTTCATGGGGTCGGACGGACAGGACGCGCACGAAAGGGAAAGGTCGCGCCCGCAAGTGCCGCCGAGTTCGTGAACGCATCACCGGGCGCGCAAGGTCTTTTTCCGTTTTTCCTCGCGGCCCTCGCCGCCTGCACCGTTGACGACGGCCCTCCGGCCGAGTGCGCTGTCCGCGACCGACCGACCCTATGAACTCCAAACCCCTGCTCGCCCTGTTTACGGCGCTGCTGCTGCTGCTTCAGCCGCTGCACTCCCAATCCGCCGCCACCGGCACCATCACCGGACGCGTGTTCAACCCGAACACCGGGGAATACGTGCGCAACGCGCAGATCCGCATCGAGGAAACGGGCCAGACCACCGTCTCCGAGGGCGCCGGCGAGTTTCGCCTTTCGCCCGTGCCCGCCGGCAAGGCGACGCTCGTCGTCAACTACACCGGCTACCGCGCGGCGAGCGCCACGCTCAACGTCCCCGCCGGCGGCACCGCCACGCACGACTTCAATCTCCTCAGCGCGATCGACGTCGCGGGCGCCGCCGGCAGCATCGTGACGCTCGGCCAGTTCGTCGTCTCCACCGAGCGCGAGGGCTCGGCCAAGGCCATCATGGATCAGCGCAATTCCATGAACATCACCAACACCGTCGCCTCCGATTCCTTCGGCGACAACGCCGAGGGCAACGTCGGCGAGTTCCTCAAGCATCTCCCCGGCGTCGAGCTCGATCTCTTCTACGGCGAGGTCCGCACCGTCCGCCTCGGCGGCCTCGGCTCGGAATACACCGGCGTCACCATGGACGGCATCTCGCTCGCCAGCGTCGATGCCAACAACAGCGGCTCCGGCGCCGCGCGCTCCTTCACGATGGAGATGGCCTCCCTCAACTCGATGGAATCGATCGAGGTCAACAAGACCGTCAGCGCCGATGTCGACGCCAACTCCCCCGCCGGCACGATCAATCTCCGCACCAAGCGCGCCTTCGACCGCAACGGCCGCCGCGTCTCCTGGCAGGCGAACCTCGCCGCCCACTCGGAAGCGATGACCTTCGCCGGCTCGCTCGGGCCCAACGAGGATCGCGAGAGCCGGAAAATCCGCCCGGGCGGCATCTTCGAATACTCCGACGTCTTCCTCAACAAGCGCCTCGGCATCGTCCTCAATCTCAGCGAATCCAACGTCTATCAGGAAGCGATGATCACGTCGCAGGCCTACAGCACTGCCGTGACCGCGACCGACACCCGCCCGCTCGTCCCCACCACGCTGAACTTCCAGTGGGCCCCGCGTTTCAACAAGCGCTTCGCCACCACGCTCACCGCCGACTACAAGATCACCCGCGAGTTCAACGTCGGCCTCGGCGTCGTCTACAACTACGCCGACCTCTGGACGCCCCAGCGCACCGTGATCTTCAACTCCAGCACCGGCGCGCGCAGCCAGGTCGTCGGCGCCGACCCGCTCCTCAGCTTCACCTCCGCCGCCAGCGGCACCGTGCAGGTCAACCCCGTCGCCGTCTCCAAAATGGGCGAGACCCTCACCTTCCTCCCCAGCGTCCGCTTCAAGCGCGGCAACTTCGAACTCGAGGGCAAGTTCGCCTACTCCGACTCCACGAGCTGGTATGACCCGCTCAACCGCCGTAATTCCATTCGCGATACCAACAGCCCGATCGCCAACGGCATCACCTACCGCGCCGAGCGTTCCTCGCTCATGTCGCCCGACTGGAAGTTCACCCAGGTCGCCGGCCCCGACATCGCCCGCGGCTCCAGCTACACCAATCCCAATTTCACCGTCAACGACGGCCGCTTCGGCCGCACCATCCTCTTCAGCGGCGAGGTCATCGGCATGCTGAAGACGTCCACGTTCCTCCCGGTCTCGTGGAAGACCGGCGTGAAGACCCGCCAGCAGATCCAGAAATTCGAGGACGACCAGCTCGCCAAGCGCTTCGACTACGCCCCGGGCGGCAACGTCCCCGCCCGCGGCGCGTGGGACCCCTATCGCTCCCCGTGGGAATACTCCCTCGACATGATCGACGGCAGCACCGCCTCCATCAGCGGCGGCACCGTCTTCATGCCCAACCTGCGCGCCATCGCCGACCTCTACCGCGCCAATCCCGGCGCCTTCGGCCAGAGCTGGGGCACCAACGCCGACAACTTCTACCAGTCCTACGTCGCCCGCCGCCGCCGCTACTACGAGCGCATCGACGCCGGGTTCCTCATGGGTACAACGCGGTTCAAGGGCATCACCGCC
>CAZENI010000040.1:0-25076 GCA_964513055.1 uncultured Opitutus sp.
GCGGCAGCTCGCGCAGGGTGCGGTGAATGGCGCGCTCCAGTTTCTCGTGGTGGTCGGGAGAAGGATTCATGGGGCGGTTCAGAGGCTGATGCTTTCGTGTGGCGTGCCGCTGCGCGCCAGGATCTTGGCGAGCGCGGCGCGGGCGCGGAGGATGTCGGTCTTCACCTTGGCGAGGGACACGCCGAGCTTCCGCGCGATCTCATCGTAAGGCAGGTCTTCGAAGTGGTAGAGCACGAGCGGCAGGCGCTGATGCTCGGGGAGCTGGCTGAGCGCGTGCTCGACGAGCTGGCGGCGATCGGCGGCGTCGACGCCGCTGAAGAACGTGTCGGGCGCGGCGAAGTCGACCTCGGGCGCATCGCGGTCGTCGGCGGCGGACTCGCGCTTGAACTCGGAAAAGAACCGCCAGCGATTGCGGTAACGCGACAGGTGGTTGAGCGAGAGGTTGGTGGCGACAGTCTTCAACCAGCCCCCGGCAGTGGGGCTGGTGCTCAGGTGATCGTAGTTTTCGTAAGCCTTGAGGAAGACCTCCTGCGAAATGTCCTCGGCCTGCGCGTCGTTGCCGGTGATCCGCGCGGCGGTCGAGAAAACCATGTCCTGGTAGTTTCGCATGAAGGTGGTGAAATCGGTCGCCGGGCTTACGCCGGCTTCGGTGGTGTGCACTGGAGGGAGAGCATCGTTCGCCTCCACAACCCGGGCCGCGCGCGGAAAGTTGCAGGAATCTCCCGCCGCCGCAGGGGACGCTCCCGGTGCCTGGGGATGATCGCGGTCGGGAGCCATGCCAGGCCTGCACGGATACCCCCGGACTCCACCCAAAAGCAAGGCAAGCCAACGCCTTCCGGGCGGCGCGGGGCGGGAATCGCCCGCCGGGCGCGCGTTTCCTCCGCGCCGGGAAGATGGCCCGGGCCCTTGCCAGCGGCGGCAGAGCGGCGACACTTCCGACCACACTCAACCCCCGATGTCCTCCTTTCTCCCGCCCGATCCGGCGGTGGAGCGCCGCATCCGCGAACTGGGCGAGCAACTCTTCGCCCGGATGGATGCCGCGCCCGCGCCGGGTATCTTTTCGAGGAAGGGCGCCTACGCCCGCCTCATGGAATGGTCGATGCAGGACCCCGCGTTCAAGACGCAGCTCTTCCGCTTCGTCGACGTCCTGCCTTCGCTCCGGTCGCCCGCCGAAATCGTCCGGCACCTGCAGGAATACCTCGGCGACCGGGCCGTCGCCCTCAATCCCGCGCTGCAGGCGGGCCTCGCCCTCTCCTCCCTGGCGCCGGCGCTCGTCGCCGGACCCGTGAAACGCAATGTCGTCGCCATGGCGCAGCAGTTCGTCGCCGGCGAAACGCCCGACGACCTCGTGCGACAGCTTCGCGCCAACGCCGCGCACGGGCTCGCCACCACCATCGACCTGCTGGGCGAGACCGTCGTGAGCGCCGCCGAGGCCGACGTCTTTCTGCAGCGCAATCTCGCGGTGCTCGACACCGTCTCCGCCGCGCTCGCCCGGGACTCCGCGCCCGCCTTCAGCGACACGGGTGCCGGCGGCCGGCCGCTGCCGCGGCTGAATCTCTCGGTCAAAATCTCGGCGCTGACGCCGGACGTCCACCCGGCGGATCCCGAGCACTCGATCGCGGCGCTGAAGCAGCGCCTCCGCCCCATCCTGCGCCGCGCGCGCGAGGTCGGCGCATTCATCAACTTCGACATGGAGAGCTACAAGCTCAAGGACCTCACGCTCGCGCTCTTCAAGTCGATCCTGGAGGAGGACGAGTTCCGCACGCAGCCGGCCATCGGCATCGCGCTCCAGGCCTACCTTCGCGACTGCGAGCGCGACCTGCGCGAGCTCATCGCGTGGGCCCGAAAACAGCCGCGCCCGATCGGCGTGCGGCTCGTCAAGGGGGCGTATTGGGACTACGAAACCGTGCTCGCGCAGCAGCGAGACTGGCCGATTCCCGTCTGGTCGAAGAAACCCGAGAGCGATGCGAATTTCGAAAAGCTCTCCGTTCTTCTCCTCGAAAATGCCGACCTGATCGCGCCCGCCTTCGCGACGCACAACGTCCGCTCCGTGGCGCACGCCATCGCGCAGGCGGAGCGCCTCAAGGTCGAACCGCGCACCTGCGAATTCCAGGCGCTCTACGGCATGGCGGATGAACTGAAAGCCGCCCTCCTCCAATCCGGCCAGCGCGTCCGCGAATACTGCGCCATCGGCGAACTCCTGCCCGGGATGGCCTATCTCGTGCGCCGGCTGCTCGAGAACACAAGCAACGAGGGCTTCCTCCGCCAGAAGCACCTGGGCGAGGCGACGAAGGAGCAGTTGCTGGCGAATCCGGTGGAGCTGCTCAATACCGGAAACCGGATACCGGATACCGGAAAGGATGGATCGGAAAACTATCCGGTATCCGGTTTCCGCCATCCGCAATTCCGGAACGTCCCCAACACCGACTTCTCCCAGGCCGCCCCGCGCGAGCTGCAGCGCGCCGCGCTCGCACGCGTATCCGGTTCGCTGGGTCGGCGGCACCCGCTCGTCATCGGCGGCCGGCGCATCACCGGTCGCGAGTGGATCGCGTCGACCAATCCGGCGCGACCCGCGCAGGTCATCGGCCACTGGGCGCGCGCCACGATCGCGGATGCCGAAGCCGCGGTCGCCGCGGCCCGCGCGGCGTTTCCCGCGTGGCGGGAGACGGCCGTCGCCGCGCGCGCCGCGCTCCTCGAGCGGGCGGCTGACCTCATGGCGGCGCGACGCTGCGAGTTGAATGCGCTCGCAATCCTCGAAGCCGGCAAGCCCTGGCTCGAGGCCGACGCCGACCTCAGCGAGGCGATCGACTTCTGTCGCTACTACGCCCGGGAGATGCGCGAACTCGATCGCCCGCGCGTCACACAGGCGGTGCCCGGTGAGCGTTGCGTGCAACGCTGGACGCCGCGCGGCGCCGGCGTGGTGATCGCACCGTGGAATTTTCCGCTCGCGATCCTGTGCGGCATGACGGTCGCACCCGTGGTCGCCGGGAACACCGTGATCATGAAGCCCGCCGAGCAGACCGCCGTGCTCGCGAGTGCGTTGATGGACATCTTCGTCGAAGCCGGCGTGCCGGCCGGGGTGATCAACCTCCTCACCGGCTTCGGCGAGGAGGTCGGCGCCCATCTCGTCGCGCACCCGCAGCTCGATTTCGTCGCCTTCACGGGCTCGCGCAGCGTCGGCCTGAAGATCTGGGAGACCGCCGGCCGCACGCCGCCGGGCCAGGCGAATCTGAAAAAAGTCGTCTGTGAAATGGGCGGCAAGAACGCGCTGATCGTCGACGACGACGCCGACCTCGACGAGGCGATCCCCGCGACGCTCTCCAGCGCGTTTGGGTTTTCCGGGCAGAAATGCTCCGCGCTCTCACGCTTGATCGTGCTCGAGGAAATCCACGACGAGTTCGTGGCGCGCCTGCTCGCCGCCGCCGCCGCGCTGCCGATCGGCGATCCGGCGCTGCCTGGCACCGTCGTCGGCCCGGTGATCGACGCCGACGCACAACGGAAAATCCTCGGGCTGATCGAACAGGGCAAACGCGAGGCGACCCTCGCCTGGCAGGCGACGCTGCCGCCGGCCGTGATGGAAAGCGGCGGTCATTTCGTGCCGCCGACGATTTTCACCCACGTGAAACCCGACGCGGTGATCGCGCGCGAGGAGATCTTCGGCCCGGTCCTCGCCGTCATCAACGTGCGCGACCTCGACGAGGCGTTCGCGGTGGCCAACGCGACCGACTACGCGCTCACCGGCGGGCTCTTCTCCCGCAGTCCGCGCGCGCTCGAACGGGCGGAACGGGAATTCCTGGTGGGCAACCTCTACCTGAACCGCGGCATCACCGGCGCGATCGTGGAGCGGCATCCGTTTGGTGGATTCAGGATGAGCGGCGGCGGCACGAAGGCCGGCGGCCGCGGCTATCTGGAAAATTTCCTGTTCCCGCGCGCGATCGCCGAGAACGTGCTCCGCCGCGGTTTCACGCCGCCGGAGGAGGTCCCGTGACGCCGGACTTCCGCCGGCGCGCCGCGCCTCACACCACGCTCGCGCACAGCAGCACATAGTGCGCGCGCGCCCGGTTGGAGCACTCCTCGAGATCCGGCTCGCTCACACCCGCGAGCGTGAGCTTGGCCGGCGTGCAGAGCCAGTCGCCCTCCTCGCCGGGCAGATCCAGCCCGAAGCGCGCAGCCACGCCGCATGCCAGGTTGAGGACGCAGGCGCCGAGGTTCGACGCGTTGGGATCCGCCAGCGGCTCGAAGTGATCGCGCACCGACTCGACCAGCTCGGCCGGAAACCGCCAGTGCGTGAGCAGGATCGTGGTCACCTCCGCCGACGTGATGCCAAAGGTCTTCTTCTCCCATTCCGCGACCGACGGCCACTCCGCCTCACCCGGATAGACCTGGCCGCGCGCCGCGCCGTCGAGAATCACGCGCCCGATCGTCCGCATCAGCCCGGCGGTGTAGGCGAGGCCGGCGTCGCGCCCGGCGCGCTGGCCGAGGAGCTCGGCCGCCGCCGCCGTCGCGACCGCGTTCTCCCACAGGCGCTGCGCGCTGAGCCGATACGCGGCCAGATCGCGCTGGCAGGTCTGCTGCAGCGCCGCGAGGCCGACCAGCCGGAACACCTCTCCCAGCCCCACCCGGCCCACCGCCAGCTCGAGCGAGTCGGTGCGCTCGCGCAGGCCGAAGAGCACGCTGTTGCTCATCCGCACGACGTGAAACGTCAGCGCCGCATCGAGCCGGATGAGACGGACAATCTCTTCGAGCTCCGTCTGCGGATCGAGGAGGAGCGTGCGCAGGCGGCTGAACGTGGCCGCCGCCGGCGCGAGCTGGTTGCCGAGCGTGAGAATGATGTCGCGCGAAAGTGGCATGGCAGAGCAGGGAATTGCTCCCCTCTGTTCGGCACAAACCGGCCCCCGCTGAGTTAAATTACCCGTCAAAAATCGATCGCCTTCAAGGTGCCGATCTGCACCTCGAAACGCTCGTCGAAGGGCTTCACATGCTTCAGCTCCGTGCGCCTGAGCTCGAGCTCGCCGCCCACGCTGATGAAGAACACCGAGGCGGAGGCGTCGCCGCTGATGGCGGTCAGCGTCGGCGGATACTTCGGATTGATCGTCGCAAACTCCATCGTGCCCTCGCCGGACTTCACCTTCACGATCAGCTTCGCCCGAAACGAGCCCCGGAGCCGCACGGCGATGTTCTCGAGCGCGCCGGTCGTGCGGTGGACGCGCACCAGCACCTGGAATTTCTCGGGCGGAAAGCGGTCGTTGCCGTCCTTCTTCAGCGGCACCTCGAAGACGAGCGCCTGCGCCGTTTCGCTCACGATCGCCGCCGTGCGCAGGTCGATCACCTCGCCGAGCGACTTGCGCCGGTCGTTGGAAGAACTCTGGTCGCGCTTCTCCGCCCGCTCGCCCTGCCGGCGGTATTTCTGGAGATCCGCCGCCGTCGGCGGTTTCCCGTTGATCAGAATCGGCGTGTAGTGCTCGGCGTAGGGTTTCGACGGATCGTAGCGCACGACGACATCCGTCTTCACCTTCCCCTTCTCGTCGCGGACGACGCGCGACTCGGTGTAGGCCCAGCGGCGCAGATCCGCCGCGGTCTTTTCGAGGGACTCGCTCAGGAGCGCGAGCTCCGCCGCAGTCGCGGGCCGCAGCACCGCCGGAACGGCCGCCGGTGGCGGCGGGGCGGTGGCCGCCGGAGCCGGCGCGGGCGCGCCCAGGGGAGCGAGGACGAGCAGGAGAAAAGGAAAAGGGCGCGCGCGCGGAAACATGCAGGTGGGAGGGAGGACGGGGCGGAATGTTCCGCGGCGCCCGGCCGGCGGCAAGCCCGGTTGGTTATTTGCTCCGCGTCAAGGCCCCGGACGCCTCGGCTGCGGGGGTCACGCGCTTGAAGTCGCTCCAGGTGAACTCGGCGCGCTCGCCGAGCTTCGACACCGTGACCCGCGCACTGCCGGTCGGGTGGGCCGAATCCGGACCCGGCGTGACGTCGTCCGCGTCTCCGAGAAAACTGAGATCGAGCCGGCCATCGGTGATTCGCGCGAGACCGAGGAGGACTTTCACCGGCTCGCGCACGTGCGCGGCGAGATGCTCGAGGGCCTGGGTCGTGCGGTTGATGCTCACGCGCACGCGCACCTTGTCGGCCTGGAAGAGCCAGCTCCGGTCGTCGCGCAGCGGCACCTCATAATGCACGAGCGGCGGCGATTCGGAGAGGATCTTCGCGCCGGCGAAATTGAAATAGTCCCCGAGCGGCGCATCGAAGCGGCGGCGGTGCTTGCGGAACTTCTTTTTCGCCCACGCCGCGCGCTGATCGGCCGTCGGCGGCCGGCCATCGATCGCCAGAAGCGTCCACCGGGCGTCGCCCGGCAGCGAGGGATCGTAGCGTTCGAGCCGCTCGCGGGGCGTGTCGCCGTCGTATTCGACCGCCCGCTGGGTGAAGGCCCAGTGATCGCGTTCGCCCAGCCAGTTCTCCACCGCCAGCTCCAGCAGCGACTTGCCCGCCTCCGCGTGCGCCGCGGACGCGATGGCCAGCGCCAGCCAAGCCAGGACGCAAAGGCAGCGGGGCGTTTTCACGTCCCCACGGACAGCGCCGCAGCCGCCCGGTTCGGGCCGGGAGCCGGCAATCGCGGGCCGGCGGAGCGCTCGCGGCCGATACTACTGCGAAAGCGCGGCGAGCGCCGCCTCGAAGGCGGTCTCGGTCCAGACGATCGCGGGCTCGAAGTCGTCCACCGTCAGGCCCGCCGCCTCCAGCTTCCGGTCCGTGATCTCCCACCACTGGCTCTCGCCGGGGAAGGAGCGGCTGACGCGGTGCGCGAGGCCGTTGGCGACGTTCAACAGGGCGCCGAGGTGGGAGTCGTAGTCGCCGGGCCGCGCGAAATAGTGGGCGCGGATCGTGTCGCTCAGCTCGGCCGGAAAGCGCCACTCCTGCAGGATGAGCGCCGCCACCTCGCAGTTGTCGACGCCGAAGACGCTGCCCTCCCACGCGGAGTAGGACGGCCATTGGGCCGCCGTGTAGCGCTGATGCGGGCCGAGGTGACCGCGCGCCGCGCGATCCAGCACCATCAGGCCGAGCGGCCGCAACAGGCCCGCGGTGTAGGCCACGCGCGTATCCAGGCCGGCGGCACGCGCGAGCGCCTCGCAGGCGAGCGCGCCATAGAGCATGTTGTTGCGCAGCTTCTGCGCGCCGATGCCGTAGCCATCCAGCGCGCGCTCCGTGAAGCGCGCGGCCGTGGCGGTGCCCACCAGCTTCAGAATCTCGGAAAAGCCCACGCGGTTCACCGCATCCTCGATCGACGCCACCTGGCCGCCGCCGCCGAACATCGGGCTGTTGCTGATCCGCACGATGCGCGCCGCCAGCGACACGTCCCGGCGCAGCAGCTCCGCGATGGAATCCAGCTCGCTGTTGATGTCCTGCAGCATCTCGCCGAGATGGGACAGCACGCCGAGGTCAGCCGGCAGGGCGCGCGCAATCTGCAACAGCTTCTCGCGGGAAAAGACATGACTGGCGGCGGGAGCGACGGGCATTTCCCGGTTTATCGGCACAATCCGCCTCCATTGAAGCGAAGTCACACGATCCCACGATGCCGACATCCCGCTTAAGCTGTCTTCCGGCGAGAATTTGGCGGCCGGCGCGCGACGCCGGCCCGACCGCCCCCTCGCGTGCGCGGTCGGAGACGCAGCGAGGCCGCTCAGTCGGGGCGCTCTCCCGGCGGAAATTCGTGCCGCAGCGCCAGCAGTCGCGCCCGGACGTGCTCGTCCAGAGGAGCCTGCCGGAGCCACGCGGCCGCAGCGGCTTCGTCGCGGGCGAGCCACGCTCGTCCCACCGCCAGGGCAGCCCGCGCGCGTAGCGAAGGATCGGCGATCGCGTTCACCCACGCGGCCGCCATGGGCGCCGCCGCGGGCGCCAGCCGCACGACATAGCCCGCGACGATCGCATCCCCGTCGGCCCCTGCCGCATGCGCGCGCACCCAATTGCCGCAGGCCGCGGGGTCGCATTCCATCCAGCGCGCCACCAGGGCGTCGCCAGCCGCACGGCGCAGGTCGCCCGCCGGAAACGCGCCCACCCACGCACCCGCCGCCTCCGGTTCCACCTGGGCCCAACGCGCGACGACGCGGAGCACGAGCGCATCCTGGGAGGAGCCAGGCGGAAATGCCGCCAGCGCGAGCCGGGCCGCCGCCACAGGCGATCGCTCCGCCCACGCGCCGACGGCGGCAGCAAGCGCCCGGCCGCGAAGCGTTTCGTCGCCGAGGCGATCCGCCCACTCCACCGCCGCGTCCGGCGCGATCGCCGCCCAGCGCGCGACAGCCAGCACGACAAGGTCGGCGCGCCCGGCAGCGCCGGCCGCCGCCGACGCGAGGCGCAGCGCGGCGGGCGGATCGAGCTGCACCGACTCAGGCCCGCGAGCGGACCTCGCTGGAGCGACGCCCCCGGCAGACGCAGCCGGCGCGCTCGCCGTCGCCGGCGCGGGAGGCGGCGACATCGCCGCCCTGCCCGCTTTGCGTGTGCAGCCGAGCAACGCGCTGCACGCAAGGATGCCGGCGCCGAGCGCCGCCCCGAGCTGCCAGATCACCGCCACGTGAGCTCGTCGATGATGGCGGCGGCGGCGTTGTTCGCATAGTTCACCGCGCTGGCCGGCTGGCCGGTCGCGGGGGCGCCGTTGACCCAGTAGGATTTGGCGAGCGAGCTGTTCGTGAGCGTCGTCGAGTTCACGCTGCTCGTGTGGAGATCCACATACGGCGTGGCGCCGGCGTAGTTGCCGACGATGCGAAGCTTATACCAGCGGAGCGTGTCGCCCGCGTCGGAGTAGTCGCCGTCGGCGTTGGCGTCGATCGAGGCCTGCACGGTGCCGAGCTCCGGCAGGACGACATGCGTGGTGTCGTTGCCGTTGAAGAGCACGAACTGGCCGGCGGCGTTCACGCCGACCGTGACGCGTGCGTCCGTGTTCGGATTGTGGAGCACGTCGACGCGGAATTTCCAGCCGGAGCCCGAGAGCGATCCGACCGCGAAGAGCACGTCGTGCGTATAGCCCGTGGTGAGCGGGCTCGCGACCCACTGCCACATCTGGTTCACGCCGGTGGCGGCGAGCCGCGCGGCCTTGGCGGTGCCGTTGAGGCCGGCGTGCGAGACGGGGGCGGTGCCGCTCCACATGCTGTCCCAGTTGCGGAGCCACCGGCCCGCACGCTCGAAGTGGGAGTTGAAGCTGAGCTTCGGCGCGGCGCCGAGCGTGCCCGAGGTGGCCCAGACGGAGGGGCGGACGTTGGTGTAGCCGTTCACGCCGCTGCCGGACGAGCCGTAGTTGGCGAAGTAGCCGTAGGCCTCCCAGAACGCGGTGCCGGAAAACGTGTTTCCATGGATCTTCACGCGCAAGGCCTCGATGCCCATGTTGGCGCTGAGGAGGGCGCGGGCCGCGGCGTAGTCGGTGCCACTCAGCGTGGCAGCCTGGGTCGTCGTCGGGGAGAAGTCGTAGGGCGGCGAGTTGAAGCCGCTGACATCGAAGGCGATCGCGACACGGTTCGTGCCCGACGCCACGTCGTAGTCGAACGAGTTGTTCGTGAACTGGAAGTCGGTGCCGAAGTATTCGTCGCCTGGATTCACGTCGTTGAAGAGCGGCAGGCGGATGAAGTCCTGGTTGTAGGTCGCGCTCGTGCTGCGGAAGGTGCAGTTGTCGACCTTCGCGAAGTCGGTGTCGTCGCGGAAACGCACGTAGTCGCCCTTGCAGTTCGTGAACGTGCAGTTCGTCACCGTGAGGTTCCGCGCGTCGTGGTCGCAGTAGAGCATGTGTGCGCCGCCGCCGACACCGACGTTGTTGAAGGTGCAGCCGGTGACGGTGATGTCGCGGGAATTATCGAGGATGCCGATGGCGCCGTAGGCGACCTCGGTGAGGTTCTCGAACTTGCAGGTGTCGAAGGTGAGGAAGCGCGAGGTGGTCTTGCCGCTCGACTGGCACCAGACGGCGAAACTGGTGATGCCGGGGCCGCTGAAGGTGAGGCCGTAGACGCGGATGTTCTGGGCGCCCCGCAGCTTGAGCTGATGGGACACGCTGCTGCTGAAGACCGGGGCGTGGAGCGTGTTGGCCATGATCGTGAGCAGGTTCACCGGGTGGCCCATGCCGCTGAGGTCGAGCATGCCCTGCGTGTAGGAGGCGCCGGCGAAGCGCACGACGACCGGCGCGGTGTTGAGCGCGGTCTGCATGTTGTCCCAGAACGAGGCGTTCACGTAGCTGGCGCGGTTGTTCCAGTCGGAGCCGCTGCCGTTGCCGAGCGCGGTCGGGCCGACGTAATAGTCGGCGCGGGCCGCGGCGGCGGTGCCGAGGGCCACGACGCCGAGCAGGCAGCGGAGAAGCGGACGGAGGAGGCGACGGAACGGGGAGGTCGGACAGGAGCGGGTCATGGTGGGGGATCGGATTCGGGGTTGCGGTTCGAGCGACGCAGCTGGAGGACCGCACCGGAAAACCCGATCCGCCGCGCCCGCACAACGCGCGCGCCGGTGGCCCAGTTTTCCACCGCCGCGGCAGGCCGCAGGGTCAGCGCGCCACGCGGCCCGACCGCCAGAGCCACGCGCCCACGCCACCGATCACCCCGCCCACAAAGACAAACGCCGCGCGTCCCAGCGGCGCATTCGGGATCAACGCGAGCAGCAGCACGAACGCGCCATACGCCAGCCCGAGCGCGCCGAGGAGCCGGCGCTGCGCGTGATCGGTGTCGCCGCCGTGTTCGCGCGCAAAATCGATCGGCGTGCGCACCTTTGCGAAGAATGCCTCGACCGCGGCGTGATATTCCGGCGGCTGCCGGCGATACCACGCGCTCGTGCCCAGGAACCACAGCGAGCCCACCACGACATTCGTCGCGACGCCGAGCGAGAACACCACCGTCGGCACCTCCCACTTCGCGAGCGGCGTGGCGAAGCCGAGCACGCGCTGATAGGCGCCGGCGCCGAAGAGCGTGTCGAGATGGCCGACGAGCAGCGAGGCGGCGAGGCACACCAGCACCGTCGACCAGCCGGACCACGGCGGCGTGCGGCGGAAGAAAAGGCCCCACAACAGCGGCATCGCGACCGGCATCACGACGAGCGAGACGAACTGCTGCATCAGGTTGAACAGGCTGAGGTGCGACATCGCGCGAAACCCGAAGGCCGCGAGGAGCGTGAGCGCGCCGAAGCCGACGGTCGCCCAGCGGCTCGCGCGCATCAATTCCCGCTCGTCGGCGCGCGGCCGCAGGATCGGGTGATAAAAGCTGCGCACGAAGAGGCCCGCGTTCTTGTTCAGCCCGGTGTCCATGTTTGAAATCGTCGCCGCCAAGAGGCTCGTGATCATCAGTCCGACCATGCCGCGCGGCATGGTGGCGATGCCCACGGCGAGGTAGGCGCCCTCGTTGGCCTTCGCCCCGAGGGCATGCAGCGCCGGCACCGCGGTGAGATCGGGAAACAGCATGCGCGCGACCATCGGCGGGATGAACCACACGATCGGCCCCACGATGAAGAGGATCGACGCGAGCAAGGCCCCGCGCCGCGCGTGCCGATCGTCCTTCGCGCAGAGGTAACGATAGCCGTCGCTGAGGTTGTTCGTGACCACGACCTGAATCAGCGCGAGCGCCGCGAACCAGAAGAGGACGACCTCCAGCCGCCCGGTGTTGCCCCACGCGAGCGACTGCTCGGGCAGCCGCGCGACGAAGCCGCTGACGCCGCCGACCTCGTGCAGCGCGAGGAAGGCCGCGGCGGTGGTCACCGTCATCAGCATCAGCATCTGCATGAAGTCGCCCGCCGTGGCCGCCCACGCGCCGCCGCAGGTCGCCATGAAGATCACGACCAGACCCGCGCCAAGCAGCGTGAGCCGGACGTCGAGCCCGAACACCGCCGCGAGAATGATCCCGAGACCGTTGAGGGAGATGCCCGCGAGCAGCGTGCCGACGGGAAGCTGCAGCCAGGTGAAGAACTGCTCGCTGCCCGGCCCCCAGCGCTGCCGCACCGCCTCGAACATCGTGATGACGCGCATCTGCCGGAGCCGCGAAGCCGTGCCGAGGAAGTTGCAGAAGAAACCGAGCGCGCTGCCGAAATAGATCGCGAGCACGAGCGCGCCGGTCTCGTAGGCCTTGCTCGCCGCTCCCGTGAAGGTCCACGCCGAGAACTGCGTCATGAACGCCGTCGCCCCCACGATCCACCAAAGCACTTTCCCGCCGCCGCGGAAGAACTCGCTGGTGGACTTGTTGCCGCGATGAAACACCGCCCCGATCACGAGCAGGAAAGCGAAATAGACGCCGATGACGGCATAGTCGTAGACGGAAAGCATCGCGGGGGAACGCGAGCGAAGGGAAACCGCGCGATGATTCAACCCCGGTCGCGCCGGCCCAGTGCTCTCCGGGGAACGACCCGGCGCGACAAAGACGTGACGCCGCACCCGGCCGTGGAGCAGAGAGGAATGGCGTGAAGCGCGGGAGTGTGTTTGCTCGGCCTCGGAAAATGTCGCGCCCGCATTCGATCTTCCGCCACGGCCTCTGGATCGCGTGCCTGCTCGCACTGCGATTCGCCGCCGCGGCGGAAGCGCGCACCGGATCCGGCTTCACGGATCTCGGCGCGCCGATTACCGCGCGCACGTTCCAGGCCGCGGGGTTCACGCGGGATCGGGAGGGTCGTATCCTCTTGTGTGCGACGGTGCGCAGCCAGCCGTCGGCGAAACTCCTCGTCGTCGATGCCGCGACCGGCGCGGTGCGGACCGTCCACCCGCTGCCCGGCGCGCACGGGGCGTGGGCGGCCGTCACGGCTTCGGACGGCTCGGTCTACATCGGCACCGAGGCGCACGGGAAACTCTTCCGCTACGTCCCCGCCGACGGCGTCCTGCACGATCTCGGTGTCGCGCTCGCCGGCGAGACGTATCTCTGGGATCTGGCAGCCGGCGCGGACGGCGAGGTGTTCGGCGGCACCTATCCGGGCTGCCGCGTGTTTCGCTACGCGCCGCGCGACGGCTTTTCAGCACCGGCGCCGGGACCGCTCGCACCGGGGGCGACGTATGCGCGAGCGGTGGTCTTCGAGCCGCGGACGCGCACGCTCTACGCCGGCACGGGCGTGAACACTCCGGGGCTCGTCGCAGTCGCCATCGCGAGCGGACGCACCCGCGCCGTGCCGTTGCCAGAGCACTTCGCGCGGGAGCAGTCGGTTTACCAACTCTTTCGCGGTGGCGACCTGCTCTTCGCGATGATCTATCCCCGGCAGCGCACGCTCGTGCTGAAGGCGGCGACGCACGAGGTCGTCGGGGAATTCGACACGAGCGGCCATTACGACTTCGTCAGCCCGCCTTCGCCCGCCGATGGCAGGATCTACTTTCTCCATGCCGGCCAGCTGAAAGTCTTCGACCCCAAGCAGCCCGCGGCGGCGCCAGCCGCCGTGCTCGCCGTGGCGAGCGCCCAGGCGATGACCTGGCTCGAGGACGCCGCGCCGGACCTGCTGATTTTCACGCACGAGGGCCGGCTCGTGCGCTACAACCCGGCCACCGGGACAGCAACGACCGTCGATGTGGCCTCACCCGAAGAACCGGCGATCATCCAGTCGCTGGCGACCGGACCGGACGGCCGGATCTGGATCGGCGGCTACCTCTCCGGCGGCGCGGCGGCCTTCGATCCGGCCACCGGCGAGGCGCGGCAGTTCAAGGGCATCTCGCAGTCCGAGCAGATCGCACACTTGAACGGCACGATCTATTTCGGCCTGTATCCGCGGGCGCGCCTGCACGCCTTCGATCCCGCGGCGCCCTGGACCGCGCCGGCGGGCAACCCGCAGTTGATTGCGACCCTCCGGGATCAGAGCCGGCCCGTCGCGATGCTCGGCGTGCCGGAGCTCGGCAAACTCTTCGTCGGGACCATTCCCGAATACGGGCGGATCGGCGGCATGCTCGCGGTGTGGGACGCGGCCGCGCGCACGCTCGCGACTTTCGACGACGTGATGCCGCGGCAATCGATCGCGAGTCTCGCGTTCGCCGAGGGGACCGTCATCGGGGGCACCACCGTGCAAGGCGGACTCGGCGTCGAACCGGTCGAGACAGAGGGCCGGCTCTTCCTCTGGGATCCGCGGGAAGGCCGGAAGCTCTTTGAAACGGTCCCGGTGGCCGGGCGCCGCATCGTCTCCGGACTCCTGCCGCGGCCGGACGGCACGGTGTGGGGTTTCGCGGAGGGCGCGTTCTTCGTCTTCGATCTGAAGAGCCGCGCGGTGACGCACCGCGACACATCGTTCCGGCCCGACTTCACGGGCCGCGCGCTGTGGCAGGACGCGACCCTGGTCGCGCATCCGGGAGGCGACGTGTTTGCGGTCGAACACGATCGCTTCCTGCGCATCGACGGGCGCACCCGGGCGATCACCGTCCTGCGCACCGGGCTGGAGCACAAGCACACGCGGCCGATCACGATGGATCGCACCGGGCGCATCCACTTCGGCGACGGCCACCGGCTGTGGCGCTACGCGCCGTGAGCGCTCAGAAGCGCACGGTCGCCGTCAACTGCGCGGAGCGCGGCACCGGCCAGTAATACTGGCTCCGATACGCGACATTGTTCACGACCGTGAGGCCCTGGCGGTAGATTGGCTCCTGGTAGTTCAGGAGGTTGCTCAGGCGCAGATTGAAATCGACCGGGTAGTCGCGGACTTTCAGGGCGTAGCCAAGCGTGCCGGTGACGAGGTAGTAGGCATCGGCGTAAACGAAGTCGAAGGAGGACGCCTGCGTGTTGCCGATGATCTGGCGGCCGAAGATGTTCGCGCCCGCGCCAACGCGCACGTTTTTCAGCGGCCCGCGCTGGACCGTGTAGTTGGCAAACGTATTGAAGCGATGCCGGTAGAGGCCGTTCTGCGGGCGGTTGTCGACCGAGCCGGCAAGGAGATTCTCGAGCGACTGCACGGCGTTGTTCACCGCGGCGGTCGGGCGGTAGGCCGCCCAGGTCGGCAGGTTCAGGGCGTAGTAGGCGCGCGTGTCGCGGAGACTTTCCGTCTGCCGCGTGTGCGGGAAACTGGCGTTGAACGTCAGCCGCAGCCCGCGCGTGAGATTCGCCGTGATCTCGGCCTCCCAGCCCCACGCGCGGATGGTGGAGACATCGGTGTATTGGGCGAGGCCGCCGGTCTGAATCACCGGGCGGTTGGGGCCGCCGACGTTGCCGACCGCGGTCCAGATGTTGTTCAGCGTCGCGAGCGTGATCTGGGAGTTGCGGTCGCGCTCGTAGGAATCGTAATAGCCGACCGTGCCGACGAGCCGGCGGTCGAGGAGGTTGAAGCGCAGGCCGCCGCCCTTCGCGTGCGAGACGGCGAGATTGTAGGCGGGGCTGCCGTCGAGCTTGGGCGTGTTGATCGTGGACGGCAGGAAGCCGTCGCTCTTGTAGGCGTAGACGCCGACCTGCGGGATCGGAAAATACGTCGCGGCGATCTGCGGCGTGTTCACGCGCGCATCGCTCGCGATGCCGCCGGCCTGCGTGGGAGCGCCGGTGACGGGGTCGCGCCGCTGAATGTCGCGCGTGGCGCCGTGGAACTGATCGTGGCGGAGGCCGGCGATGACGGTGAGCGAATCGCGGAAGTAGCTGCCCACCGTGCTGAACTGGATCGAGCGCAGGTGATTGGTCGTGTGCTGATCGCGGCTCATGACCCAGCGGTAGCGGTTCGCGGCGTCGTCGACCGGCAGGATGGCATCGGCGTCGGGCTGGTCCCAATACCGGCGCAGGAGCACGCGCTGGTTGTTGTCGATGCCCGCGCTGGTGAGGCCGGCGGGGGCAAGCGCGCCGTTGTCGCGGAAATACTGCCAGGCTTTGAAGGCATCGAGCCGCCCGCGCCACTCGGCCACGACGCTGAAGGTCTGGGTGAAGCGCGTGGTCTTCCACGGATACGCCGCCGCGACGCGCGCGCCGCTGGTGTAGCTGCCGGTGCGGATCGGATTCCACCCGGCCGAGTCGCTGTAGGTCTTGCCGAAATGGGGATTGGCCTGGCCGCCCGGCAGGAGGCGGTTCACGTCGATGTAGCTGTTGCTCATGTAGAGCGTGTCCCCAATCCGGACACCGGCCGCGTAGTTGCCGGCGATTTCGACGACGAGGCCGGAGTCGAACTGCTGCTCGAACGTCAGGTTCTCGTTCACCTGGTGCGCCTCGATTTTCTCGAGCGGCGAGTTGATGTTGAATTTCCGGCCCGGCATCACCGGAAAGTTGGCGAAGGCCTCGCGGCCGTCGGTCACCGTCGTGAGCGTCGAGAGGTTGGTGCCGGTGGTCTGCGCGAAATTCCGCCAGTTCTGCACGCCGACGCCGGCGATGTAGATCCAGGTGTCGGCGCCGAAGCGCGACACGCCGGTGGCGGCCGCCGGCGCGGCGGCGAGCGGGCCGCTGTAGGTCGACACGCGATCCCAGCGCGACTGCGTGTCGAACAGCGAGTCGGGCCGGAAGTTCGAGCGGCGCACGAGGTCCTTGTTGAGCTCGAACCGCACCTCCGCGCCGCGCCACGGACGGTAGCCGGTGACGAACTGCGCGCCCACATGATCGTCGCTCGAGCGGTCATACCACTGCGCGCCCTTCTTGTCCTGCAAGTTGAGCCGGGCGGCCCAGCGCTCGGTGAGCTTGCGATTGAAATCCAGATACACGCCGCGGCCAAACGGCTCGCCGAAGGAATCGAGGCGGACGCGCACGGAGCCGAAGTTGCGGTAGGCCGCGCGCTTGGTGATCACGTTGACCTTTCCGCTCTGCGTGGCGTCGCCGTAGAGGATGCCGTTGGGGCCGCGCGAACCCTCGAGACGCTCCGTCACGTATTCCTCGGGCGCGAAGTCGTTGCGCCAGTAGTTGCGCGTGTTGGTCGTGCCGGGCAGCCCGCGAAAACCGGCGGCGGTGCCGAAGTCGGTCGGGTTGGTGGCATTGACCGTGTTCGCCGCGGGATCGGAGCCGGTCAGCCAGAGCTGCACGTCCTGGATGTTGTTGGCCCCGATGTCGTCGAGGAAATCGCGCGTGAGCACGGTGACGTCGCTCGCTGTCTTCAGCAGATTCGTGGCGAGCCGGCTGCCGGACATCACGTCGGCCGCGAGATAACCCGTGTCCTTCTCGGTGGAGACGGTGAACGGCGACAACTGGATCGTCTCCTCTTTCGGCGGCGGCGGCGTCTTTTCCTGGCCCGACGCGAGCGGGACGATCACCAGCGGCAGAACAAACACACAACGAAACACGGATGGGTGGGTCATGGGGATTAGGGATGTGCTGGAGAAGCGCGGAAGGCGGACAACGCGGCGGCTGGTGTCCCAGTCCACCAGCCCGGCGCCCGGCCCGTTCAGGTGGCGCGATCGTAGTCCTCGAGCGTGACGGCGGCCTGCACGGGTTCGCCCCGGAAGAAGCGGGCGAGGTTGGCGCGGGCGAGTTCGCCGCAACGCGAGTAGCGGTCGAGCGTGGGTCCCGCAATATGAGGCGAGAGGACGGCGCCGGCCGCCTGGAAGCGCGCACGGCGTTCCGCGACGGCCGCGCCCGACACGACATCGAGCGCGACCCGCAGCCGGCCCGCGACGACCTCGCGCAGCAGCGCGGACTCGTCGACGATCTCGCCGCGCGCGATGTTCACGAAGACCGCCCCGTCGGGCAGCGCCGCGAGCATGTTCTCGTCGACCATCCCCGTCGTCGCGGGCGTCAGGCCCTCGCACTCGAAGAGAATTTCGCTGTGGGCAAACAACTCGGGGAGCGAGCCACAGGGCCGCACGCCGGCCGCGCACATCGCGGCCTCCGGCACGCCCGCGGAGAACGCCGCGATCTCGCCGCCGAACGGCCGCACCAGCGGCACGAGCGCCCGCGCCACCCGGCCGAAGCCGTGCAGGCCGATGCGGCGCCCGAAGAGCGAGCGCGGCTGGAGCGACTCGATGCGGCGCACCGTCTCGTGCAGCCACGCGTTCGCCGCGGGCCACGCGGGCAGGTTGCGGAGCGTCGCGAGCGCCAGGAGCAGCGCGTGCTCCGCCACGTCTCCGGCGGGAACCTCGCCCCAGTTGCTCACCAGCCCGCCGCGCTCGAGAAACGCGCGCGGCACCAGCTTCCGCACCGAGCCGGTGAGGTGGCAGACGTAGCGGAGCGCGCAGCGCGGCGCACCCAGCCAGGCGCGCGACAACGGCGGCGTGGACCACGCGCTGAGCAACACGTGCGGGTTGAGCGCGGCGATGCGATCGGCGGTGAGCTCGGACGCGTCGAGCCAGGTCACCGGATCCAGCGCGTCGCCGGGGCGCGCGACGGTCCCGTCGAGAAACAGCCGGAGTTCGTCCGCGGACAACGCAGCCACCAGCCTCAGTCGGTGGACGGCCTCACCCGCACGGATCACGCCGTGCGATCGTTCGCGCTCGCTCATGGGGCGCACGGCACGGGCGATTCCCCGCCGCGCCAAGGCCGTGCGCGGTGTCCCAGTTTTCCCGCCGCCCGTCCGCCGGATTCGGGTTGATGCGCCCGCGGGATGCGCCATACCCCGGACCCCGATGGCCACGCCGCGCGCAACCCAACGCGACATCGCCCGCCGGGCCGGTGTCGGCCGCACCACCGTCTCGCTCGCGCTGAAGAACCACCCCAAGATCCCGGCGCCGACGCGGGAGCGCATCCTGCGGATCGCGCGCGAGCTCGGCTATGCGCCCGACCCGATGCTGTCGGCCCTGTCGGCGTATCGGGCCCGCACGCACACCAAGTCCTTCCAGGGCACGCTCGCCTGGCTGGTGAATGTCGTCGAGGGATTCGACTGGAGGCGCGGGCCTTATTACGTGGGCTATTGCGCCGGGGCGACGCGCCGGGCGGCGACGCACGGTTATCAGCTCGAGCAATTCGAGTTCGACTCCACCCGGCTGTCGCCGGCGCGGCTGGCTTCGATCCTGCGGGCGCGCAACATCGGCGGCATCCTGCTCTGCCCGCAGGGCCGCCCCGAGGTGGAGATGGAATTCGCCTGGGAGGAATTCTCCGCGGTCACGTTTGGCTACAGCCTCGGCAAGCCGCTTCTGCACACGGTGGCGTCGGCCCATTTCCTCAACACCCGGCACGTGATGCGCGAGCTCGCGGCCCGCGGCTACCGGCGGCCCGGCCTCGTGATCAACCGCCAGCTCGATCAGCGCTGCGGCTCCAACGTCCACGCCGGTTACCTCATCGGCCAGGAGCTGCACCCGCAGCTCGCGCGCCTCCCGCCGTTCGTCGACTACAGCGTGCGCACGGAAAAGAGCGTGCTGGCGTCGCAACTGGCCGGATACATCCGGGAGCATCGCGTCGATGCGATCGTGACGGCCGATGCGCAGTTGCTGGACGTGCTGCAACTGGCGGGCCTGGCGGCGCCACGGGATTTGGGCGTGGCGGGCCTGAGCCTGCCGGCGCAGTCGGGCCGGATGTCGGGCGTCGTCGAGGACTCCGAGCGCATCGGGGAAATTGCGCTGGATATCCTCAGCGGCATGATCCAGCGCGGCGAGCGCGGCATCCCGACGACGCCGATCCGCACGCACCTCGAGGGCACGTGGCGGGAGGCGGAGACGCTGCCTGCCCGTTGAAACCGGCGCAGCCGGCCTACATCCGGCAGATTAGCAGCTCGCGCTCGTAGACCATCTCCTTCGGGAGCCGGTCATGGAGATCGAGGAAGAGTTCCTCGTGCCCGATCACCTCGGCGCGCCACATCGCGCGGTCGAAATGCTGGAGCTCGTCGAACTTCTCCCGCGCAAACGCCAGGCCGGTCCAGTCGATGTCCTCGAAGCGCGGCACCCAGCCGATCGGCGTCTCGCGGCCGAGCGCGCGGCCGCGGGCGCGGTCGACGATCCACTTCAGCACGCGCATGTTCTCGCTGAAACCGGGCCAGAGGAACTTCCCGTCGGCGCCCTTGCGGAACCAGTTCACGTGGAAGATGCGGGGCGTCTCGGTGATCCGCTTCTGCATCGTGATCCAGTGGCGGAAGTAGTCGCCCATGTGATAGCCGCAGAACGGCAGCATCGCCATCGGGTCGCGGCGCACCTTGCCGATCGTGCCGGCGGCGGCGGCGGTCATCTCGGAGCCCATCGTCGCGCCGACGTAGACGCCCGTGCTCCAGTTGAAGGCCTGGTAGACGAGCGGCATCGTGGTGGCGCGGCGGCCGCCGAAGATGATCGCACTGATCGGCACGCCCTCGGGGTTCTCCCACGCGGGATCGATCGTGGGGCACTGCGACGCCGGCGCGGTGAAGCGGGCGTTGGGGTGCGCGGCCTTGGCGCCCGTCGTCTTCGCGATCTCCGGCGTCCACTCGCGGCCCTGCCAGTCGATCAGTTTCGCCGGCGGCTCGTCGGTCATGCCCTCCCACCAGACGCCGCCCTCGGGCGTGAGGCCGACGTTGGTGAAGATCGTGTTCTTCGCCAGCGAGGCCATCGCGTTGGGGTTGGTCTTCACCGACGTGCCGGGCGCGACGCCGAAGAAGCCGGCCTCGGGATTGATCGCGTGCAGGCGGCCGTCGGCGTCGGGCTTGATCCACGCGATGTCGTCGCCGACGGTCCAGACCTTCCAGCCCTTTTGCTGGAAGGAGGCCGGCGGGATCATCATCGCGAAATTCGTCTTGCCGCACGCGCTGGGGAACGCGGCCGCGACGTAGGTCTTCTCGCCCTTCGGATCCTCGACGCCGAGGATGAGCATGTGCTCGGCCATCCAGCCTTCGTCGCGCGCCATGTTCGACGCGATGCGCAGCGCGAAGCACTTCTTGCCGAGGAGCGCGTTGCCGCCGTAGCCGGAGCCGTAGCTCCAGATCTCGCGCGACTCCGGGAAGTGGACGATGTATTTGTCGGAGTTGCACGGCCACGCGACGTCCTTCTGGCCGGGCTTCAGGGGCGCGCCGACGGAGTGCATGCACGGGACGACGCGTTTCTCCGCCTTGTCGATCTCCTTGAAGACCGGCAGGCCGATGCGCGCCATGATGCGCATATTGACGACGACGTAGGGCGAGTCGGTGAGCTGCACGCCGATCTGCGAGATGGGCGAGCCGATCGGGCCCATGCTGTAGGGCAGCACGAACATCGTGCGCCCGGCCATGCAGCCGTGGAAGAGCGAGCGGAGCTTCTTCCGCATCTCGAAAGGATTGACCCAGTTGTTGGTCGGGCCGGCCGCTTCCTTCGAGTGCGAGCAGATGTAGGTGCGATCCTCGACGCGGGCGACGTCACTCGGGTCGCTGCGGGCGTAGAAGCAGCCGGGCCAGAGCTTCTCGTTCAACTTGATGAACGTGCCGCCCTGCACCATCTGCGCACAGAGCGCGTCGTTCTCGGCCTGCGAGCCGTCGACCCAGTGAATCGCCGCGGGCCGGCAGAGATCGGCCATCTTCTCCACCCACTTCAAGAGGTGCTTGTTGGTGCTCAGGGGCTTCGCGGCCGGTTGTTTGCTCATGGCAGATTCTGGTCGAAGCATAATGGACAATTAAAGCGCAAACCCGCCGCAAGCGCTGCGCATGATTCGGCATTCATTGCGCAGAAGTTGCAACCGGGGCGGCGGGGCGGCGCGCGCTGCGCCGCTCCGCCGGAAGGGAACGGCCGGCTCAGCCAACGGACCCGTGCCGTTGAAGGGCGCGTTCACACGAGCGACTCACAATCGAAAGGTGGAGCCCGATGTCCCCCATCGGGCTTTGGTGGATGCGCTTTCGATCAAGGCCCGATGAGGACATCGGGCCCCACCTCGACGGCGCGTTTCCGTCTCGTTCAGAGCTTCTTCGTGACCTGCAGCGAGAACGTGCGGCCGCGGGCCATCACATTGTAGATCGACGACTCATAGCCACGCGAGTCGGCGGAGAGCGGCGGCTTGGCGTCGAAGAGGTTGTTCACGCCGACGCGGACGCTCATCTGGTTCAGCCACCGGTTCTGCGCCGACACGCGATACGAGGCGAAGACGTTGTAGCTCTTCGAATCGTGGATCACATAACGATACGAATACGTGCCGTTGTTGAGCACAGGCTGGATATAGGCGGGATTGCCGAGCGAGTCCCAGATGGCGCCGGTCGTCGTCGCATTCAGGTCGGTGAAGCGCGCGATGTAGTAGAAGCCGACGCCGGCGCCCCACTGCTTCTTGCGCCAGGTGAGCGTGCTGCCGCCGCGCCACTTCGGGGTGGCGCCGCCGACGTTGGCGCTGTTGCCGTCGCGGTATTCCGTGCGCGGCGCGCCGGGCGCGTTGTAGGCGTGAAAATCGTTCAGGTAGGTCCAGTTCGTGTTGAAGTTGAACTGGCCGGCGGCGAGCTGCGGGAAGCGGTAGTTGATGTCGAAGTCGAAGCCGTTCGTGAACTGCTCCGACTTGTTGAAATAACTCGTGCGCAGGATGTCGATCGCCCCGACGACGGCGCGCTGGTTGGCGGGCGCGCGCGTGGCGTTGTAGGCATTGAAAAATGCGATATCGGCCGGCGTCGGCGCGAGGCGGACCACGGACGGGTCGCCCCGGTAGCTGCCGGTGCCGCTGCCAAGATCGATCGCGCCGATCGCCTTGCCCGCGGCCAGGTCGGCCTGCGTGGCGGCGTTGAGCGCGGCGGTGTCGTCGGCGATGCCGCCGCCCGACGCGATCAGGCTCTTCTGGCGGATCTCGTAATAGTCCACGGAGACGGACAGCCCCTTTACGAAAGGCACCTCGACGACGAGGCCGGCGGACTTGCCGGTCGAGGTCTCGGGCTGGAGCTGGCGGTTGCCCGAGGCGACGCTGCGGCGGTTCGACGGGCCGTCGGTGATCAGGCCGGTGACCGGATTCCGGTAGGTGTCGGTGCTGCCTGTCGCCGTGCGGATCAACGTGCCGGTGAAGAGCTGCGCGAGGTTCGGCGCGTGGAAGCCTTCATTGTAGGAAGCGCGGACCATCGCCCAGTTCGCCGGCTTCCAGTTCACGCCATACTTCGGCTTCGTGGTGTCACCGAAATCGGTGTAGCTCTCGTAGCGCGCAGACGCGGTGAGCTCGAGCGAGCGGACCAAGGGCAGCGTGAACTCGCGTCCGACGAGGGGGACGACGGCCTCGGCGTAGAGTGCGGCCACGTGGCGGTTGCCGTGGGTGTCGGAATTCGGCGAGAAGCCGAGGAAGTCGTTCGAGGTGAGATCGAGTCCGGAGCCGGGCGGGTTCAAGCCGGCGAACGGCGGACGAAAGTCGTCGTAGGCCTCGTAGCGGAACTCGCCGCCGAACGCGCCGCCGATCTGGTTGCCGCCCCACAGCGGGAACACATCACCGTTCGTCCGGAAATCGCCGCTGCCGAGTTTCGTGATGCCGTTGCGAATGAAACTCGAGCGGAACGTCGATTGCACGCTCTCGGGATTCACATAGGGGCCGGTGACGACGAGCTGGCCGTTCTGCACGGCGAAGTTGCGCGTGAACGGATTGAAGGCGCGCGCCGGATCCGTCTGGTTGATCGCCGCGACCAGCAGGCTCTTCCGCGTCGGCCCTTCCTCATTTTCGATGACGCGCGCCTGCGACCAGACGACGGCAGCCTCCCAGCTCCACGAGCCCTGCAGCTTGCCGCGCAGGCCGGCGACGCCGCGGTAAACCGACGTATCCACCCAATCCGTGCGCGTGGCCAGATCGGTGAGCCGCTTGTTCGTGATCGAGACGGCGGACGGCGTGCCGGTGAGGCGCGGCGTGCCGTCGGCGTTGGGCGCGCCCGTCGGCGACCAGAAACGGTTGCCGAAGGGGTTGAAGGGATTCGTCACCGGCACGATGATGAAGCCGTCCGTGCTCTGGGTGATGCCGTCCGGTTCGCGATAGGTCACGGAGTGGGCGCGATAAATGCCCGCATCGACGAAAAGGGTGAGGTGATTGCTGAGATCGAACTCGCCGCTGGCGAAAACATTAGTCCGCTTCGAATCGGGCTGGATGACGCGGTAGGCGTTGTTGTTCCAGTAGAAGTCATGCGTCACACCGGCGCGGGGCGGCGCCGCGGTCCCGAAGACCACGCCTCCGCTGGCGTTCGGCTGGAGCACGAACAAGCCACTGGCCGCGGTCAGCGTGGCGGGGGCACCCGCCGGGCGGGCGCCGACGAAGGCGCTCGGGCGGCCGAACTGGTCCGTCGCGGTGACGGTGCCGGCGAGGAAGTTGCCAAACTCGGTCGTGGCCGAGCGCGAGTTGAAATCGCCGGCGGCCGTCGCACTCGTGGGGGTGTTCGGGATGTTCCACGGCGCCGGAGCGCGGTAGCTGTTGTCCGCTTCCGCCGAGAAGGCGCGGTCGCGCGCATACATCGCGGCGCGGTCATAGTAATCGACGACGAACATCGCGCGGCCACGGCCCTTCGCGAAATCGAAGCCGTGCGTCAGCGTCGCCCGATACTCCTCGCCGTCGCCGTAGCGCGTCACGCCGTAGCGCAGCGAGAGCTCGGTGCCGCGAAAATTCCGCTGCATCACGTAATTCACGACGCCAGCCACGGCGTCGGTGCCGTAGACGGACGAGGCGCCGTCGCGCAGCACCTCGACGCGCTCGAGGCCGCGGTTCGGGAGCTGGTTGACGTTGGTCGAGAGCGTGGGCACGCCCGCCTCGCCCTGGCTGATCGGATGCGGCACGAGCCGGCGGCCGTTCAGCAGCATCAGGGTATTGCTGGAGGCGATACCCCGGAGGGAGACGCTGGCGTTGTCGCCGCGCGCGGTGGCGCCGAGCGTCGCGGTCTCGTTGCCCGGCAGGCCCGTGACCTGCGGCAGCGCGGTCAGGAGGTCCGACGGCTGCGCCGCGTCGCGCACCTCGATCGCGGCCTGGTCAAAGACCGTGACCGGCAGGACCTTCTCGATCTCGAGGCGCTTGATGTTCGAGCCGGTGACGGTGAAGGCCTCCAGCTTCACGGCTTCCTCCCGCAGCGGGGCGGTCGGAACGGGCGCGGGAGCGGTCTGGGCGGTGGTGAAGCCGGCGAGCGCCAGGACCGCCGCGAGCGCGCCGAAGCGCGCAGGGGTTTGCGAATGGGTGGTCATACGTTGGTGGGTCAGGGCCGAAGAAGAACCGGCCTGGGCGGAAACGGCAAGCGGGGCCGTTGTCATTTCCGCGGCTCGACGTGCACCGTCACATCGCTGATGCGGTGCGGCGCGGAGGCGATCAACGCGTCCTTCACCGCATGCGCGATGGCGTGGCCGGCGCGCACGCTCAGGTCGCCGTCGACGCGCACCTGGATGTCGACGAGGTAGCTCAGGCCGCTCTTGCGCACGCGCACCTTGTCGAGCGCGTCGACGCCCG
>CAZENI010000040.1:25086-28645 GCA_964513055.1 uncultured Opitutus sp.
GGCACCGCCAGGGCGAGGCCGCGGACCTCCTTTTCGAAGGTCTCCGGAACGGCCGCATCCATCACGTCGCCGAGCGACTTCATCATCATGCTGGCGCCGTTGAACGCGATGAGCACGCACGCGAACAACGCGGACCAGTCGTCCGCCGCCTCCCAGCCCTCGCCGCCGGCCAGCGCGATCGCGATGCCGACGAACGCCGCGGCGCTCGTCACGGCATCCGACCAGTGATGCATCGCCTCGACCCCGAGGCCCGTGCTGTGCGTCTCCTTGCCCGCGCGCTGCAGCCGGAACGAAAACCAGGCCTTCACCGCGACGACGCCCGCGAGCAGCGGCAGCGTCCACCATTTCGGCCCGAGGTGCGGCGTGATGATCTCGAGCACGGCGTGCCACGCGACCCAGCCCGCCATCGCAAAGACAAAGACCGCCACCGCCAGCGCCGCGAGCGGCTCGGCCTTGCCGTGGCCGTAGGGATGATCCGCATCGGGCGGCCGCGAGGCTACGCGGAAGCCCGCCCAGACGAGCACCGACGAAAAGATATCCAGCGTCGATTCCGCGCCGTCCGCGATCAGCGCATAGGTGTTCCCGAGGATGCCGCCCGCGAACTTCACCAGCGCCAGGATCGCGTTCAGCGCGATGCCGCGCAGCACAAGCGTCGCGCTGCGTTGCGCGTCGCGCTGGGCCAGCGCCTGGTGCGGCGGAAGGACGGAGGACACCGGCCCACCGTGGGCGAGTGCCCGCGGCCGGGCAATGGGTTTCCGGCCGCGCCCGCGATTGACGGAGCCGCCTTTCACTTCAACGCTGCCCCTCGCATGGCCGCGCACGTCAGCACGACGCCCAACGATCCCGTGAAGCAGTTCTCCGTCTTCGCCGAGAACCGCCTCGGGCGCCTCTACGATCTCACCGCGCTCCTGAAGGATCACAACGTCCACGTCATGGCCATCACCGTGCTCGACACGACGGACAGCGCGATCGTGCGCGTGATCGTCGACGACCCGGACAAGGCCCGCGAGCTGATGATCAACAATGATTTTCCCTACGTGGAGTGCGATGTGCTCGCGGTGGAGATCAACGACGAGTCGGAGCTCAAGGGCGTGCTCGCGGCGCTGTTCGAGGCGGAGATCAACGTCCACTACGTCTACAGCTTCATCAAGCGGCCCGAGGGTCGCGCCGCGCTGGCGATCAACGCGGAGGATGGCGACGTGGCCACGCAGGCCGTCGCGACGCGGGGCTTTCGGGTGCTGACGCAGCGCGACATCTCGCGCTGAGCCCACTCCGGCCGTCGGTCCGGATCAACTCCGGCCCGGGCGCGGATCCCGCCGCTCCATCCAGGTCTCCTCAGCCCTGCACCTCTCCCATCTTCTCGCCCTCGAGTTCGTAGAGCCCGGTCATGTAGCCGTTCTCGAACATCGCGCCGACTTTCAGCTCACCGTAAAACGCCACGGGCACGTCCATCATCGGCTGCACGCCCTTCTTCATCTTCACCACGACCCACTCGTTCATGTTCGGGACGGTGCCGAAGCAGCAGGCCATCGTGTTGCGCATGAGGAGGAATTCGGTGACGAGCCCCTTGTCCATCTTCACCGGCACCATGTAGCCGGTGATGACGGCCTTCTTGCCGTTCCACGATTTCACCATCGCCGGAATCTGCTCCTCGCCCGTCGGCGGCTTCTCGTTCGGATTCGCCGCGGGATCGAAGGGCGGCGGATTGAACGCGTAGGAGGCGAGCTGCTCGAAGCCGAGCTTCAGGTAACCGTTTTCGACCGCCGGCGCGACGAGCGGCGCGGGCGCGGCGGCCTTCGCGTCGGCGGCCGGCTCGGCGGCAAACAGTGCGGCGGACGCCACGGACAGAGCGATCAGGAAGGCGAGGGGGCGGCGGGGCACGTGGATCATAGGCGGGACGGTAGGCAGCATCACGCCTTCGTCAAAAGGGATTTTTCCCGACCGCGGCCGCGCGCCTCCGGCCGCCCGCACCAGGCGGCGGGTAACCGCCCCGTTACTTCGTCGCGCCCCGCGAAATGTCGGACTGTCTGGCAATGTTTGGCGCCCGGCGCTCCGGATTTGCCTTTGACCCTGCCCGACGCCGGCGGCACCGACACACCTCACAACCCCATGAGCCAGACCTACCGTGCAGTCTTGATCGGCACCGGGAGCGTCGCCGACTCCCACGCACGGGCGATCGAGGAAACGCGCGGCCGCGTCCGGCTGGTCGCCGCGGTCGATGTCGAGGGGGAGCGGGTGAACGCGTTCTGCGCCCGCCACAAGATCGCCGCCGCCCACACCGACTGGCGGGCCGCCCTCGCCGAACACCGGCCCGACCTCGTGCTCATCGCCGCGCCACCGTCCGTCCATGCGGAGATGAGCATCGCGGCGATGGAGGGTGGCGCCTGGGTGTTGTGCGAGAAACCGCTCTGCGCCTCGCTCGCCGAACTCGATCGCATCGACGCCGCCGAGCGGCGCACGGGCCGCTACACCGCCTGCGTCTTCCAGCAGCGCTTCGCGTCCTCCACCGCGCACCTGCGGCGGCTGGCGGCGGACGGGCTCCTCGGGCGGCCGCTCGTCGCGGTCTGCCACACGTTGTGGTATCGGGATTCCAGTTACTACGCCATCCCGTGGCGCGGCAAGTGGGCCACCGAGCTCGGCGGCCCCACGATGGGGCTCGGCATCCACGCGATGGACCACCTGCTCCATCTCCTCGGCGACTGGGCCGACGTGCGCGCGCAGGCCGCCACGCTCGATCGCGCGGTCGAGGTCGAGGATGTCTCGATGGCCCTCGTGCGCTTCGCCAGCGGCGCGCTCGCCTCGATCGTGAACAGCGCGCTCAGCCCGCGCCAGGAGACGAGCATCCGGCTCGATTTCCAGCGCGCCACGGTCGAGCTCACGCATCTCTACGGCTACACCCGCGACAACTGGAAGCTCACGCTCGCGCCGACCGCCGCCGAGGAAGGCAACACCCTCGTGCAGGCCTGGCAGCATTTCCCGCCCGATACCGGCTCGACGCATGCGGCCCAACTCGCGGACTTTGTCGCCGACATGGACGCCGGCCGCCGCCCGCTGACCAGCGGCGCCGACGCCCGCCGCACGCTCGAGTTGCTCACCGCGCTCTACAAGAGCGCCTTCACCGGGCAGATCGTCGCCCGCGGTTCCATCCGGCCGGGCGACCCGTTCTATACCGCGTTGCACGGCGGCATGGCCGCCGGCCGCGTCGGCCGCCCCGGCCCCGCCGCCAGCGCAGCGTAGGTGGAGGCGGTTGTCCCCAACCGCCCTCCTTCAAGATCCCTCACGACACCGGCGCCAGCGTCTCCGCGACCGGCGTCCGATACGCCTTCAGCGCCGGCACGATGCCACCAAGCGCGCAGAGCCCGATCATCGCCAGCGGGCAGATCCACAGCACGGGGTGCTTCGCCCCGAGATCCAGCACGACGCCCGTCTGTGCGCGGATCACGTTCGCCACGCCCTTCAAATTCACGTCGATCACCGCGTCGAACTCGGCCGCGGGGATCTCCCACAGGCGGGCGTTCGGGTTGATCACGGCGGCGTTGTTGATCAGAATGTCGGGCGG
>CAZENI010000041.1:0-17187 GCA_964513055.1 uncultured Opitutus sp.
GGGGGGCGGGTTTGGCCAATCCGGGGGGGGGGCTCGGGGTTTCTTCCTTCGGGGGGGTTGGTAAAAACCCGCTCCACCTTCAAGGCAGATGGGCTTCAGGTCTGAAGGCCGGTGAGATCGGCGTGGAGTTGTTTTTTGGATTTCACGAACTCGGCCCAGACAACGGTGCGCTTTTCCTGCGCGGCGGTGCGGCCCATGATGGCGACGAGGTTGCTCGTCACGCTCGGCTCGAGCGTGGGATTGGCGGCATTCTTCGCGAGCACGGCTTCGTGGAAGGATTTGATGTTGGCGACGGCACCCTCCTTGTAGATCGCGGTGGTGGCGCCGCCGCGGTAGAAGACCTCCTTGCCGCCGCGCACCATCACCTCGCCGCCGTAGCGCGTGAGCAGCGTGCCCTTGGTGGCGAACATGCGATTGATGATCCCGCCCGGCTCACCGTGGCCGTCGAACTGGCGCGAGCTGAACGTGACGCCGACCTGGTTGGCGTATTCGTAGACGAGCGCGTAGTGATCCCAGGCGTCGCCCACATCGACCCGCACGCGGCGGCCGCCGGTGCCGGTGCAGCGGACGGGCGGGGTCTCCTTCATCGCCCAGCTCATGACGTCGATGGCGTGGATGTTCTGCTCCACGATGATGTCGCCGGAGAGCGCCTGGTCGAAGACCCAGTTGTGCAGCCGGGCCTCGGCCACCGACGCGCCGGGTGCGGCTTTGGTCTTGAGCCGCTCGGCGTGATAGAGCGCCTCGCCAAAGCAGACGTCGCCGAGCGCGCCGCTGTGCAGGCGTTTCACCGCCTCGAGGTAGAGCGGATTCGTGCGCGTCTGGAAATCGACGAGAAAGGTGAGGCCCTTTTTGCGCGCGAGGGCGCCGGTATCCGCGATGGAGTGACACCCGGGCACGTCGACGGCGACGGGTTTGGCGAGGTAAACGTGGAGCCCGGCGTCGACGGCGGCGCGCGCCTGGGCCGGATGGAAATACGGCGGGCTGATGATCGCGACGGCGTCGAGGCCGCCCTTGGCGATCATCTTCTCGGCGCATTTCAATCCGGTGAACGTCTGCGCGGGCGGGAGCTTGAATTTCTCGGCGGTTTTCGCGACGGCGGCCTCGAAATAGTCGGCGACGGCGACGACCTCGTAGCCGCCGTGCTCGGCGAAGAGATTGAGGATCCACTGGCCGCGACTGCCGCAGCCGACGAGGCCGAGGCGGAGGCGGGTGTTGGCGGTGGAGCCCTGGGCGACGGCGCGGCTGAGCGTGGCGGCAGCGGCGAGGCCGAGGCCAGTATGAGCGATGAATTGGCGACGGGACAGATCGGGAGAGGGCGAGGTGTTCATGAGGCGTGCGGTTGTCGGAGGTTGTTCCGGTGCCAATCATCGCGCCCGGTGGCGGCGATGGCCGGAGGGGTTTCGAGGAGGGCACCGCGGGCGCGGAGCTGGGTTTGCAGGAGAGGGATGGGCACGGCGCGGGCGCTGCAGTCGGAGGCGAGCGAGAGCGCGGCGGCAGTGCCGGCGGCCTGGCCCATCGCCATCGTCTGCGCCATCGAACGGCAGGAGGCGTGCGCATCGTGGGTGGCGGAGAAGCAACGGCCGGCGACCCAGAGTTCGTCGCGACCGCGCGGCACGAGGGTGCGATATGGGACGTCGTAGGCCGCGCCGCCGGGCACATAGCCCCAGACGGTTTCCTCGCCGCCGTCCGGCGTGGCGCGGTGGTCCTCGATCGGTGCGCCGCAGAGGAGCACGCGGTCGTCGAAGCGCGCGACGGAAAGGCAGTCGTGCTTGGTCAGCCGATACTCGCCGTAAACGCGGCGCGTCTCGCGCACGCCGATCTGATGGGAGAGGCCGATGATGCTGGCGTCGGCGAAGCCTGGGACGCAGTCGCGGAAAAACGCTTCGTAGACGAAGGCCTGCCGGCGGCCGGTTTGCTCGGCGGCGGTGAGCTGCTCGAAGTCGGTGGCGTCGATGTCGGCCACGCGCACGGCGACGGTGGAGATGCAGCCGCGGGCGTTCATGGCGTGCAGGCTGCCGCTCTTGCGCGGGAGCGCGTGCGTGCCGCGGTCGACGGCGTCGGCCATGGCGCGCATGAGGAGTTTCTTGCCGCCGGCCCGCTCATAGGCGGCGAGGTCGACGTTGCTCATCCGAAACGTGGTCGTGAGCGTTTGCGCGGGCTCGTGCTCGCCGGCCTTTTCATACGGCACGCCGGCGAGGTGACAGAGGTCGGCGTCGCCGGTGGCGTCGATGAAGCGGCGCGCGGCGAGGCGGAAGAAGCCGCGCTTGGTGGAGATGACGACGCCGGTGATCCGGCCGGCGGAGTCCTGCTCGGCGGCGACGAGGGTGGCATGGAGCAGCACGCGCACGCCGGCGGCGGCGAGCAGCTCGTCCCAGACGAGTTTGAGGCGCTCGGGGTTGTAGTTCACGCCGGTGCCGGCGCCGTAGGTGTTGGGGCGGAGGAAGACGGCGCCGGCGGCGTCGAGGGCATCGACCACGCGATCGGGTGTGCCGCCGACGACCTTGCACGGATGCTGGCCGGGAGTGAAGAAGCCGTAGAACGTATCCAGCATCTGGGTGCTGGTGCCGCCGGGGAAACCGTAGCGCTCGAGGAGGAGGACGGAAGCGGCGCCCGTCTCGCGCGCGGCGAGCGCAGCGCAGCAACCCGCGGTGCCCGCGCCGGCCACGAGCACATCGACCGTCGCGAGGACGGGGATGCGGTCGAGGAGGAGGGGGCAGGAGGTCGGCATGCCGAGGGTGAAGACCGTTGTCCTCAACGGGCTGGTTTGGGGGCGTGCGAGGCCAAGCCCGAGGGGGACATCGGGCTCCACCTTTCGATCGCAGTCGGTGAGATTCTCATGGCGTCCCTACGGCCGCGTAGAGTTTCGCGAGCCGGTGGGCGTGCTCGTCGTAGGCGGCTTCGAAGAGCTGGGTGGCGCGGGCAGTGCCGACCACCACGCCGGCACTGAGGACTTTCGGCGGGGCGCCGGCGGCGGTGAGGCGGGCGGCGACCTCGGCCTTGATCGCGTTGACGACGAGGCAGCCGCCGACGGTGGAGCCGGGGGCGACGGGCGTATCCAGATTGGGGATCGTGACCATCGCGTCGCCGATGGGCGCGCCGGTGTCGAGGATGAGGTCGGCGAAGTCGGTGAGTTTCCTGCCGTCCGCGCGCTTCGAGGTCGAGGCGGCGGCGTGGCGGCTGCTCACGAGGGCGACGACGCGGACGCCGCGGCGCTGGAACTGCTCGGCCATCTCGATCGGCACGACGTTGCAGCCGCTGGAGGAGATGACGAAGGCGGTGTCGGTCGTCGCGAGATCGTAATTGCGCAGGATGCGCTCGGCGAGGCCGCTGACGTTTTCGAGGAACATGGCCTGGCGCTGGCCGTTGGCGCCGACGACGAGATTGTGGAACGAGAGCGAGAGCTCGACGATGGGGTTGAAGCCGGGGAAGGAGCCGTAGCGCGGCCACATCTCCTCGACCATGATGCGCGAGTGACCGGAGCCGAAGACGTGGACCATGCGGCCGGCGAGGATGGTGGCGGCGAACCAGTCGGCGGCGGTGGCGATGCCGGCGTGCTGGGCGGCGACGGTGTCGATCAATTCGCGCGCGCGTGCGAGGTAGGTGGCGGAAGGTGTCATGGAGGAAGGAGGGAGTTGCGGGCGGCGCCGATGGCGCCGGCCCACTCGCCGAGCGTGGCGGGCACGACGGGCACGCGGTGACCGCCGGGGCGCCACTCGACGCGAGCGAGTTCGTGCGCGAGCGGAGTGAAGAGGGCGTCGCCGGCCTGCGCGATGCCGCCGCCGACGACGATCACTTCGGGATCGAAGAGGTTGATGCAGGAGCCGAGTGCGGTGCCGAGCGCGCGGATGGAGCGGAGCCAGACGCGCGTGGCGTCGGCGTCGCCGGCGAGGTGCGCGGCGACGAGGGCGGCGGTGCTTTGGAACCTGCCGTTGGTGCGCGCGGCGACGGTGCAGTCGCCGATCATGACTTCGATCGCGCCGGGCATGCCGGTGATGCTGACGGCGCCTTCGGGATCGAGGGAGAGATGGCCGATGTGGCCGGCGCGGCCGATGGCGCCGCGGAGGAGGCGGCCGTCGCTCAGGACGGCGCCGCCGACGCCGGTGCCGAGGGTGAGCAGGACGACGTGCTGCTTCCCGCGGGCGGCGCCGATCCACGCTTCGCCGAGGAGGGCGGCGTGGGCGTCGTTGAGGACGGGGACGAGGGCGGGGCGGTCGAGCGCGCGCGTCCAGTCGAGACCGGCGAGGCCGGCGAGTTTACCCGGAAGGTGGGCGATGCTGCGGCGGTCGGCGGCGGAGAGGCCGGGGGCGCAGACGCCGACTGAAGCGGGCGGCAGCACGTGGGCGCGTTCGAACTCGGCGAGGAGGGTGCGGGCGCGTTGCGTCCAGTCGGCGGCGGAGGCGATGCCGTCCTCGGTGGCATGACTGATCCGTTGCAGGACGGTGCCGTCGGTCGTCACGGCGACGGCTTTCAGATTGGTGCCACCGATGTCGAGGCCTGCCGACCAATTCATGGCAGAAGAGCTTTTTGACCGCGAATTACAGGGATGGCGCGGACAATGGCACAACAGAACAAACCGGTTGACCACGGATTACACGGATAGCACGGATGAAGGACAGTTAGTCTCCAAGAGCTGGATCGTATCCGTGTCATCCGTGTGATCCGTGGTTAAGAGCGGTTCGTCGCTTGCGGGAGCGCCTTATTGGTAGAGGTGCGCGACGCTCCGGCGGTAGCCTTCGTAGTAGGCTTCGAGCTGTTCCTCGGCGGCGTGGGCGGTGGTTGTCCCCACAAACTGGTGACTGGGGAGCATCACGGGCGTGTGGCCGCGGGCGAGGAGGCGCTCGGCGGTTTCGCAGCGGAGCATGTTGATCAACATCGCGCCGGTGACGGTGGAGGTCGGGCCGGTGCGCCAGGCGAGGCCGGGAACTTCGACGACGCAGTCGCCGGGCGGGCACTGGTTGTCGAGGACGACGTCGGCGACATCGATGAGTTTCTTCCCGGAGGAGTGAGAGGTTTTCGATTGCGAGCAGTGCGCGACGGAGACGACGCCGATGACGGGGAGGCCGCGGGCCTTGGCGCCGAGGGCCATCTCGACGATGAGCGGGCGGATGCCGGAGGTGGAGATGACGATGAAGGCGTCGTGCGGGCCGAACTTGAAGCCGGAGAGGAGTTCTCCGGCGTAGCCTTCGATCTTCTCGAGGAAGAGCGGGCCGCGGAGGCCGTTCATGCCGATGGTGGCGCAGTGCTGGGAGACGGCCTGCTCGGCCCAGGAGAAGAAGCCGACGAAGCAGCCCTGGCGCGGGGCCATCTCCTCACACATCATGCGCGAGTGGCCGGCGCCGAACATGAAGACGAGGCCGCCGCGCGCGATGGAGTTGGCGCAGATCTCGGCGGCGCGCTCGATGGCGGGGAGCTGCGTCGCGCGGAGCTGGCCGAGCAGTTGCGTGGTCTTGTCGTAGAAATCGGTGGCGGCGGACATTTGGCTGAGGCGACGAGTTGAGTGATGAGAGTTGAGAGAGAGGGCGGAAGAAACCGCTGATGGACGCTGATGAGCGCTGATTGGGATAAACCACTAATGGGCACTAATGACCGGGAATTGGGGGAATAAGAGGTTCGGGTCTGATTCCTGAAAATTCCCCTCTATGGTGGGTTGGATGAGTGGTGATTCGGTGGCTCGGAATTTAGCGCCCATCAGCGCTCATGAGCGGTCTTGTTTGGCAGGGGGAATTTGGCCCTCGCTCACGCACCAGCCGCCGTCGACGGCGAGGACCTGGCCGGTGATGAAGCGGGCGGCGTCGCTGAGGAGGAAAACGGCGGCGCCGTCGCAGTCGTCGGGGCGGCCGATGCGGCCGCCGTCGAGCGGCTGCTTGGTGGCGACGAACTTGAGGATCGTCTCGTCGGCGGCGGCGCGGCGGGCCATGGGCGTCTCGACGAGGGCGGGGGCGAGGACGTTGAAGCGGAGGTTCTGCGCGGCGTAGTAGGCGGCGGCGGATTGCGTGAAGCCGACGATCGCGGCCTTGGCGGCGGCATAGACGTGCGTCGCGAAGAATTGCGGCGAGGGCGACCAGCCGAGGACGGAGCCCATGTTGAGGATGGCGCCGCCGGTGCCCTGCGCGAGAAACTGCCGGGCGGCGGCGCGGTTCGAGAGGATGACGGAGTGGAGATTCAGCTCGAGGGTGGCGCGCAGGCCGTCGTCGGTGAGCTCATGCAGCGGGCCGTCGCCGAGGCGGCGGCCGCTGCCGCCGGCGACATGATACAGCGCGTCGAAGCGGCCGAAGCGTCCGACGGCGAGGGCGATGGCGGCGGGGGCGTGCGCGGGATCGCGGGCGTCGCCGGTGAGCGCGTCGGCGGCGGCGCCGAGCCGCGCGAGGGCGGCGGTGGCGCTGGCGGGATCGCGGCCGGTGACGACGACGCCGCGGGCGCCGGCGGCGAGGAACGCGGCGGCCGCGGAGAGGCCGAGACCGGTGGTGCCACCGATCACGACGACGACTTTTTCCGCCAGGGGTGCTCCAGCCATGCGGGTGACAGTGGACCGGGTGGCGGCGCGGCACTCAATCATTAACAAATCGCTCGACAAGCAAACTGATATGATAACGAATCCCGGTCCATGGCCCGGCCGCGCTCCCCCCACGTGATCGAAGTGAAGGCGGCGCTGGTGGCGCGATTGCAGAGCGACTTCGCGCATCCGGGCGGGCGGTTCCTGTCGACGCGGGCGGTGGCGCAACGGTTTGCGATCAGCTACCAGACGGCGCACCGGCTGCTGGGAGAGCTGCAGGAGGAGGGGTTGTTGCAGCGGCGGGCGGCGTCGGGGTCGTATGTGCCCGGTGCGCGGGCGGAGCTGTTGGGGGCGCAGTTGATTTTCCATCCGCGGGCGAAGCGGAAGGGGAGTTTTGGCGCGCATTTGCTGGAGCGACTGGAGGCGGCGCTGGCGGGGCAGGGCATCCCGGTGGTGCGGAGCTGGCCGGACGAGGAGGCGGTGCCGCGGCTGCGCGAGGAGTTCTATCCGGTCGCCTGGGAGAGTCCGGCGGCGATTCAGGCGGCGGCGGCGGCGCGGAAGTTCGCCCTCTCGCTGAACAACCGTCCGCCGGTGGGACTGGGCGGCACCTATGTGGATGCCGTGACGACGGACGATTTTTCCGGAGGCGCATGCGCGGCCGAGTTGCTGAAGGAGCGCACGGGTCGCACGGCGGGCTTCGCGGTGCTGGCGGGTCCGGCCGACGATGCGCGCAGCGTGCAGCGGATCGCGGGGTTTTGCGCGCACGCCGGCGTCGCGCAGGTCGTGAGCGCGGACTCGTGGTATGTCGAAGCCGGGAGGGCGAAGGCCGGCGCGATCCTCGCGGGGAAGCCGGCGGGGATTTTCGCCTGCAACGACCGGCTGGCGGAAGCGGTGATCGCGTTCTGCGCGGAGCAGGGCGTGCCGCGGCCGCCGCTGGTCGGTTTCGACAACGCGCCGGTGGCCGAGCGGCTGCGGTTGACGACGATCGGCATCCCGTGGGCCACGATGGTCGCGCAGGCGGTGACCGTGATTGCCGAGCGCCTGCGGGGCGGCACGGGGTCGGCGCGCCTGATCAGCCTCGCGCACGAGCCGGTGATGCGGCTGACGGCGTGATCGCGGCGCTGGGCGAACGCGATCGCGGCCGCCAGGATTTGGAGTCGCGTCGGCCTCGATCCGCGGAGGTCACGTTACCATACCACGCGCCGGGCTTTGCTTCGGCGGAGAAGCCGGTGTCAGCTACGGGCGACCCCTCCCGCCACCGCATGCTCCTCGCGCGCCTCATCCGCACTCTTCCGAGTTTCGCCCTGCTCGCGTTCGCCGTCGCCGGTCAGGCTGCCGACTGGCGGCGGTTCTCCGAGGGCCGGCTCATCCCCGATGAAAGCTACTGCGACCAGCCGTATGTCGTGATCACCAAGGACGGCAACTGGCTGTGCACGATGACGACCGGGCCCGGTGGCGAGAGCCAGCCGGGGCAGCACGTGGTGGCGCGGATCAGCCGGGATCAGGGCCGCACCTGGTCGCCGTCGATCGACATCGAGCCCTCCGGGGCGATCGAGAGTTCCTGGGTCGTGCCGGCGGTGACGCCGGGCGGCCGGGTGTATGCCTTCTATAATTACAACGGTGACGACGTCCGGTCGATCCCGGGCAAGACCCTGACGCACGCGACCCTCCTGGGCTGGTATGTCTACCGTTACTCCGACGATCACGGCCGGACGTGGTCGGCGCAGCGGCACCGGCTGCCGCTGCCCGTCGCGGAGCTCGATCGCGGCAATGAATGGGGCGGGCGCGTCCAGATGTTCTGGGGCGTCGACAAGCCCACTGCGTTCGACGGCGCGCTGGTCTTCGCGTTCACGCGCCTCGGCCGCTATGAGCCCCGCTATCCGCGCGCGCCCGCGGAACGGCCGGCGAATGACGAGTGGCGCCGGCTGGCGCCGACGGAGAACGGCTCCGGCTGGGTTTATCGTTCGGACAATATCTTCACCGAGCGCGATCCGGCGCGGATCGAATGGAAACTGCTGCCGGAGGACGGGCGCGGCATCCGCTCGGCGGCGCTGGATCCGCTGCAGCAGGAGCACAACCTGGCCGTGCTGCCGGACGGCGGGCTGGCGTGCATTCTCCGCACCGTGCACGGTTATGTCGCCGCCGCCTACAGCCGCGACGGCGGGAAGAGCTGGACCGAGCCCGCGCCGGCGACCTATGCCGACGGCGGGCATGCGCTGAAGAACTCGATCGCCTGCGCCGCGGTGTGGCGCACCACAGACGGGAAATATCTGCTCTGGTATCACAATAACGATGACATGCAGCGCGGCGCCGGTCCGCCCGTGACCAGCCGCAACGCCGCCTGGCTGGCCGCCGGCGCGGTGAAGGACGGGCGGCTGGTCTGGTCCCAACCGGAACTGGTGTGCTACAACGCGGAGCCGAACCGCGGATCGAGTTATCCGGACCTGATCGAGGACGACGGCCGGTTCTTCATCTCGGCGACCAACAAGCGGGAGGCCCGCGTGGCGGCGATCGATCCGGCGCTGCTGGACGGCCTGTTTCGCCAGGAGAGCCTCCGCGAGGTCGCGAGCCAGGGGCTGGTCCTCGCGGCCGTGGGCGCGACCGAGATGGCGCGGCCGCGGCCGATGCCCCGGCTGCCGAATCTCGCCGGCGGCGGAGGGTTCAGCATCGAGGTCGCGTTCACGGCGGCGAGCCGGCGTGCCGGCCAGGTGTTGGTGGATTCGCGGGATGAAAAGGGCGCGGGCGTGCGGCTCGTGACGGGCGGGCAGGGCGAGGTGCAGCTCGAGTTGAGCGACGGGAAGAACACGTTCGCATGGGCGTCGGATGCGGGGCTCCTGCGCGCCGGGGCGCGCCATCACGTGGTCTTCAGCGTGGATGGCGGACCCAAGCTGGTCTCGGTCGTCGTGGACGGCAGGCTCGGTGATGGCGGCACGGCCCGGGCCTTCGGGTATGGGCGCTTCGTCGCGCCCGCGAAGGCGGGTCCCGACGCGGCGCTCGGGGACGTGTCGGGCGGGGCGTCGCTTCGCGTGGCGCCGGCGTTCGACGGCGAGATCGCCGTCCTGCGGATCTACGATCGCGCGTTGCGCACGAGCGAGGCGATCGGCAATTTCCGCGCGACCCGCGCCGCGCGGTGAGCGGGGAGACGCATTCGTTTTCAGGCCCATGAAACCAACCCTTCGCCTGCTCGCCTGCCTTCTCCCACTGCTGAGCGCCAGCGCCGCGACCATCGACGATCCGAGGGCGCTGCGTATCCCGTTCCCGGATGCTCGACTGGCGGTGCACGGCCTGGCGTGGTTCGAGGAGGACCGGCCGGAGCTGCGGCGGCTGCCGAACCGGCTGAAGACGACGTTTCCGCCCAAGGTCTGGTCGGGCGCGCAGGGCCCGGCGGGCGTGCGGATTCGCTTCGCGACCGATTCGGAATTCGTCGGGCTCGTGGCGGAGGGCACCACGATCACGCCGCCGCCGCATGTGACCGGCATGGCGAATGGCGGCGTCGACCTCTATGTCGACGGCGTTTATCGCGGCAGCGCGGCGCCGGATCGCGCGGGCAAACTGGTCAAGGAATGGTCGGCCGGGAAGACGCGCGCGCGCCGCGAGATCACGCTCTACCTGCCCGTGGCCCGTCCGCTGGCGATCAAGGAAATCGTGCTGCAGCCGGGCGCGCAGCTCTGGCCGGCGCGGGGCTACGCGGTGGCCAAGCCGGTCGTGTTTTACGGCTCGAGCATCACGCAGGGCAGCGCGGCGGCGAATCCCGGCGGGACGTATCTTGCGTTGCTCGGCCGCTGGCTGGACTTCGATTTCGTGAATCTGGGCTTCGCCGGCAACGGCATGGGTGAGCCGGCCCTGGCGCACGCCGTGGCGGAGATCGATGCGGCGTGTTTCGTCGTGGATTTCTGGGCGAATCCGACGACCGCGACCTATCGGGAGAACCTGCCCAAGTTCGTCGACATCCTGCGCACGAAACATCCGCGGACGCCGATCCTCGTGACCGGGCCGTATTATAATCCGTCGGAGGACATCCCCGGCGAGGCGGGTGAGCGGCAGATCGAGAAGCGGGCGTTTGCGCGGGAGTTCGTCGCGGCGCGCGTCGCCGCGGGCGACACGCTGCTCGTGCATGTGGACGGCTTGGAGATGTTGTCGCGGGAGCAGGCCGACGGGCTGGCGGATGGCCGGCACGCCAACTCGATGGGCTTCTACTTTTGCGCGCGGGGCATCGAGCCCTACCTGCGCGCCGCGCTGAAACTGCCGCCGCGCGGCGGCGACGCGCGGCGTTAAGAGCGCGTCGAAAAAGGTCTGCGGTAGGAGCGCGCTTGCGCGCGATGGACGCGAGGTCGCCGGGCGAACACGCGGCGAAATCGCCCGCAAGCGGGCTCCTGCCTTCCGAGCCGAGCCCCTTTTTCGACGCCCTCGAAGGGAATTCTCCGCCGCGCGCGACGCAATGCGGCGTCAGAACGTGCCCTTGAGCCCGAGGCTGATCTGCGTGCCGAGCACGGTCTCGCGGTGCTGCGTGGCGTAGGCCGGCGTGGCGGAACCGTAGCGCAGCAGGACCTCCGACGCGTTGAAGAGGTTCTGCACCGTGACGAAGAGGAAGAGCTTGCTGCGGATCTGGTAGTCGAGGCTCGCGTCGACCGTGCTGCGCGCCGCGATGTGCTCGAAGGCATCCGCGCCGAGCGGCAGCCACGCGCCGCGCCGCTGTTTGCCGCGGTAGTTCCACTTGAGCATCGCGCTGACCGGCTTCCGGCTGAAGTTGAGGCCGGCGTTCATCGTCGTGGGGAGGAAGCTGGAGAAATCCGTCTCCTGGCTGCCGCTGAGGCGGAGCTTGGTGCCGTTCCAGAACACCTGAAACGGGCGGCCCCACGCGCCGAGCGGGCGCAGGGAATGGCGGACGTTGAACTCGACACCGCTCACCCGCGCGGTGCCGTTCAGGTTGCGCTTGGTGGAGAGCTGCCAGCCGAGGTAACGCGGGTCGAGCCCGAGGGCCTCGAGGTCGTCGGCCGTCGCGAGCTTCACCTCGTCGTCGAAGAAGCCGTCGATCTCCTTCCGAAACGCGCCCGCGCTCAACAGGCCGCCCTGCGGCGTGTAATACTCCAGCGAGAGATCGTAGTTGTCCGCCGTCCAGGGCCGCAGCCCGGTGTTGCGCACCGCGATGCGGCCGCGCAGCGCGTTGGGGTCGGCGGTGTTGTCGTCGAGATCGCTCTCGGTGATGGAGGTGTTCGGGACGATGTTGGTGAGGTCGGGGCGGCCGTAGGTTTTCGCGTAGGCGGCGCGCACGAGGAAGTTCTCCCGCACCGTGTAGGTCAGGTGCACGCTCGGGTAGTAGCCGTCGTAGGTGCGGTCCGCCCGGTGGGCGCGCTCCTGGCGGATGAGGCGCAGCTCCTCCATCGAGCCGGCGGCGCCGGCCTCCGGTTTCCGGATACGGTTGCCGGCCGCGTCGCGCAGGAAGCCGCCGGCGGCGTTGCGCTGAAAGACGGCGGCGGGATCGAGGCGGACGCCCTCGCCCTTGGTGTTCGTCTGCTCGAAGCGCACGCCGGTCAGCACCTTCAGCCGGTTGTGCAGCAGGCCGGCCTCGGCCTGGAGATAGGCGGCGGAGACGGCTTCCTGCAGGAACTCCGAGTTGGTCATGCGAAACGTCTCCTCGGCGACGGCCTGCGCGTTCGTCTTGGTGAAGAGCGCGGGATTGGCCTGGTAGGCCTCCCAGACCTTGTAGGGCGAGATCCACGGCATGTTGGTGAAGCCGGAGCCCTCGTCCTGGTTGACGTAGGTGGAAAAACGATACGGCGCGGGGCTGAGGTCGCCGCCCACGCCGTTGTAGGTCAGGGTGACGCTCTGCCGGCGGACGTCGCGGGTCTGCCGGCGCTGGAGGCCGCCGAGCTGCAGCGCCGCGGGGAACGGCAGCGCGGCGAGGCTTTTGCGCACGTCCAGTTTCGCGTTCACCATCGAGTCGTGGATGTCGCGCGGCGTCGTGTTGGCGGTGTTGAGCCGGAAGTTGCGCGGGTCGTGGAAGTCCACCTCGCGGTTGCTGTTGTCGAAGACCTGGATCGACTGCGGCCGGTCGGCCACGATGCGGTCGAAGGTCACGCGCACGGGCACGGCCATCACGATGCCGAACTGCCGGAAGTGGCCGTGCGCCGTGTCCTGGTAGCCGCCCTGCGAACTGGAGTGGCCGAGGCTGGCCTCGACGCGCCAGTCGCCGTTGTCGAAGCGGTAGCGTGCGTTGCCGGCCGTGGTCTTCAGCGTCTGCTTCACCGCGGCGGTGCCCATCATCGTGACGGCGCCGCGCCCGGTGGCGCCGGTCACGGTGTCCTCGTCGAAGCTCAGGCGCGTGCCCGTCGCCGGCGTGGGCGCGGCGTTGGTGCCGGCGTCGAACTGCATGTCGACCGACGCGCGATCCGACTCGTAGCGGCTGGACTCGGCGTTGACCGAGAGGACGCCGCCGCGGTGGAGCTGCCAGTCGGCGCGCACCCCGAGCGAATTGCGCTCGTTGACGCGCGGCGCGGTCACGAACTGGAACTGCTGCAGGTAGGGTCGCTCGAACGAGGCGCCGGTGCCGGCGGCGGTGGCGTTGTAGACCTTGCGCAGCGGGAGCTGGCGCATGAAGCGGTTCATGCTGTTGGCGGTGAGCACGAGCCCGAAGGTCCGGGTCACCGGCAGCGTGTAGTCGAAGCTGTAGCTCGGCAGGATTTTTCGGATCTTCCGATCCGAGGTGTGCGGCACCTTGCCGAGCGTGAGGCTCTCGCCGGGCACGCCGAAACGCGTCGCCGACAGGCTCACGTTGTAGCGCAGCTCGGCATCCTTCCGCTCGAAGGCGCTTTTCGTGACCATGTTGACGGAGCCGGCCAGCGAGTCGGCGGGCGACGAGGGCGTGGGGACCTTGGTGACCTCGAGGCGCGAGAGGTTGTTGATCGAGACCTGGCTGAACTGGAAAACGCGCGAGTTGCCCTGGGCGTTGCCGGTGTTGGCGAGTTGGGCGCCGTCGGTCGAGACGTTCGACATGCTCGTGGGAAAGCCGCGGACGGAGACGGAGGCGACGGAGTTGCCGTTCTCCAGATCGTATTCGGCGGTGATGCCGGGCATGAACTTGAGAAACTCGCCGACGTTGCCGTCCATCACCTCGCCGATGGCGTCGGTCGCCATGACGTTCTTGATGTTCGCGGCAAAGCGCTGCTCGTTGATCGCGATGGCCTCGCCATCGGTCTCGCGCGCGGTGGAGACGACGAACGAGTCGAGCTTCACCGTGGCGCTGGCCTCGCCGTAGCGCGCGACGCTCGTCAGATCGATGTCCCGCTCCACGTGCTGCCCGGGAGCGATCGTGAGCGGCAGGCGCTGCACATCGAAGCCGGTGTGGAAGATCTCCAGCACCACGGCGCCGCTGGGGACGCGTGGCAGGCGGAAGGTCCCAGACGGATCCGTGTAGGCCACGAGGTCCGAGCCGGGGATCGAGGCGCGAACGTTGTTGAGGAACTGGCCGCTGACGACGTTCCGGACGCGGCCGGAGATGCTGCCGGAGCCGGAGGAGGACGGTCCGGCGACGGGAGGCGCGGCGTCCTGCGCGCGGGAGGTGCCGGGCGGGCCGGCGACGAGGGCGCAGGCGAGGGCGAGGAGGCAGAGGGGAGGGGAGCAGCGGGTTTTCATGGCGTGGGGTTTTCGCCGCGGGCGCGCCGGGGGCTCCTCGCGGCCAGGGGTGGGAGCGAACGCCGACGGGCGCGGCGGGCGGGAGGAGTGACACGCGCGGTCCGGCGACGCAAAGGCGGCGAGCTGTTATTCTAACAGCCGGGCCGCCCGCCGGGGTGGTGGTGTAATGAGAAAGCAAGGACGCCGCGGCGCCGGCCCGCGGCGCGGACCGGAGGGCGCGTGGCATCAGGCCATCTCCGGTGGGTCCTCACCCCATGGCACGGGCAGGCGCGACGCCTCATACTCTGTTCATGTCGGTCCGTTGCACTCTTCGCTCCCCTCGTATTGCACGCCACTCCAGCCGGCGTGTCGGAGCCGCGGTGCTCGGCCGACTGCTCGGAGGACCCCGTTTCGGGGACCAATAGGCTTCACGCCGCTCCGACCTCGCGTCGAACGACGGGCCGCGCGGATGCGTCCGCGGTGCCCCTTCGTCGACTCCCCGTCCTGGTGACCATCGCAGCTTCAACCCAAGAATTCAGATGAAATATCGCACGTTTATCCTCCCGGCCATCGGGGCCCTCCTGGCTCTCGCTGGCAACAGCGCGCGCGCCGACAACATGGCCACGCTCGCCATCACGCCCGCAACCGGCGTGGTCACGCTCACCCCGCAGTGGGCCATCGGCGGCAGCCTGGCCGGCTTCCATCACATGGCGCAGGATCTGTCGCTCGGCGGCGGTGCCAACCAGTTCTACTCGATCAAGGGCACCGCGATTCCCGCCGGCGGCGACATCGCGGCGTTCACCCGCTACATCGCGGGCTCCGGCGCCGCGACCAATCACGCGGACATCGGCAGCAAGCTCACGCCGAACTCCTACGCCGCGCTCACCTCCGCCGATCCTGACATCGGCTACGGCGCGGTGAATTTCTATTTCATCCACCGCAAGACGGGCGGCGACTACTTCTCGGTGATCAAGCCGAGCTCCGCCACCGCCTCGGCCGTGACCGACTTGAAGCCGATGTCCGGCCCCGGCGGCCCCGCGACCCTGGGCGGCAGCGGCTATTTCGGCCTGACCTTTGCCGCGGCGAACCTCGGCTACGGGCTCAACTACTTCTATTACCTGCGCACCGATCCCGTGACCGGCTTCACCAAGTTCGGCACGCTCGATCCCGCGCTGCTCGGCACCGGGACCGACAAGTTCGACCTCGGCATCAGCGGCTACAACGCGCTCTCCTTCACCGGCACCGACGTCGGCTACGGCACGGACAAGATGTATTACGTCCGCCTGGATCCGATCACCGGGTTCTCGATTCTCGGCACGCTGCACCCGCTCACCGGGCGCGCCTCGGACATCGCCAATCTCGGCAGCGTCTTCTCGACGCTGACCTTCGTCCCCGGTGACGTCGGTTTCGGCGCGGGCCGTTTCTACACGACCGGTGCCATCAACACGAACTGGCAGTCCGTCAGCTTTGCCGCCATCGCCGATCGCGCCATCAGCGCGGGTTCGTTCACGGTCGCGCCGTCGGCCAGCTCCGGCCTGCCGATCGCCCTCACCGTGGTGACCGGCTCCGCCGGCGCCGCCTCGATCAGCGGACCGGTCGCGGGCGTGTTCACCGTCACGCCGACCGCCCCGGGTGTCATCACCCTCCAGGCCACGCAGGCGGGCCGGGTCTCGCCCTCCGTCGAGTTCAACATGCTGCGGCAGAGCTTCACCGCCACCGGCGTCGCGACGCTCGTCATCACCGCCCAGCCCGTTTCGCACAGTGCGGTCACGGGCACGACCACGACGTTTTCGGTCACGGCTTCCGGCACCTCGACGGTGAGCTATCAGTGGCGCAAGGCCACCGCCAACATCGTCGGTAACGCGTCCGCCACCACGTCCACGCTCACGCTGACGAACGTCCAGGCCGCCGACGCTGCGAACTACGACGTCGTCGTCACCAATCTCTCGGGCTCGCTCTTGAGCGACCCGGCCGCGCTGACGGTGACCGCTCCTGCGCCGATCATCACGAATGCTTCCCTGGCCGCCGCCGGCACGGTCGGATCGGCCTTCAGCTACACGATCACCGCGTCGGGTTCGCCGACGAGCTTCTCGGCCAGCCCGCTGCCCGCCGGTTTGAGCATCGCGCCCGCCACGGGCGTCATCAGCGGTTCACCGACCACGGCCGGCACGACCGCGGTCCTGCTCGGCGCCACGAACAGCAGCGGCACGGGTAACGCGACGCTCACCATCACGGTGGCCGCGGCCGGTGTCGCTCCGATCATCACGAACAGTCCGCTGACCCGGCCCGGCACCGTCGGCACGCCGTTCAGCTTCACGATCACCGCGTCGGGATCGCCGACGAGCTTTTCGGCCAGCCCGCTGCCCGCGGGCCTGAGCATCGCGCCCGCCACCGGCGTCATCAGCGGTTCGCCGACCGCGGTCGGCACCACCGCGGTGCTGCTCGGTGCGACGAATAGCACCGGCACCGGCAACGCGACGCTCACGATCACCGTGGCCGCCGCCGGCGTCGCCCCGATCATCACGAACAGTCCGCTGACCGCGGCCGGCACCGTCGGCACGCCGTTCAGCTTCACGATCACCGCGTCAGGCTTGCCGACGAGTTATGCGGCGAGCCCGCTGCCCGCGGGCCTGAGCATTGTGCCGGCCACCGGCGTCATCACGGGTTCCCCGACCGCCGTCGGCACCACGGCGGTGCTGCTGAGCGCGACGAACACCACCGGCACCGGCAATGCGACGCTCACGATCACCGTGGCCGCCGCCGGTGTCGCCCCGATCATCACGAATAATCCGCTGACCGCGGCCGGCACCGTCGGCACGCCGTTCAGCTTCACGATCACGGCGTCAGGTCTGCCGACGACTTACGCGGCCAGCCCGCTGCCCGCGGGCCTGAGCATCGTCCCGGCCACCGGCGTCATCACCGGTTCCCCGACTGCGGTCGGCACCACCGCGGTGCTGCTCAGCGCGACGAACAGCACCGGCACCGGCAATGCGACGCTCACGATCACCGTGGCCGCCGCCGGCGTCGCTCCGAACATCACGAATAATCCGCTGACCGCGGCCGGCACCGTCGGCACGCCGTTC
>CAZENI010000041.1:17287-28515 GCA_964513055.1 uncultured Opitutus sp.
GCACCGTCGGCACGCCGTTCAGCTTCACGATCACCGCCACGGGCCTGCCGAACAGTTTCTCGGCCAGCCCGCTCCCGGACGGCCTGAGCATCGGGCTGACGACCGGCGTCATCACGGGCACGCCGACGACCCCGGGCACGACCAGCACGCTGCTCCGTGCGGTCAATGGCACCGGCGTCGACTCCGTGACGCTGACGATCACCGTGGCCGCCTCCGGCGTCGTTCCGAACATCACGAATAATCCGCTGACCGCGGCCGGCACCGTCGGCACGCCGTTCAGCTTCACGATCACCGCCACGGGCCTGCCGAACAGCTTCTCGGCCAGCCCGCTCCCGGCCGGCCTGAGCATCGGCCTGACGACCGGCGCCATCACGGGCACGCCGACGACCCCGGGCACAACCACCACGCTGCTTCGTGCGGTCAACGGCACCGGCGTCGACTCCGCCACGCTCACGATCACGATCGCGGCCGCCGGCGTCGCTCCGGTGATTGTCAACCTGCAGCCCAACCTCGGCGCCACGGTCGGCACGCCGTTTGGCTACACCATCACCGCGTCCGGCCTGCCCACGAGCTACACCGCGTCCGGACTTCCTCCCGGGCTCGTCTTCAATGCGTTGACCGGCGTCATCTCCGGCACGCCCGTGACGGCGGCGACCTACGTCGTCGCGCTCGGCGCCACCAATGCCTTCGGCACCGGCGTCTCCGCGCTCAACCTCCTCGTCGCGGAGGCGAACGTCCGCCCGATCATCACCAGTGCGACCCTCACGCCGGCCACCGTCGGCACGCCGTTCGTCACCTACATCATCTCGGCGACGGGCGCGCCCGATAGCTTCGGTGCGGTCGGTCTCCCGCCCGGCCTGACCCTGAATCCGCTCACCGGCGCGATCAACGGCACGCCCACGACCGCGGGCACGTTTGTCGCGACGCTCTCCGCCACCAACGCGGCGGGAGTGACGACCGGCACGCTGGTCTTCATCGTCGGCGGCGCCGCCTCGGTCCCCATCATCACGAGCCCGACGAGCGCGCCCGGCACCGTCGGCGTCCCGTTTGTCACCTACGTGATCGCGGCCACCGGCCTGCCCACGAGCTACGCCGCCACCGGCCTCCCGCCGGGCCTGACCCTCAATCCCCTCACCGGCGCGATCAACGGCACGCCGACGACGCCCGGCGTCTCGGTCGTGACCATCCAGGCCACGAACGACACCGGCACCTCCACGGCCACCGTCACGATCACGATCGGCACGGCCTCGGCGGCGCCCATCATCACGAGCCCGGCCACCGCTTCCGGCACCGCCGGCACCGCCTTCACCACCTATGTGATCGCGGCCACCGGCCTGCCCACGCGCTACACCGCCACCGGCCTGCCCGCCGGTCTGACGCTCAATCCCATCACCGGTGCGATCACCGGGACGCCCACCGCCGCGGGCACGTTCAGCGTGACGATCGGCGCCACGAACGCCATCGGCACCACCACCGCGCTCGTGACGATCGTCATCGATCCGACCCCGGGCGTGCCGGTTGTGCCGGCCAGCCGGATCTCGAACTTCTCCGCGCGCGCCCTCTCGGGCCCCGGTGACCAGACGTTGATCCTCGGCTTCGTGGTCTCCGGCAACGGCAAGAACCTCCTCGTGCGCGGCGTCGGCCCGGGCCTCGCGCCCTACGGCATCGTCAACGTCCTCGCCGATCCCATGCTCACGCTCTTCGGCCCGGGCGGCACCGTCCTCGCCACGAACGACGACTGGCAGACCACCGCGGCCGGGCAGGCCAACGCCACCCTCGTCGCCGCCACCAGTGCCCGCGTCGGTGCGTTCGCCCTGCCGAACGGCAGCAAGGACTCCGCGCTCCTCGCGCTCTTCAACGACGGCGCGCACACCACCAGCATGGTCCGCCCCAACGGCACGACCGGCATCGCGCTCACGGAGATCTACGACACTGACCTCACCGCGGGCTCGCGCCTCGTGAATGTCGCGGCGCGCATGAACATCACCGCCGGTGAAGGCACGCTCGTCGCCGGCCTCGTGATCGCGGGCAACGCGCCGCGCACCGTCCTCATCCGCGGCGTCGGCCCCGGCCTCACGGCCTTCGGCGTCGCCAACGTGCTCGCCGATCCGACGATCATGCTCTTCAGCGGCCGCACCGAGACCGCCACCAACGACAACTGGGAAAACGGCGTCAGCACCGCGGCGCAGATTCGCGCCGCCGCGGCCCAGGTCGGCGCCTTCGCCCTCGCGGCCGGCAGCCGCGACGCCGCCCTGCTCATCACGCTCCAGCCCGGCAACTACACCGTGCACGTCACCGGCGTGGGCAACACCACCGGTGTCGGCCTCGTCGAGATCTACGACTCCCCGTGAACCGGCCTCCCCGGCTCTCCTCCCTCCCGTATCAAAGAAATCACTATTCCATGAAATCGAAATTTCCCCTCCTCGCCGGCGCCCTCCTGGCCGGCGTCCTCTCGCTTCCCGTGCTGGCCCAGAAGGACCCGTCTCCCACGCCCCTCGGCGCGGACAAGCCGATCCACGAGTTCAAGAACATCCAGGTCAAAAACTTCCTCGATGAGGATCTCGGCCGGATCAAGGACCTCGGCGTCGACCTCGTCAACGGACGCATCGTCGAAGTCCTGATCACGTCCGACAACTCGCTCGACGTCGGCAACAAGATCGTCGCGGTCCCGCCGCTCGCGTTGATCCCCGACGGCACGCAGCAGGTCTACCGCCTGAACGTCAGCCCGGAGGTGTTCAAGACCGCCGCGGCCATCGACCTGTCCAAGTGGACCGACGCCGGCCGCAGCGATCGCGTCGCCGCCGCCTACCGCCTCTTCGGCCAGGAGCCCTACTTCCTCGAGGAGGGCGACCAGGCCAGCAAGACGGCCAGCCGGCCCAAGGTCTCGCTCGGCTACGTCGAGCGCGTCTCCAAGCTCCTGGATTTGCCGGTCGGCAATTTCCAGGGCGAGAAATTCGGCAAGGTGTGGTCCATGACCCTCGACATCCCGAAGGGCCGCATCCTCACCGTCATCGTGCTCGCGCCGGGCAATTTCCAGACGAAGAGCATCATTCCGGCCACCGCGCTGGACTTCAACGCCAAGCGCGACGGGCTGCTCCTCGACTCCACCAAGATGGAGTTCGCCGATGAGCCGCGCTACATCTTCACCGAGGCGGCCTTCGGCCAGGATGCCTACTCCAAGGAGGAGTCCTACAAGGGCCCCCGCACGAACGTCGCGCTCGAGCAGGGCCACAGCTACCGCGACATCGACCGCACGATTCTCATCAACAAGGAGATTCGCGCGGCCAAGCTGCACGGGCGTCGCGTCGAAGTCGGCACCAACGATGGTCGCGTGACCCTCCGCGGCCGCGTCAGCACCGAAGACGAGAAGACCCGCATCGGCGCCATCGCCGTCGCGGCCTCCCGCCTCGAGTTGGTCGACAACCAGATCGTCGTCGGCCCGCCGGCCTCCGGCCGGTAAGGCCACCCTCCTCGCATCCGCGGGGCGGCTGCCTTCCAGCCGCCCCTTTCCCGCCCTGGCTCAACCGTCGACGCCTCTCCCTCCATGCAGACTTTCCTCCCGTCCCAGCCGCCGCGGCTGCTCCCGTCCCGCCCGCTCGGGCGCGCGCTGGCGCTGCTCGGCCTCTCGCTCGCCCTCGGCGCTTCCGGCCGCGCGCAGACCATTCTCGGCTCGACCGGCACCTACGGCCTGATGGCCGGCTCGACGATGACCAACACCGGCGTCACGACGATCAACGGTGCCTTGGGCGCGGCGAACTTCGCCGGCGCCGGCACCTACAACCAGACCGGGGGCGCGCCGGTCAGCCCCATCACCGCGTTGAACGTGACGGATTTCACGCGCGCCTACAGCGGCCTCGCGGCGATGACGCCGACGGCCAACCTGACGGGACTCACGCTCGGCACGACGGCGGGCGCCGTCACGCTCACGCCGGGTGTTTATAAATTCGATACGACGGCGCAGCTCACCGGCACGCTGATCCTCGACGCCCAGAACCAGAGCAACGCCGTCTGGGTGTTCCAGATCGGCAGCACCCTCACGACGGCGGCCGGCTCCGCGGTGACGTTCGTCAACCTGGCGCCGGGCGGCGTGGCGAACAACGGCCTGTTCTGGCAGGTCGGCACGACGACGACGGTCGGCGCCAACACCGTGCTGCAGGGAAATTTCCTCGGCGGCACGACGTTCGATTTCCTCTCGGGCGCCAGCATCGGCGCGGGCCGCGCCCTGACCGCGACCGGCACGATCACGCTCGCGAGCAACTCCTTCGACTTTGTCGGCGCGAGCTCCGGCTTCAGCGGCGGCCTCGGTTTCGTCGACAGCGGCAATTCCCTCACCGCGGTGCCCGAGCCCTCGACGTATGCCCTGCTCCTGGGCGGCGCGGCGCTGACGGCCGTCATCGTGCGCCGCCGGCTCCGCCGTCCGTCCTCCTCGTCCAACCTTTCTCCCTCATGAACCGCACTGTCTCCCTCGTCCTGCTCGTCGCGGGCATCGTCCTCCTCGGCTACGGCTTTTTCGCCCTCGACTCCATCGGCTCCAGTTTCTCCCGGTTTTTCACCGGGTCGCCCACGGACAAGACCATGTGGCTCCTGATCGGCGGCGCGGTCTGCGCCATCGTCGGGGCCTCCGGCGTCGCGCGCGGCTCCAAGTAGTCCGCGCCTTCCGCCCATGCTCTACTACGCCGTCATCTTCCTCCTCGTCGCCATCGTCGCCGGCATCCTCGGCTTCGGCGGCATCGCCGGCACGGCCGCGTCGATCGCCAAGGTGCTCTTCGTCGTCTTCCTCGTGCTCTTCATCGTCTCCCTGCTCCGCGGCCGCCAGCGCAAGAGCTGAATCCGCCCGTCTCCTTCCTTATGAAAAACGATCCCTCCGCTCCGCTCACGCCCGCCGAACTGCTCCTCGAACTGAAGGGGCTCGTCTCGGAGGCCGAGACGATGATGGATGACTCCCTCTCCGGCCACTCCGCCGAGGCCTTCAGCACCCTGCGCGAGCGCTTCGAAGCCGCGCAGCAGCGCCTCGGCGAAGCGTGCGCCGGGGCGCGCAAGCAGGTCATCGCCGGCGCCAAATACGCCGACGAGTCGATCCGCGCGAATCCCTACCAGGCGCTCGCCATCGCGGCCGGCGTCGGCCTCCTCGTCGGCGGTCTCGTGGGCGCGCTGGTCGCGCGCCGCACGAACTGAACCGCCGGCCCTCCCTCACCGCCGCGCGCCCGGGGCATCCGGGGGCGCGGCCCGTAGATAACCAACAATCGAATACACCATGGCCAAGAAGAGCCGGGGCGGTCGCATGACCGCCGCCAAGAAGCGCGCCGCCAAGTCCTCCGGCGGCAAGGGTCCCGTCAAGCAGCGTCCCGCCGGGCGCAACATCATGAAGACCTGACGGCCCGCGCCGTCGCCGCCTCGTGATCCGGGCCGTCTCGCGACGGCCCTTTTTTGCGCGCGCCGCCCGCCGGGCTCACGCGCCGGGCGGCATGACGGCGGCGAACTCCAGCCAGAAGCGGCTGCCCTGGCCGGGGGCGGAGTCGACCCCGCAGGTCCCGCCCATCTGCTCGCTCGCGCGCGCGACGATCGCGAGTCCGATGCCCGTCCCCTCCACCGGGACCGGTCCCGGCAGGCGTTCGAAGATGCCGAAAATCTTGCCGTGGGCCGTCGCCGGAATCCCGATCCCGTTGTCCTCGATCCAGAGGCGCCGGCGGAGGCCGCGCGCCGGCGGCACGAGGGCGGGCGGGCGGAAGGGCACGATCGTCCCTTCCGGGCCCGGCGTCGCGGCGGCGCAGTCTTCGCCCCGGATCCGGATCCGGGGTTTCACCCCGGCCGGCGTGAATTTCAGCGCGTTGTCCAGCAGGTTGGAAAGGCACTGTTGCAGCAGGGTCCGCTGCGCGCGCATGGACCCCAGCGGCCCGTCCACGATCAGCACGCCACCCTGCAGGCCGGGGGTGGCCGCCATGATATCCTGCACCAGATCGTCCACATCCACCGGGTCCAGCACCACATCCTCGCCGACGATGCGGCTGAACTTGAGCAGATCGCGCGTCAGGGCATCGAGACGCTGGCTCGCGCCGAGCAGCCGCCGCAACAGATCGCGGGCCTCCGCCGGCACGTCCGCCGAGAAGTCCGTCAGCAGAATTTCAGAGAAGCCGATGAGGGAGCGGATCGGCGCGCGGAGATCGTGCGCGACGGTCGACGAGAAGCGCTCGAGCTGCTCGATGATGTCGCGCAGCTTGGCGGTGCGCTCGGCGATCTTGACCTCGAGCTCCTCGGCATGCCGGTGCAGCCGCTGCTGCGCCTCCCGCAACGCGTCCTCCCGCTGCGACCGGTCGAGGGCGTTGGCCACGTATTGCGCCACCGTCCCGAGGAACTCCAGTTCGTCGGGCGCGATGAGGTCGCGCTGGCGGCTGGCATACGCGAGCGTGCCGAGCAGCCGCTCGCCAACCAGGAGCGGAAAGGCCGCGTAGCAGCGCAGGCCGAGCGGGCGGAGGAGGCGGGCCGGCGCCTCGGAGCTGGTTTGCACGTGCGGGAGGTGCACCGCCTGGCGGAGGAAGGCGGAGCGGCTGCACGGGCCGGGTCCGCGCACGTCGGCCTCGGCCAAGGCCTGCTCCGCCTCCGTCGACAGCCCGCCGGAGGCGTGCAGCCGCATCGCCGTGTTGCCGGGCGCGATCAGAAAATTGAAGTAGACCTCGAGGTGTAGCGCGTGCGCGATCCGCTGAAACAGCGCGGGCGCGATCTCCATCGGCCGCTCGGACTGGAGCAGCAGGGCGAGTGCTTCGGACAACAGCCGGTCGTGCGCCTGCTGGCGCCGCAGGAGGGCCGCCTGGCATTCGCGCTGCGTCACATCCTCAATGATGGTGATCGTGCCGATGATCGCGTCGCCCGACGGGAGCGGCGCGATCCGGGCGGTCTGCAGCATGCGGGCGACGCCGAACTCCGGCCCGGACGGCGGCAGCGGCACGAGATAGCGGTGCAGCGCGCTCGACAGCACGCTGACCTCTCCGTGCAGGGCGCGGAGATAGTGCGTTTCCAGCCGGCGCGGTCCCAGGTCGGGAAACACCTCCAGCAGGCGGCGGCCGACGGCCTCCGGGCCGGTCAGGCCGCTGTGCGTCTCCAGCCACTGGTTCCAGCTCCGGATCACGAGCTGCGAGTCCGTCGTGAAGACGCCATACGGCGCGATGTCCTGCATCCAGTCCAGCATCGCGTCGCGCGTGCTGAACGGATCGTGGGTGGGAGCATGCCGGGTGGCCGCGGGCGTGTCGGTCTTCATCCAGACTTTTGCCGGTTCTCCCAGGCGTTGATTTCCCGGAGCATCCGATCGAGCGAGTTGCCGCCGAGGACGATCAGGAGGAAGCCGGTGAAGTTGTTGTCGCGGAGGTGGAATTGGGTGTGGATCACCAGGCCATACCGACGCTCCGCCGGATCCCCCGTGATGAGGGCGAGGATCCGATCGAGCTCGGTCACCTGCAGCCGCGGGGCGGCGAAGAGCACCTGCACCTGCAGCACGTTGCCGAAGACGCCCAGGCACGCGTTCATGAGGATGTTGCCGACCTCGACGATGATCTCGCGGCTCCCGGTGTCGAAGCCCTCCGCCGGCGCGTGCTCGTCGCTCAGGCGGCGGCTGAGGACGGTGGCGGATTTCTCGTCCATCAACAGCAGGGCGTTGCCGGAGATGGGTCCGGCGAACTCCTGGTTCACGCTCGCGACCTTGCCCGTGGCGATGCTGGCGACGAGCGGGGGGATGTCGTGGATCGCATGCATGGTGATGCGGGGCACCGCGAGCGTGACGCGGTGGCCGGTGAGTTCCGACAGGGAGTTCGCGGCCCGGCCGTAGCCGATGTTGATCAGCTCGGTCAGGGCGTCGGTCTGTTGGGGGTTCAGTTCCATACGCTTTCCCCGTTGAGCACCTTGGTGACCAGTTCCGCGAGCGCCTTCCGGTTGAGCGGCTTGTTGATGAAGGCGGTGGCGCCCGCCGCCTTGGCCTGATCCTGGGTGGATTGCTGGATGTCGGCGGTGGCCACGATCACGCGCACGGCCGGGTTGAGCTCGCGCATCTTGCCGAGCACCTCGAGGCCATACATGCCGTTCATCACCATATCGAGGATGACGAGGTCGTGGCGCTGCAGGTAGTAGCGCTCGAGGGCCTGGGCGCCGTCGCTCGCTTCGTCGACGGTGTGGCCGAGGGCTTCGAGGACTGGACGGGTCGTCCGTCGGGCCAGGCTGGAGTCGTCTACGATCAGGATCTTTGCGTTCATATGCGTTGAGTGATTCCGCGGGCCATGTCGCTGAGGAGCACGGCGGCGTCGCTGAGGCCGGCTTCCGCGACGGAGCGAGGCATGCCGTAGATGACGCAGCTCTGCTCCGCTTCGGTGATGACGGTGCCGCCGTTGGACTTGACCCAGGCGGCGCCCTGCTTGCCGTCGTCGCCCATGCCGGTCATCACGACGGCGAGCACGCGGCTGCCGCAGACCTCGGCGGCGGATTGAAACAGCACGTCGACCGAGGGCCGGTGGACCTTCTCGATCGGCTGCATGGAGAGATGGGCGATGAGGGCGCCGGCGGCGTTGCGGCGCACGCGCAGGTGCCGGCCCGCGGGGGCGAGCAGCGCCAGCCCGGGGCGGAAAAGGTCGCCTTCCTTCGCCTCGGCGACGTCGAGCTGGGAGATCTCATTCAGCTTCTCGGCGAAGAGCGCGGTGTAGCCCACGGGCATGTGCAGCACCATCGCGATCGGCACGGGGAAACTCGCGGGCAGCAGCGGCAGGAGGTAGCGCAGGGCCTGCGGACCGCCGGTGGAGATGCCGAGCACCACGATGTCGACCTTTCCGCCCTCGGCGCCGGTGGGGCGCGCGTCGCTGACGAGGGGGGCGCTCGGGGTGAGCGCCACGAGATTGGCCATGGGGGCCCGGATCGCGGCCTTCACCTTTTCGACGAGCTGCTCGCTGATGCCGAGCAGTTGCTCGGTGGCCAGCGCCGTCGGCTTCTGCACGAAATCCACCGCGCCGGCGTTCAACGCCTCGAGCACGTGCTCCCCGTCCTGGGGCGAGGCGCTGAGGATCAGCACCGGCAGCGGCCGGCGCCGCATCTGCTCGCGGACGAAGCCGATGCCGTCGAGCCGCGGCATGGTGAGGTCGCAGGTGACGACATCCGGCCGGAGCTTCTCGCACAGCACCAGGGCCTCCTCGCCGTCGCGAGCCACGCCGACCACCTCGATGCCCGGGCAGCGGGAAAGCATTTCGCGCACGACCTTGCGGACAAAGGCGGAGTCATCGACCACCAGGGCGCGAATGACCGGCGACGCCGGCTCGGCGGCCGCTGCGGGCAGGGGCTCGGGCATGGGAGCGGTGGAGGCGGGGTGTCTCATTGCGGGCGGCGGGGTGACCGGATGTAGACGAAGGAATCGCCGAGCTCGCGCATCTCGAAGTCCGACGTGAGGCGGAGCAGGGACTCGGAGGCGCCGACGAAGAGATGGCCGCCGGCCGGCATGCGATCGGCGAAGGAGGCGACCGTGCGGCGGATGGCGTCGGTCGAGAAGTAGATGAACACGTTCCGGCAGAACACCACGGGGGCGCAGGCCAGGTGCGCGATCTCCTCCGGGGTGACGAGGTTGGCGCGTTGATACGCGATCGGCAGGAGCAGCTCGCGGCGGAGGCGGGAGCCCTCCGGCCCCGGAGGATCGAAGTATTTCGCGCGGAGGGCCGGCGGGAGGGAGCGGAAGGCGCGCTCGCGGTAGACGCCGGCGCCGGCCTTCGCGAGGGCGGCCTCGCTCGCGTCGCTGGCGCAGATCGAGATCGGATGCTGGCCCCAGCCCGCCTCGGCCAGGGCCATCGCGATGGTGCTGGCCTCCTCGCCGGTGGCGCAGGCCGCGCTCCAGATCTGCAGCGGCTGCGAGTGGCGCTTGAACCATGCGGGCACCACGAGGTCGACCAGCACCTGCATCTGGGCGAACTCGCGCCAGAAATACGTCTCCTGCACGGAAAACGCATCCATGACGTGCCGCCACTCCGCGGGCCCGTGCTCCTCGTATTTCAGCATGTAGTAGTATTCCAGATACGAGCGGCAGCCGTGCGCCAGCAGGCGGCCGCGCAGCTTGTCCACCAGCGTGTCGAGCCGTTCGACCTCGAAGTAGATGCCCGTGTGCTCATGCAGCAGATCGCGCAGGAGGGCAGGGACGCCGGCGGGGACGGAGAGGACGGGGAGCTCGTCGGTGCGGAGCGGCATGGGCGGTCAGGAACGGCGGGGCGGCGTCGGCCGGTCCCGCGGACCCGCGGCACGGCGCGGGCGCGGGATCGCGGCTTGGGCGGTGGTGGGTGGATTCATAGTGGCTTGACGGCGACGCTGCGGCGTTTGGGGACCCGGAGGACCGGTGCGGCTGCGGCCGCCGGTGCCGGCGATGCCGCTGGTGCCGCCGGGGCCAGCGGTGCCGTCGGGGCCAGCGGGGCCGCGGCCGCGGGGCCGCCGTTGGCGGGCGGCGCCGACGCGAGCAGGCGGCTGCTCGCCGCGTGCATGAGCTTGGCGTCCGCCGCATTCCGGGCCGAGACCTCGCGGAGGCCCTGCAGCGAACCGAGCACGGCGCCGGCCACCTCCGAGTGGAGCGCGTTGGCGTCGGTGATCAGCCGGATCTGTTTCGCGACGTTCTGGGTCGCCGTGGTCATGTCCTTCACGGCCCGGGTCTGCTCCTGCAGGGCGCGCGCCGCCTGCTCGGACTGTTGTTTCAATTGATCGGTGGACGACGAGGTCTTGGTCGTGACGCCGGCGGTTTCCAGCATCGAGCGCGCGACCGAGGCGACCAGCTTGGCCAGCCGATCGGATTCCTTGGAGACTTCCTCGCTGGCCATGGCCTGCTCGCTGAGGGCGCGGGTGGTCGAGGCGGCGCCGCGGCGCATCGCATCGACCGCTTGCACGATCTCGGCGGCGCCGGTGGCCTGCTCCGTCGTCGCCTTGCGCAGTTGCACGGCGATCGCGTTGGTGTTCTGCGCGGCCTTGACGACCTCCCGCGCGGCGCGGCCGTGCTCGCCCATGGCGAGGGAGACCTCTTTCGCGACCTTGCGCATCTGGCCGGCGGCCAGGACGATCGAGGCGGCGCCCTTCGCCTGCTCGGCGCTGCCGGAGGCGACCTGCTTGGACTGGGCCGCGGTGACGGTGATGGCGTCGCTCACGTTGCGCGCGACGATCACCTGTTCGTCGGCGGCGCGGTTGATCTCGGCAACGAGCGTGCTCGTCTCGTCGACGCCGGTGAGAATCTTCTT
>CAZENI010000042.1:0-4536 GCA_964513055.1 uncultured Opitutus sp.
GTCGGCACGGGCGAATGGCAGTTGATGCACCGCTCCCCCATGATGCTGCGCACGCGCTCGAACGTCACGGGGCCCTCGACCTTGGGCAGCGGCACGATCCGCGGCGCCGTCCACCACGCGACAACCCCGAGCAGCACCGCACCGAGCGCCGGATATTGCCACGCGAGCACGCCCTTGTGCCGGCGGTTGAAGAAATGCCGGATGCTCACGCCCGCCGCCGACATCAGGACCAGGATCGCCCACGCGCGCGGATGCCCGTAGGTCGAGGCGTAGTGGTTGCTGATCATGATGAACAGCACCGGCAGCGTGAAGTAGTTGTTGTGCACGCTGCGCTGCTTCCCGCGCTGCCCGTAAATCGGATCCGGCAGGCCACCGGCCCGCATCGCGGCCACCATCTTTTTCTGACCGGGAATGATCACGAAGAACACGTTCGCCACCATGATGGTGCCGACCGCCGTCCCGACGTGGATAAAGGCCGCCCGCCCGCCGAAAGCCTGGTGCAGCCCCCACGCCAGCAGCGTCAACAGCCCGAACACGATCGCGCCGAGCAGCGTGTCGTTTCGCCCCAGCGGCGACCAGCACAGCGCGTCGTAAACCAGCCACGACCCGACCATGCTCGCCGCGCCGATGCCCACCGCCTGCCACGGCAGCAAAGCCGCCACCGACGAATCGATCATCATCGATTGCGCCCGCAGCCAATAGACCACCACGAGTAGCGCCGTGCCGGACAGCCACGTCGTGTAGGCCTCCCACTTGAACCAGTGGAGCCGCTCCGGCAGAGACGCCGGCGCGACGGCGTATTTCTGGGGATTGTAGAACCCGCCCCCATGCACCGCCCACAGTTCGCCGGACACGCCCTTCCGCGCGTTCTCCGAATCCTTCGCCGGCGCTTCGAGGCTGTTGTCGAGCCAGATGAAATAGAACGACGACCCGATCCACGCGATGCCGGCGATGACGTGCAGCCAGCGCAAAAGAAGACTTAGGAACTCGACCAGGTGGGCGTCCATGCGTGGCGCGGGAAAGCTCGCGGGATGCCAACCGCCCCCGCCGCCCCCCGCAAGCTCCGAGCGCGCGCCAACTCCGCGCTTGCGCGCCGCGCGCCGCTTCCGGTTCTCTGGCCCGATGCACGTCTCGTTCAACCTCGCCGGCGCTCTCGATGCGGCCCTCAAGGCGGCGGCCGCCGCCGCCGGCCTCGCCGACGCCGCCACCTTCGCGCCCGAGGTGCGAGTCGCCGATCCCAAGCACGGCGATTTCCAGGCCAACGGCGTGCTCGGCTACGCGAAGGCGCGCAAACTCAACCCCCGCGCCACCGCCGACCAGATCGTCGCCGCCCTGCCCGCGTCCATCCGCGAGCACTACGACCTCGCCATCGCCGGCCCCGGCTTCATCAACTTCACCCTCAAGCCCGCCGCCCTCCTCGCGTGGCTGCGCCGCCACGACTCGGCCGCCCAGCTCCGCGCCGGCGCCGCGGCCGCCCATGCCGGCCAGACCTGGGTCGTCGACTACTCGTCGCCCAATACCGCCAAGCAGATGCACGTCGGCCATCTCCGCTCGGCCGTCATCGGCGAGGCCATCTGCCGGCTCCTGGAGTTCACCGGCGCCCGCGTCATCCGCGACAACCACCTCGGCGACTGGGGCACCCAGTTCGGCAAGCTCATCTACGGCTACAAGCGCTGGGCCGATCCCGCGGCCCTCGCCGCCGAGCCGATCGAGGAACTCGAGCGCCTCTACAAACTCGGCAACGACGCCACGGACCCCGAGAAATCACCCGAACCCGAAAAGGCGCTCCGCGAACTCGAGGTGGCGCGCGCCGAACTCGTCAAGCTCCAGCAGGGCGACCCCGAGAACGTCGCGCTCTGGCAGAAATTTTCCGACGTCAGCCTCGCCGCCTTCCGCCAGATCTACGACCGGCTCGGAATCGCGTTCGACCACAACCTCGGCGAGAGCTTCTACAACGACAAGGTCGGCCGCGTCTACGCCGAGCTCGCCGCCACGAAAATCGCCGAGGACAGCAATGGCGCCCTCGTCGTCTTCCACGACGAGCACCCGCGCTTCAGCCGCCACACCGAGCGGCCGAATCCGTTCATGGTGCGCAAGGCCGACGGCGCCAGCGGCTACGCCTCCACCGACCTCGCGACCGCGCTGTATCGGACGGAGCACTTCAAGGCCGACGGCATCGTCGTCGTCACCGACTTCCGCCAGGCCGATCACTTCGAGCAGCTCTTCCTCACGGTGAAAAAATGGTTCGCCGCGAAAGGCTACCGCGTGCCCGAGCTGCACCACGTGACGTTCGGCGCCGTGACCGGCGAGGACGGCAAGGCGCTGAAGACGCGCAGCGGCGACGTGATCAAGCTGAAGGCGCTGCTCGACGAGGCGGTCGATCGCGCCCTCGCGATCGTCGCGGAGAAGAATCCCGACCTGCCCGAAGCCGAGCGCCGCGAGATCGCGCGCATCGTCGGCATCGGCGCCGTGCAATACGCCGATCTCTCGCAGAATCGCAGCAGCAACTACGTCTTCTCGTGGGACAAGATGCTCGCCCTCGACGGCAACACCGCGCCCTACCTTCTCTACGCCGTCGCGCGCATCCACTCGATCTTCCGCAAGGCCGGCATCGACGTCGCCGAGGCCTCCTCGCCCGCGGCCGCCGCCGCCGCGACGCCGCCCGAGACGCCGGCCGAGATCGCGCTGGCGCGAAAGCTGACGAAGTTTCCCGATGCCATCCGGCTCGCGAGCGAGACCCTGCGCCCGCACCACCTCGGCCTCTACCTCTTCGAACTCGCCGGCGACTACAGCAGTTTCAACAGCGCCGACAAGGTCCTCGTCGACGAGCCCGCCGTGCGCGCCCGCCGGCTGCTGCTCTGCGCCCGCACGCTCCTGCTGCTCGAGACCGGCCTGCACCTGCTCGGCCTGCGCACGCTGACGCGGATGTAGCGCCCGGGTGAATGCGGGGAGAGCGCGAAACGCGGAACGGAGTCGCGTGCGGTTCCCGTTGGCCCGGGTCCACTTTCACCTTCACTTTCACTTTCACTCCCTGCACCCTCCGCCCTCATGGCCACGCAGGAACTCTACATCCGCAACGCGACCGAAACCGAGGCCCGCGGGCCGTTCAGCGCACAGCAGGTCGCGGATCTCGCGGAGGCCGGACAGGTGACGGCCGAGACCCTCATCTACGATGCGGGCACCGAGCAGTGGGTCGCCCTCAGCACCAACGCCGAGCTGATGACCGTGGTGTTTCCCGAGAAGAAAAAGCTCATTCTCAAGGCCAAGGAAATCAAGACGCTCAACAAGCAGGATGAGGGCGCCAAGCCGATCACGGTGAACGACATGCTCGACGCCGCCGAGGGACGGACCGACGACACCAAGGACAAGTCCGACCCGGAAATCGCGATGGCCCGCGCCGCCAAGATCGGGATGATCGCCGCCATCGTCACGCTGGTCGCGGCCGCGGCCGGCGAGATCCTGCCGGGGACCGACGCCTTGATTTCGATGGAAGGCGCCAAGCTTCTCGCGCAGCCGCTCGTGCTCCTCGGCGTCGTCGACCTCGGCCTCGCCGTGCTGCTCGGGCTGGGCATGTCCACGCTGTATCCGGTTGTCCGATTCCGGGCGGCGCTCGGCTTCGGCCTGGCCGGGTTCATGTTCTACGCCCAGGGCCAGGCCATGCCGCTCCTCGCGGTCGCCGCGGGCTCCGCCGGCCTCTACCTCTGCACCGTGTTCGTGAGCCTGATCCCGGCCTTGATTGCCGCCATCGCCGGCGTGGGCGGCATGGGCTTTCTCGCCTGGCTGCTGATTTCCAGCTAACCCCGTGGCCAACGCCGGTCCAGCGACGTCGACCGGAAAGCTGCGGCTCGCAGACCGGTGGCAGCGGCTCACCCACATCTATCATCGCGAGATCTGGCAGTCAGCCTTCCTGAAGGATCGCTCGCCCAAGGGCTGTCTCTTCGCCGTCCTGCGCGTCGTCTCCATCACGCTGACCGTCGTCGTCGAGTCGCGCATCGCCAGCCGCGCCGCCGCCCTGAGTTTCAGCTCCCTGCTCGGCCTCGGTCCGCTGATCGCGATCGCGGTGCTGGTGTCGGGCTTCGCCCTCGGCAACAACGATGATCCGAACCTCGTCGCCGATGCCCTGAACCGGCTGGTCAAGATCGCCGCCCCGCAGATTGCGCAATACGAGCGGCTGACGCAGACCGCCAGCGAGCCCAACCCGGAACTCGTCAAGGTCATCAATCAAATCATCAAGGCCTCGAAGTCCGGTTCCGCCGGCATCCTCGGACTCGCCTCCCTCCTGGTGATCGTGCTCCTCCTGTTCAAGGCGATCGAGGACACGTTCAACGACATCTGGGGCGTCCGCCAGGGCCGCTCCATGCTGATGCGCGTCGTGTTCTACTGGACGATCCTCACGTTGGGGGCCGTTTTGTTTTTCACCGCGATCGCCTTGTTGAGGCGCGGCAGGGCTTCCAGTTCGAGCGCCAGATCGTTCTGGAACTGCTCCTTCACGGTTTGGCCGATGCGGAGCCCGAACAGTTCACTCATGTTGGGCGA
>CAZENI010000042.1:4546-28318 GCA_964513055.1 uncultured Opitutus sp.
CGCCAGGGCCGCTCCATGCTGATGCGCGTCGTGCTCTACTGGACCGTGCTCACCCTCGGCGCGATTCTGTTCTTCACCGCCGCGGCCCTCCTCGGCGCCGGCACGTTCTTCAGCGTCTTCAAAGAGCGGATACCCGCCGGCATCGATCAGCTCAAGGCGATGAACTGGCTGCTCCAGCTCTTCTCGTTCAGCCTGCTGACCGTGATGCTCACGCTGTTCTACCGCGTGATCCCCAACACCCGCGTGTTCTGGGGCGCGGCGCTGATGGGCGGCCTCGTCGTGGCCGGCCTCCTGCTGCTGAACAATTTCATGGCGTTCCTCTACCTGAAGCGCGTCGTGCTCGAGCGCAGCCTCTACGGCTCGCTCGCCCTGCCCCTCGTGATCGTCTCGGGCCTCTACATCTTCTGGCTCTGCGTGCTCACCGGCGGCATCGTCAGCTACGCGATCCAGAACGTCCACTTCCGCAACAGCCAGGCCGCTTGGAGCACCCTGACCGAGTCCATGCGCGAACGCCTCGCCCTCGTCGTGTTCCTCACCGTCTGCCGGCGCTTCCGCGAATGCCTGCCGCCGATCTCGGCGTCCGATCTGAGCACCATGCTCAAGGTGCCCACCCAGCTCCTCAACGAGTGCCTCAACCGCCTGGTGCGCATCGAGCTGATCACGACCCTCCGGCCCCCGCCCGAGAGCACCGCGGCCGACTACCTCTACCAGCCGGCCCGGCCCCTGAACCGGATGACGCTCTTCGACTTCAAGACGCTCGACGACAACTTCGGCGAGAATCCCATCGGCACCTCGCTCGAACGGATCGATCCGCTCCTCGGCCACTACGACGCCGCCCTCGGCCAGCTCGGCGAGCAGCCCTTCTTCAAGAAGACCGTCGAGCAGCTCTTCGAGGAGCATCCGTTCGACGAATCGCGCCCGCCCTTCGCCATGGGCGAACGCCGGAAAACCTGACGCCCCCGCGACCGCCCCGCCCCGCGCTTCCGGCGCGGCCGCAGGCTGCGCCGGAAGCGTCCCAGCCTCGCCCGCCACCCCGTCGCACCCGCGCCAATAACCCGCACCGCGCCTCAATTCCCCCTTGCCACCCGCTCCGCCCAACCTAGCTTCCGACGTTTTCTCCCCATGATTTCTTGGATCCAGAAATACTTCCAGCACCACTTCAAAGTCATCTTCGCCGTGCTGCTGGGCGTGATCATCATCTCCTTCGTCTTCACGATCGGCGCCGCCCCCGGGATCGGGCAGGCCGATCGCCAGATGGTCGACCGCCATTTCTTCGGCTACAACCTCAGCCTCCAGGCGGATCAGTCGCGCCTCATGGGTGACGCCGGCCTCAGCGCCAGCCTCCGCGTCGGCATGTTTGCCCAGCTCGATAACGAGCAGATTCAGAACTACGCCTTCCAGCGCGCCGCCACCCTCCACCTCGCCGACCAGTGGCACATCCCCGCCGCCACGCCCGCGGAGATCACCGAGCAGATCAAGACGCTGCGGATGTTTGCCGGGCCCGACGGCCAGTTCGACGCCAAGTCCTACCAGACCTTCCGCGACAACCTGAAAACGAATCCCCGCGGCACCACCGAGGCCGACATCGTTCGCATCGTCGGCGACGACGTCCGCGCCGAGAAAGTCCAGAACCTCCTTGCCGGCCCCGGCTACGTCCTGCCGGCCGACGTGCAGAGCCAGCTCGTCCGCACCGACACCGAGTGGACCCTCGCCACCGCCAGCGCCGACTACGCCGCGTTCAAGCCCGAGATCAAGCCGACCGACGCCGAGCTCACCCAGTTCTTCGAGCAATCCGGCGGCCGCTACGACATCGCGCCGCGCGTGTCCGTCAGCTACATCGACTTTTCGATCGTCAGTTACCTCGCAAATGTCACCACGACCGACGCCGAGGTCCGCGCCTTCTACGACAGCAACCCCTCGCGCTTCCCGAAGCCCGTCGATCCCGCCAAGCCCGCACCGGCGACGCCCTCCGTCACCCCGCCGGCCGATCCGGCCGCGGACTTCGCCGCGGTGCGCCCGCAGGTGGAGTCGGCCGTGAAACTCGAGCACGCCCGCAAGCTCGCCGCCAAGGCGGCCAGCGACGTCTCGCTCGCACTCTACGAGTCCAAGGCTAAAACCTACGAGGCCGTCGAGGCCTTCGTCGCTGCGCGCAAACTCACCCTGAAAAACGTCGCGCCGTTCTCCCGTGAGTCTCCCGCGATGGAGTTCGGCGGCTCGCCGGAAGTCACCAACGAGGCCTTCCGCCTCGGCAAGGATCGCATCATGTCCGATGCCCTCACCACGCCCTCCGGCGCCGTCATCCTCGTCTGGAAGGAAACGCAACCCACCCGCAAGCCCCTCTTCACCGAGGTCCGCGAGAAGGTCTCCTCCGACTACATCGAGAACGAGCGCCGCAAGCGCTTCGTCGATCTTGGCAAGACCGTGAAGGCCCAGCTCGAGGCCCGCCTGAAGGCCGGCGACACCTTCGAGCAGGCGGCCACCGCCGCCGGCAGCGGCCTCAAGCTGGAAACGAAGGCGGTCCCCGCCTTCACGCCGCGCAATCGTCCGCAGGATCTCGACTACGCGATCGTCGGCACGCTCGAGCGGCTCGAGAAAGGCCAGGTCTCCGACATGGTGATCAACGCCGACAAGGGGCTCTTCGTTTACGCGATCGAGAAAAAGGCGCCCGTCGCCTCCGACACGAATCCGCGCTTCGCCGAGACCCGCACGCAGCTCGCCAGCTTCACCTCGCGCATGGGCGCCTCCGCGTTCATCTCCGAGCTCGTCGAGAAGGAACTCGATAAGTCGAAGCCGAAGGCACAGTAGCCGGAAACCGCTGGTCCGCGCCCATGTCCTCTCGTCCCGCCGTGCGGCCATCCGCCGAACGCGGGCTTTCATTGGCCGGGAATTTTGTGCATTGATCGAGGCGCATGCCGCTGCAGTTCTATGCCCCGCTCCAACCGCCCTGCCGGCTCTGCGGGCCCGGATTCGAGCACCGTCAGCCGGCTGGCGCGGCGGATCTCGCCGCGTGCCCCAAGTGCGGCCAGCGCGTGCGCCGCGCCGCCATCCATTCCGTAAATTCACCGAAACTTTCAGCACCACTTTCCGTCTCGCGCGCCAGACAGGCTGGCTTCACCGTGCTGAAGCGCACCGCCGGGGGCGAATATGAAAGGCAGTAACTTTCCGTCGTCCTCTGTGTTCTCCACCGCACGCCCGGTCGCCGCGTCACTCCAATTTCCAGTTATGTATCGCCCATTCGTTCGCGCCCTGCCCGCCCTCTGTCTCGCTGCCTTGTCCGCCATGGCGCAGACCCCCGCCGCCGGCCCCGCGCAACCCCTCGCGCCGGACGCCCCCTTCACGCTCGAGCAGGCCATCGGCCTCGCGCTGAAGAAGAATTTCGATCTGCAGGTCCAGTCCTACACCGTCGAGAACGCGAAGGACACGATCGCCATCCAGGAGGCGGCGTTCGATCCCACCGTCACCGCCAGCGTCCGCCGCTCGCTGAGCCAGCAGGCCTCCACCACCAGCACGCTCGACGGCACCGCCTCGACCGGTCCGCGCAGCGATAACACGACGATGAGCGTCGGCGCCACGCTGCCGCGCATTCCCGCGACCAACGGCAGCCTGAGCGTCACGACCAACGTCTCGCGCGCCGCCACCAACTCGCGAAACGCCCTGGTCAATCCGAGCTTCGGCCACGGCGTCTCCGCCAACCTGAACCAGCCCCTCCTCAACGGCGCCGGCCGCCACATGGCCACCGCCGCCCTCACCCGCGCCAAGCTCGGCCTCAACATCGCCACGATCAATTACAAGAGCCGCGTCCTCTCGGTCATCTCCGACACCGAGAACGCCTACTACAATCTCGTCGCCGCGCGCGAGACCCTGCGCATCCGCCAGCTCACCTTCGCCAGCAGTCAGAAGCTCTTCGAGGAAAACCAGGCCCGCCGCACGACCGGCGTCGCGACCGACCTCGACGTGCTCTCCGCCGAGGTCGGCGTCGCCAACGCCCGCCGCAGCATCATCCTCGCCGAGCAGTCGGTCCGCGATGCGGAGGATCGCCTCCTCAACCTGATCAACGTCCCCACGTTCGACGTCCGCGTCGGTCCGGTCGCCTTCGCCGAATACCGCGGTGCGGCGCCCACGTTCGCCAACTCCTACAAGCTCGCCCGCGAATACTATCCCGAGACGCTCTCCACCGAGGAGGCCATCAAGCAGCTCCAGATCGATCTCGAAACCGCGCGCCGCAACCAGCTCCCCGACCTCGATCTCACCGCCTCCCTCGGCTACAACGCCCGCACCACGAGCGCCGGCTACGAGCAGGCGATCGCGAACCTCCCGAACGACCACGGCAACAACTGGTCCCTCGGGCTGAACTACTCGATGCCGTGGGGCCGCCACGCCGAGAAGGCGCGCTACCGCACCGCGCAGACTTCCCTTCTCTCCCGCAAGCTCCAGCTCGAGCAGCTCGAGCAGACCCTGCTGGTCAACGTCCGCTCCGCCGTCCGCGCCGTCGAGACCCAGCTCGCGGCGGTCGAGATCGCCACCAAGGCCACGGAGCTCGCCGCCCGGCAGTATGATCAGCAGAAGGCTCGCTTCGACGCCGGTCTGTCCACCAGCCGCCAGGTGCTGCTGGTCCAGGACGACCTTGAGAACACCCGCTTCCAGGAACTGAGCGCACGCGTGGCCCTGCGCCGCGCCGCCGCCGAGTTGAACCGCCTCGAGGGTTCGTCGCTGCAGCGCTTCGGCGTGCAGCTCCCGCAGTAACCGCGCCGGCCGCCGGCAAGTCCGCGCTCGCCGCCCCGCCGGCGCGCGTTTCAATGCGCCCGCATGCCCGTCGCGCTTCTCGTTCGCCTCGTCGTCTGGCTCTGGTTCGGCGCCGCCGTCGCCGCCGGCCATTTTATCCTCCTGCGACCGCTCCCCGCGCTGACCACGCCCGCGCTCATGCTCGGCCTCCCCGCGCTGCTGCTGCTCGCTTATTTTCGGCTCGCGCCCTTCCGCGACTGGGTCGACGGCCTCGACCTCCGCTGGCTCGTCGTGCTGCACCTCACCCGTTTCATCGGGATCTACTTTCTGATCCTCTCTCAACGCGGGGAGCTGCCGCGGGCCTTCGCCGCCTCCGGCGCGATCGGCGGGATCATCGTGGCGGCGTTCGCGCTGCCCGTCGCCTTCGCCCCGCTCGCCCCCGACACGCGCCTCCGCGCGCTCGTCATCTGGAATGTCGTCGGCCTGATCGACCTGCTGCTCCTCACGCTCACCACCGCGCGCCTCGCCGTCGCGACCCCGTGGGATCTCCGCGCCCTCACGCAACTGCCCCTCGGCCTCCTGCCGACGTTTCTCGTGCCGCTGCTGCTCGCGTCGCACGTCGTGATCTTCGTGCGCGCGGCCCGGCCGCAACGCGCGGCTTGAATGCCGCGCCGGAGAGTGCTTCCCTCGGCGGAGTTGCGATCCTCTTCTCCCAGCCGACGACCTCGCCACGCCGGGCGCCACCCCCGGGCGCGTGCCTTCTCCCGCACGGCGGGCTTCTCGCTGATCGAGTTGTCGGTCGTCCTCTTCATCGTCAGCGTCCTCGCCGCGCTGGCCGTCCCCGCCTTCAAGCGCATCCACCTGAACGCCCGGTCCGCCGCCGTCATCAACGATCTCCGGGTCTTCGCCAGCGCCTTCCAGAGCTACGCCCACGACCGCGGCGACTGGCCGGCCGCCACCGGCGTCCCCGGCGAGATTCCGCCGGGCATGCAAAACTACCTCTCCGCCACGACCTGGGAGCACGCCACGCCGATCGGCGGCAGCTACACCTGGGCGGTCAACTCGCTCCAGCAGGGCGAACGCTACCGCGCCGTGCTGCTCATCTCGAACGTCGGCGAGAACAAGGTCACCGCCGAACGCCAGCAGCTCGTCGATCTCGACCAGAAGATCGATGATGGCGATCTGGATACCGGCAACTTCCGGCTGGGTTTCCGCAACCAGCCCGTCTTCGTCATCGAGCACTGAGCCGCCATGTATCAGGTTTCCACCGTCAACCTCTCCCCCGATGCCACCCAGGCGGACGCGGCGTTCGGCACCGACGAACGCGGCGAGCTGGCCGCGGGCGAGTTGATCGCCCTCCTCGAGCGGTTCCGCGATCTCGCCAGCGCCCAGAACCAGGAGGTCGATCCCCACATCGTCATCACCGGCCGCTCCGGCAAGTTCCACGTCCGCACCGGCCAGGGCAAACTCTACCTCTACAACGCCCGCGCCACGATCGAGCCCTACGCCGAGCTGACCGCGCCGGAGATCATCGCGCAGCTCGAGCGCGACAACGTCACGGTCGCACCCTTCGGGACCGACGCCGCCGGCGCCCCTCCGCCCGCCCCGCCCGCGCCGCACCGCGCCATCGCCGCCGCCATCCTCGCCGCCGGACTCGCCCTCAACGGCTACACCCTGTATTCGGTTTTCTATACCGAGTCGGTCAACGAGCGCCCGGCCGTCACCCTCGTCACCGACCCCGCCGAGGCGGCCAACCGGCAGCGCGAGATCGTCGGCACCTACGCGACCGGCGACCGGCCCGGCGACCGCCAGATCGTGGTGAAGCCCGACGGCCGCGTGCAGTTTTCCGAGCTCGGGACCAAGGGCGGCGCCGGCGAGAACACCGACACCTTCCGCCTCGGGCGCCGCGGCACCAAGCTGTGCCTCAACACCACGGACAGCGGCGTGATCGACGTCCTGAATCTCGAGACGCTCGTCTATTACCGGGACACCTACCGCCGCAAATAGCCCGCCTCACTCCGCGAACAGTTCGTCCGTCGCGCCCAGCGTCGCGGCGTCGATCACCCGGTGCGGCGGCAGTTGGGTCCGGAACCACGTCCGCTGTTTCTTCACGAGCGCGCGCGTGTTGCGCCCGATCTCCGCTGCCAGGTCCGCCTCGGCCAGCCGGCCGTCCAGGACCGCGATCACCTCGCGATAACCGATCGCGCCCGCCGCGCTGGGATTCCGCTCGAAGCCGGCCGCCCGCAGCCGCCGCACTTCCTCGATCAATCCGCCGGCCAGCATCGCCGCCACGCGCTCCCCGATCCGCCGCTCCAGCTCCGCCGGGGCGCGGTCGAGTCGCGTGAGCCGCACGTGAAAATCCCCGAACGGTTTCGGCTGTCGCGCAAACTCCGCCGCCAGCTCCGCCACCGTCCGGCCCGAGGCGAGCCCGCGCTCCAGCGCCCGCGCGACGCGGCGCGGATTCGCCACGTCGAGCGCGCCCAGGCCCGCGGGATTGAGCGCGCGGAGCTCCGCCACCGCCTCCGGCAGCGTCAGCCGCGCGACCCGCGCGCGGATCTCCGCCGGCACCGCGAGTTCGTCCGCCACCGGCGCAAAAAAGGCCTTCAGATAAAATCCGCTCCCGCCCGTCACCAGCACCGCGCGCCCGCGGGCCCGGATCGCGTCCACCGCCGCCCGCGCCCAGGCCACGTAGCGCGTCACGCTCGCCTGGTCCGCCGCCTCGGCCACGTCGATCAGGTGATGCGGCACACGCGCCCGCTCGGCCGCCGTCGGCTTCGCCGTGCCCAGATCCATCCCGCGATAAAACAGCAGCGAGTCGCACGAGACGATCTCCGCGTCGTGCTGCTCCGCCCAGCGCAACGCCCACTCGGTCTTGCCGACGGCGGTCGGCCCGGTGAGCACGTGGAGGATGGGCGGCATGAAGGCAGGGACCGGCCGCACCGCCGCGCGGCGAGGGCCGGTTTTGTTCTTCCCATCCGTGGCATCCGTGTAATCCGTGGTCAAAGGACTTTTCCCCCGCTGAAAACGCGATTCATCGTCAACCTCCGCTCCGGCCGCGCCGCCCAACGCTTCGCGGCCGTCCGCCTCTTCGCCGCCCGCCACGGGGCCGGCGTCGTGCTGACCGACCGGCCCCGGCACGCCTCGGAACTCGCCCGGCAGGCGCTCCGCGACGGCTGCGAGCTGATTGTCGCCGTCGGCGGCGACGGGACCATGAACGAGGTCGCCAACGTCCTCGCCTCCACGCCCGCGACGCTCGGCCTCGTGCCGTGCGGCTCCGGCGACGGCCTCGGCCGCCACCTCGGTCTCCACGGCAACACGACGCGCGCTCTCGATCTCCTCCTGCACGGCCGGCCCCGGCTGATCGATTCCGGGCTGGCCGACGGGCATCCCTTTTTCACCGCCGCCGGCCTCGGGTTCGAGGCGGAGATCGCTCAGCGCTTCAACCAGCTCGCGCGCCGCGGCTTCCTCCGCTATCTCAGCACCGCCGCCGCCGCCTTTCGCCAGTGGCAGCCGCTGGACTTTGCCATCGCGCACTCCGGCGGCACCGTCCGCCGGCGCGCCTTCACGCTCGCTGTCACCAACACCGACCAATACGGCAACAACGCCCGGATTACCCCGGGAGCCCGCGTCGACGACGGTCTCCTCGATCTCTGTGCCGTGCCGCCCGTCTCTTGGGCGAATGCGCTCCCCCTCGCGCTCCGCCTGTTCCACGGCTCCCTCGACCGCGTGGCCGGCATCACCCTACGCCGCGCCGATCGCTTCGTCGTCGAACGCGCCGCACCCGGCCTGCTCCACACCGATGGCGAGATTCACTCCGCCGGCACGCGCGTGGAATTCGTCGTGCGCCCGGCCAGCCTGCGCGTCATGTGCCCGGTCGCGGCGACGCCATGAGCTCGCCGTAGATCGCGGTGCGGTTGCGCCCGGCCTCCTTCGCCGCGTAGAGCGCCCGATCCGCCGCCGCGATCAGCGCCGCCTCGCTCCGCGCATCCTGCGGCAGCATCGCCACCCCCGCGCTCACCGTCACGCTGAGCGCCGCCGTATCCGTCGCGATGATCGGGTCCCGGCTGACCGCCTGGCAGATGCGCTGCGCCACGTCGCTCGCACTCGCCACGTCCGTCTGCATGAGAATGACCGCGAACTCCTCGCCACCAAAGCGCGCCACGCGATCGACCGTGCGCACCTGGCTCGCCACCCGCCGCGACACCTCGCGCAGGACCGCGTCTCCCGCCGGATGCCCATACGTGTCGTTCACCGACTTGAAATGGTCGATGTCGATCATCACCAGGCCCAGCCCGTGCCCGAAGCGCAGCGCCCGCTCGCGCTCCTCCGTCACGATGCGATCGAACTCCCGCCGGTTCAGCAAACCCGTGAGCTGGTCGCGCGTCGCCAGCCGGCGCAGCGCCTCGAGCGTGTCGCCGAGTTTCAGCGCATATCGCAGCGAACGCTCGATCATGCGCGGCGTGATCTCGCCCTTCACCAGGTAGTCGAGCGCGCCCGCGTTCATCGCCGCGATGTCCACGCGATCCGCCGTCTCCGCCGTCAGGAACACGATCGGCGTCCGGCATCCCCGCGCCATCGCCTCACGGATCAACTGCAGCCCGTCGCGCTCCCCGAGTTGATAGTCAAGCAGGCAGGCCGCGTAGTCCCCGGTCAGCAGCCGGACGATCCCGTCCTCATAGGTGGCCGCCCACTCCAGCTCGTAGAGGTCCGTCTGAAACGTCTTGAAGTGCGCCTGCGTCAGCCGGAACTGCAGCCGGTCGTCGTCGATGAGCAGGATTTTGCGGGTCATGGGTGGAACGGGCACTACTCACGACGCGCCCCGCCGGCACCCGCAAGGGGAAATTCCGCGCAGCGCCGCTGCGGACACTACGCCTGCCGCCGCACGCCCGCCGCGAGCTCCGCCGACCGCGCGCCGATCGCCGGCGCGATCCGCGCGCGGTCGCCGAGGTGCTCGCGGATGCAGTTCACCAGCGCGCTCCCCACCACGACGCCGTCGGCGTGCGCCGCGACCTCCGCCACCTGCGCCCGCGTGCCGATGCCGAAGCCGACGACGACCGGACACGTGGCATATTTCCGGATACGCGCGACCGCCTGCGGGATGTTGCCCGCCACCTGGTCGCGCACGCCGGTCACGCCCTCGCGCGAGACGTAGTAAAGGAAACCCGTCGCCGCCGCCGCGATCTTCGCGATGCGCTCGTCCGGCGAGGTCGGCGCGACGATGAAGACCGTGTCCACGCCGTGCGCCGCGCCCGCCGCCGCCACCTCGCCCGCCTCCTCCGGCGGCAGGTCGAGCGTGAGGATGCCGTCGACCCCCGCCGCCCGCGCGCTGCGGACGTAGGCGTCGACGCCGTTCGCGAACACCAGGTTGTAGTAGGTGTAGAACACGATCGGCGCCTCGCTGAACTCGCGGATTCGCCGCACCAGCTCGAACACCCGCGCCGCCGTCATCCCGCCCTCGAGCGCCCGCTGGGCCGCGAGCTGGTTCGTCAGCCCGTCCGCCAGCGGATCGGAGAAGGGCACGCCCAGTTCGAGGATGTCCACGCCGTTGGCGAGCAGCGCCCGGCAGGCCTCCAGCGAGGTGTCGAAGTCCGGATCCCCGGCGCACATGTAGGCGACGAAGGCGGCGCGGTTCTCGGCCCGGGCGCGGGCGAATGCTGGCTGAAGGCGGGACATGGAGCGCCGAACTTGGGCGGAAACGCGCGCGAAAGACACCAAAAATTTCGGACAACGTCCCGCGATTTATCCGTCTTCCTGATCGGCCGCCAGCCCCGCCGTTGCCTGGCTCCGTTTCCACCTTTCCCGCTTTCCACATTCAACCACCTGACTTCCCCAATCAGAAATCGAACTCGACCGCCACCGGCAGGTGATCCGACAGCAGCGAGCGCACGACCTCGCACCGGATCTGCACGCAGCCCGCCGGCAGGAAGACGAAGTCGAGCGCCCGCTGCGGCAGCGGCGACGGAAACGTCAGGCCCGCCACCGGGTGCATCACATAGTCGCAGTAGTCCGACAGGTGGCTGAGCAGCGACGCCGTGGCGTCGTCGCGCGTGCCGGGGTTGTTGAAGTCGCCGCAGATGATCGGCGGCACCGCCCAGGTGCGCCCGTGCAGCCGGTGCTTCTCCCGCAGCCAGGCCAGGAGGCGCTCGAGCTGCCGCAGCCGCTGGACCCGCGAGCTGAAATGCAGGTGCAGGTTCACGAGCGGCAGGCACCGGCCGTCGACCTCGAACTCGACGTAGAGAAACCCTTTCTCGCCCAGCCGGCGCTGCCCGAACACCACCGTCTCGGCCGCCCGGATACTGTGCCGCGACAGCACGGCGTTGCCGTAGGAGAGGTTGAGCAGACCGCTGCGCCGGTTGTTGATGCCGAACACCGAGTGCGGGAACCGCGCGTGCACGCGGAGATAGTCGAGGTGGTCGAAGTTGCCCGCCCACCGCGAACGCTCGTCGATCTCCTGCAGCGCCACGATGTCCGGCGCCAGCCGGTCCAGCAGCGCCGCAATCCGCCGGAGGTTCGCCTGCAGCTTGCGCTGCGACGTGAGGCCTTGGATGGGGTTCAAACCGCGGCCGTGCGCGATATTGAAGGTGACGATACGCAGGCGCGGCATTGCACCGACTAGAACCCCTCCCCGCGTCGCTGGCAAGAGGGCCAGCCGGACCGGTCTGGTCGCCGCTCACCTCTCCGCGCTCAACGCTCAACGCCTTCCGCCCCCCGCCATTCGTCGCAATCGCATTGCCGCCCGCGCCCCTCCCCGCCGAAGTCCCCGGCAAGAATTTTACGATGCGTGCGCTCCTCCTTTTCCTGACGCTCTCGGCGACGACCCTGGCCGCCGACGTCGCGTGGCCGCAGTTCCGCGGTCCCGGTGGATCGGCCGTGGCGGACGGCGCGAAGCTCCCCGTCGCATGGTCCGCCACCCAGAACGTCGCGTGGGTCGCCGACGTTCCCGGCAATGGCTGGTCCTCGCCCGTGATCGCCGGCGATCGCGTTCTCCTCACGACCGCGCGCGGCGCGATCAAGCCTGCCTCCACTGGCATCTTCGGCAACGACTACATCGCCGAGTTGAAGAAGCAGGGCCTGCCCGACGACGAGGTGAACAAGCGCGTCATCGCCCGCGACATCGAGCAGACCAAGGAGGTCGAGGAGGTGAGCTACCTCGTGCTCGCTTACGACGTCGCGTCCGGAAAACTGCTCTGGGAGCGCGAAGCGCACCGCGGCAAGCCCTTCGGCGGCCGGCATCGCAAGAACACCTACGCCTCCGAAACGCCCGCCACCGACGGCGAGCGCCTCTTCGCCTCCTTCGGCGGCAACGTCGGCCTCTTCTGCCTCTCGCTCGCCGGCGACGTCCGGTGGCAGCGCACCTGGGAGCCGCAGTCCATCTATCTCGATTTCGGCACCGCCTCGTCGCCGATCGTGCATGCCGGGCGCGTGTATCTCCTGCGCGACAGCGAGGGCGAGTCGTTCCTCACCGCGCTCGACGCGAAGACCGGCGACGTCGTGTGGACGACGCCGCGCACCGATCTGGCGGTGAAGAACAAATCCGGCTGGGCAACGCCGTTCGTTTGGGAGACGCCGGAGCGCACGGAGATCGTCACCATCGGCAAGGGCCTGGTCGTCAGCTACGGCCTCGACGGCCGCGAGCTCTGGCACCTGCGCGGCATGACGCAGGCGACGCCCTCGCCCGCCGCCGGCGACGGCCTGCTCTTCGTCGGCTCCGGCTCGCAGGGCGAAAACAACCGCCCGCTCGTCGCGATCAAGCCCGGCGCCGCTGGTGACATCTCGCTGCCCCAGGGCGAGACTTCCGGCCCCTTCGTCGCGTGGTTCCAGCCGCGCGGCACCCCCTACACCGGCTCGCCGCTGTATTATCGCGAGCGCCTGTATTCGATCAACGACGGCGGCATGATGCAGGTCTTCGAGGCCGCGACCGGCCGCGAAATCTATCGCGAGCGCGTGGGCGGCTCGGGCAACACGTTTTCGAGTTCCCCGATCGCCAGCGCCGGCCGCATCTACGCGCTGAACGAGAACGGCACCACCATCGTCTTCGCCGCCGGCGACACGTATGCGCAACTCGGCAAGAACGCCTTCGGCGAGATGAGCCTCGCCACCCCGGCGGTCGCCGGCGACAGCCTCTTCCTCCGCACGCAGTCGAAGCTCTATCGACTGACGGACGGCGCGCGGTAGCTCGCGCGATGATCGCGAGCATCCGGCTCGTTCCTCAAAAACCCGTCTTCAATCCGGCAAATCCTGTCCAGGAACAAGACCTACCGTGTTCGGGCAATAGCCGGAGTCGCGAATGTTATTTCCGGGCCTTCTATATTCGCGCCCTCATGAATGCGTCCGCTCTCCGATGCCGATAGCATATAGCTCGCAGTCGCGACGCATCGCTTGACCCCGCGCACCAATCCGCCGACAAGCCTCAGCGGCGGATATCCGCTCTTCTTTGTGACCCTTCCTGCGCTTCGCTCTCCGCCCCGCCGCCTTCTCGTCCGGACCTTGCTGCTTTCCCTCCTGGCCGCACCCGCCGCGGCGGCCGAGCCCGCCGACGCCATCGACGCCACGGTCGCGGAGTTCTTCCGGCCGTTCCAGCACGACCTCGCCACGCTCGCGCCCGACGGACGCCGCCTGGCGATGACCGAACACCTGCGCGGCAAGGATCCCGCCATCGTGATCATCAATCTCGAGGATCGCGCGAGCCAGCGGCACGTCATCGCCAGCGGCCCGGAGCACGCGGTGCAGCAGTTGCAGTGGGTGTCGTCCACGCGCCTCGCGTTCACCACGCGCAGCCGGGCGGTCGGCACCCTCGAAGCCGGCAGCGGCGAGATCAAGGCGCTGCTCCTGAGTCGCGACCTCGACGCGTATCAACCCGAGCCGGTCCTGGGGCCGCGCCTGCACAACGCGACCGTCACGCCGGACATGCCGGCGGACCCGGCGACGAGCAACCCCTTCGACCTCGATCGCCGCCGGGAGATCACCGTGCGCGAGGCGCTCGCGCAGGCGCGCGTCACCGGCGACCTCTTCGGCAGCGACTCGAAGCGCGACGCGGGCCGCGCGCTCCGCCCCTTCCTGCTCGGCGTGAAGCCGGACGCCCCCAACACCGTGCTTGTGGAACTGCGCAGCGACGGCGACCTCTTCGCCTATCGCCGCGACCAGCGGGAGCAGATCACCGTGCCGGGCAACGTCTATATCGCCGAGCGCAACACGACGCCTCCCGCCACTTCGGCCGACATCCCCGGGTTCGACAACCGGCGCGGCGAATACGCGACCTACACCATCGACACCGCCCCGCCGCCGCTCGTCGTGCTGGAACTCGACACGACCAAGGGCCGCACGAAGGAGGTGGTGACGGAGGACGGCTGGCGCCGCGTCTGGCTCGATCACCAGGGCAAACTGCGCCTCGCCCTCGATCAGCAGGGAAAGCGCTTCCGCTATCTCTATCGTGCCGCCGACTCCAAAAAATGGATTCCCCTCGACGCGATCGCCAGGACCCCGACGCCACTCGGCTTCGCCGCGGGCCCGGACAACCTGCTCGCCCCCCGCTCGGTGCCGCTGGGCTTCGACAGCAGCGGCCGCAGCCTCTTCATCGCCACCAACGTCGACCGCGACACGTTCACCCTCCGCGCGCTCGTCCTCGCCACGGGGCTCCTCGAGGAGTTCGAGGTGGGCCACGATCGCTACGACCTGATCGAGCCGACGGCGCTCACCTCCGGCGACGTGCTGCGCTTCGACCCGCACACGAAGAATCTCGCCGGCGTGCGCTTCGCCGCCGCCCGACGCGACACCCGCTGGTTCGATCCCGGCATGACCGCGCTGCAGGCCCAGCTCAACAAGCAGCTCGCGCCGCAGCGCTGCGAGCTCCGCGAATGGAATGCGGAGCGCACCCGCTTCCTCGTCGAGTTCTCCGCGCCCGGTGATCCCGGCGGCTTCTTCGTCGTCGATGCGGCGAGCGGGAAGATGATCCGCTGTGGCGAGCGCGCGCCCTGGCTCACGGAGGCAAAGCGCAATTTCACGCACGCGTTCGATTTTGTCACCGATGACGGCCGGCGGCTCGCCGGTTTTCTGACCCTGCCGCGCCAGCCCCGGCTGAACCCGCCGCCCGTGCTCGTGTATTTCCACGACGGCCCGTGGTTTTCCGATCCGCCGCTGTTCAATCGGGGCGCACAGGCGCTGGCGGCGCTCGGGTTTGCCGTGCTGCAACTGAACCATCGCGGGTCGGCCGGCCTCGGTCGCACTCACCTCAACGGCACCGACGGCCGTCTCGATCGCGCGGTGCTCAAGGACGTGCAGACCCTGCTCGCGCGCAACGGCACGGGCAAGCTGGCGATCAACACCCGCATGGTCGCCACGCTGGGCAACGGCATCGGCGGCTACCTCGCTGTCCGCATGGCGCAGCTCGCACCCGAGACGTTTCGCTGCGCGGTGGCGATCAACGCGCCAGGTGATCTCGACGCCTGGCGCACGCATCCGGCCACCGCGCCGACGATCCTGGCCGACCTGCGCCACCACGCCTTCGGCACCGACCGCGAGGCGCTGCGCGCCCAATCGGCCGTCGCCGCCGGGCCGACCACGACGGCTCCCGTGCTCGTCGTGCACGGGACGGCGAATGCCTACGTGCCACTCTCGCTCGGGCGCGACCTGTATCGGGCGCTGAAGAAAGGCTCGGACGAGACCGCGTTTCTCGAACTCACCGACGAAGGCCACGGCGGCTGGTCGGAGCAGACGACCGCCAAACTCTTCGCCGAGCTCGGCCGCTTCTTCAACGCGACCATCTACAACTACGACGTGAAAGTCCGCACGCCCGAAGTCGTGCGGTGAGGTGGAGCGACTTGCCCTCAAGGCGCAGGCTCCAGCCGTCACGCTCACGCCCACCACGATCGCCCGCGTTTCGGAGTCAATCCCGTGTCAGTGCTTCTGGCGTGGATACTGCCGTTCCTGCCGGTCCGCGTGTGGGGGCCTGGCGAACTCAGGAGCGCCGCCCGGGAGAACCGGCGGTCACGGATAGAAATCCCGAAGCTTGCGGAGGTAGTCCGGTGCCGCCGGCGCCTGCTCAAGGCGCGCAAAATATTTCGGATCGTCGACCACGGTCAGCGGATCCAGGTCCATCGATTTCGGCATCGGCGGCTCCTCCACCAACGCCGCCGCCAGCTTTTCCACTGCCGGAGGATCTTCATCCATCTCCAGTTCGAGTTCGATGCGGTCCGGATCGGGCAGGAACCCCAGCGCTTTCTCGTGGCGCTCGATCGCCTCGAGATCGGCCATCGCCTTCGTCAGCGTCGCCGTCGCCTCGGCAAGCGAGAGTTGGTTGACGGCGTCAAGGGCGGCCGGGTGTCTGCCGTAAAACAGGCGCGCCCGCTTGGCGACCGTGCAGGCTTCCAACTCGTCGGGCAGGCCGGCCTGGCGCATCAGCGCCACGTCGCCAAACCGCGGCACACCTTCGATCATGACCAGGAGCACATCGCTCTCGACCGCGCGAAACAGGTTCTCGTAGGGATCGGGAAAGCGCGGCGCCAGCACCAGCAGATCGGCGCCACACCCGGGCTCGATTCGCCCGAGTTTCTTGCCCCAGCCCACGATGTCCGCCGCCCGCGAGGTCACCGCTTCCGCCAGCGTGCGATAATCCAGGTTGACACCCGCATCCTTCGCCGCGAGCCAGGCCACCTTCATTTCACCGAGGAGATTCTTGGTGCCGCTCGGGCTCCAATCCGAGCCCAGCCCCCACGTGACCCCCGACGCCAGAAACTCCTTCACCTCCACTGTCCGGCCGTAAAGCAGCAGATTGCTCAACGGCGACCAGACCGCCTTGGCGTCCTTCCCGGCATAAACCGCGTAATCGTCACTCTTCAAACCGGCGCAGTGGATGCCGACGTAGTTCTTGCCGAAAACGTCCTTGTCCAGGAGATCGCGGTAAGCCTCGTGCGCCCGCTCGTTCTTCCCTTCGGCGAGATGATGGAAAAAGCGTTTGCCGCTCTGGGCGCCGATCCGCATCTGCTCCTGTTTGCGTGCCAGTTCCGCCGGATCGAGGTCCAGCCGATCCCAGTCGTTCAACTCGTGCTCGATCTCGGGATACGCGGCATCGCCGGTGCTTTCGAAATTCCGCACCATGCCGCGATAGTGGCCGCGTTTCTTCACGTTCATGCCCTGCGCGGACGTCACGCCTCCGACGAGCAGCTTGACCTCGACGTAGCGGATGATGGCGGCGGAGACCGGCTGCATGACCTTGGCGACCTTCTGCACCTCCGCCTTGTATCTGAGGTCGTCCCGCCACTCGTAGCGGTCGCCAAAGATCCGCGTCGGCCGCCAGAGCGGCTGGACATTGTATTCGAGGTGATTGTGCAGGTCGATCATCCCGGGGTAGATCACCCCACGCGTGTCGAGCCGCGCCGCCCGCTCGAAGCCCGGCGGCGCCGCCTCCCGGGCGGACTGCACGACCTGAATCTCGCCGTCCCGGCAATACACCGCACCGTCGGCGATCACCCCGCCCGTCATCGTAACGACCTTTCCCAAGAGCACGCGCGGTTTCGAAGCACGGGGATCCTCGGTGAGGACGGGCGGCGGAGGCATGGCCTACTCGCATAGGCCGCGCGCTCACTTTGGAAAGCACATTCCGGTCGATCGCTGCGCTCGCGATTCCGCTACGGGCTGCGTTTGCGCTGGAAGGCGGCGGGCCCGCGTGCGTGGATGCTCGCGGAAACTGCGACTCCCAGCCGCACCCTCCTTGAACACTGCCGTCCCCACCATCGCCGACTATGAATTGCTACGCCGCATCGGGGCCGGCAGCTACGGCGAGGTTTGGCTGGCCCGCGGAGTCACTGGCGCCTACCGCGCCATCAAGATCGTCTGGCGCGCACGCTTTGCGGACGCGGCGCCGTTCGAACGCGAGTTCAACGGCCTGACCGAGCTCGCCGCCCTCCCCGCGCTCGAACCCTGCCTCCTCGGCATCGCGCACGTCGGCAAGAACGACCGCGAGGGGTTCTTCTATTACGTCATGGAGCTGGCCGACGATGTCGCGACCGGCCGCGCGATCGATCCCGCCACCTACGCGCCGCTCACCCTGAGCAGCAAGCGGCCGCGCGGCGTGGCCCTGCCGATCCCCGAGTGCCTCGCGCTCGGAACCGACCTCGCCCGGGCGCTCGTGGCGTTGCACGCCCGCGGGCTGGTGCATCGCGACATCAAGCCCTCGAACGTGATTTTCGTGAATGGCAACGCGAAGCTCGCTGACATCGGGCTGGTCGTCCGACTGTCGGAGGCCTCCACGTTCGTGGGCACGGAGGGCTTCATCCCGCCCGAGGGACCGGGCACGCCGTCGGCCGATGTCTACGCGCTCGGCAAAGTGCTCTACGAGTGCGCCACCGGTCTGGATCGCAACGAGTGCCCCCGGCTCCCGCCGTCGCTGGGCGAACGGGCCGACCGGAAAGCGCTCCTCGAGCTGAACGAAATCATCATCCGCGCCTGCGCGCCGCAGCTAGCGCAGCGCTATGCCGGCGCCGCGCCGCTCCTGCGCGATCTGACGCTCCTGCGGGAGGGAAACTCCCTGCGGCGGCTCAGCGGCAACCGCCGCCGCCGGCGCCTGGCGCTGGGTCTCGCGGCGGTCGCCGGAGCGGCGGCGCTCGGCCTCGTATCCTGGCCGTTGATGCACCCGGCCCGTCCGCCGGAGCGCCGGCCGTCGCTGGCGGACAACCAGCCGGAGGAGTGGATCGCGCGCGCGCGCGCGCTCACCGACGGCGCTTACACGCGCAGCTCCGTGCAGGTCGCCGAGGGGCTCGCGCGACGCGCCACGGAGGTGGCGCCGCAATCGGCCGCCGCGTGGGCCACCCTCGCCTATTGCGGCGCGTGCCAGCTCCTGCGCAGTTGGGACCTCTCGGCGGAACGGCGCGTCGCCGTGCAGGCAGCCGTCAATCGCGCCCTGGCGATCGACCGCGACGAGCCGCTCGCGCTCCTCGCCAGCGCGATCCTGTTCCGCCGGCAGCAGGCCCACGCCCAGTCGGAACTCGTCGCCCGCCGCGCGCTGAAGTCCGCGCCCGACGACCCGCGGCTCTGGCGCATTCTCAGCCACGCGGTCTTCAATCAACGCCGTCAGGAGGAAGGGCTCGCCCTGGCCGAGGAGGCGCGGCGCCGTTTCCCCACCAACGCCCTCGTGAGCTACGACCTCGCGCTGCTCTATTCGCAGGTCGAGAACTTCGAGGCCTTCGAGCGCCACCTCGATGCGGCGCTCGAGCTGCAGGCGTTCCAGTCCGGCCTGATCACCAAGGTCGACGTCGCGCTCTTTCGCCACGGCGATCTCGCGACGGCCCGCGCGACGCTCGCGCGTTTCGATCCCGAGGAGCGCGCGGAGGACCGCGTGGTCGCCTGCGCCATGAACCTCGGCCTGGTCGAACGCAATCCCAGCCGCGTGCACGAAGCCGCGGTGCTCACCGCGAGCGGCTACATCCCCGAGTTCGTCCTGCGGGGAGGGCCCACCGCCTTCTGGCGCGCCCTCGCGTATCGCGAGGAGCACAAGCCGGCGCTTGAGCGCGCGCAGTGGGAGGAGGCGGTCGAGGTGCTCCGGAAACGCCGGCACGATGAGACCGAGGTGCCGTCCGATCGCGCCCGGCTCGCCACCGCGCTCGCGCGCCTCGGCCGCTTCGAGGAGGCGGCGCGCGAGATCGCCGGCTACGAGGCTGCCTACCGCGAGCAGCCGTCCGCCGAGCAGGCCGTGATGCTCGGCGTCTACTACGCCACGCTCGGCGACGCCGCCAAAGCCGTGCCGGTCCTGCGCGCTGCGCTGAATCGCTGGGGCGGAGTTTCCCACCACCACCTGCGCCTGCACCCCTGGTGGGATGACTTGCGCCCCAAACCCGAATTCCAGGCCTTCCTGCGCGAGGCCAGTTCCCCCCCACCCTGAGCCACCTCTCCGATGGAAGACGAAAACTATCCGCCGCGCCCCGCCGAAGGCGCACTCAATGCCCTCTGGGACTCGCCCGTTCGCGAACTCGTGCAACTCAAGGCGCGCGCGGTGTCCGACGCCGACAAGGAGCGCCACACGCTCTACTCCCTCCTCGTGCTCGCCCTGCTGGCGGATTTCTGGAACGGCAACAAGAAGGGCCGCGCCGGCACCTATCCGTGGCGCACCCAGCAGCAGCAGACGGACGGCCCCGGCTACCTCGGCGGCGACTACCTCGGCCACAACATCGCGTGCATCGGCGTCGATGGCCGCGGCCGCATCGTCGATTTCGATTTCAACCATAACCAGATCTTCGACAGCACGGTCGAGCATGCCGAATCGCGGCTCGTGCGCCGCATCTTCAGCCTGGCGCATCTGCACGACGGGTGGCTCACCGCCGACCCGCAGTCGCGTCCGCCGTCGAAAGTGCCGGCCACCGACCTGAGCGACATCACGGTCTACACGTCGCTGGAGCCCTGCGCGCAGTGCGCCGGGATGATGATGCTCGGACACGTCCGCGATGTGGTCTACCTGCAGCGCGACGGCGGCCAGTGCTGCATCGGGAACATCCTGCGCAATCTGACGGAGAAGGACGGCGACTACTACAAGGCGCCGTGGCCCATGCCCGCGAGCCAGTTTGGTTTCGACTACTTCGATGCGCAGGAGCGCGGCTACGCCCACTTCATCGCGCAGGTGAAAACCACGCCGTTCTTCATCGCCCCAGACGGCACGAAGGACAACGGCACGTCGATCGCGTCCTACTTGTGCACGGACGGGACTTTCTCACTCGTGAATGCCGGAGCGCAACGGCTGGAGGCGATGACCGCCGTCACCCACCCCGGCCACCGACCGTCGCGCGACGGCGCGGTGATCGCGAACGCGTTGACCAACGCCGAAGTCCTGGATCAGGTGAAACGCTTCCGCGCCTATGCCCGGGCGCAGGGAAAGCGCGGCACGCCCCACCAGATGTAGTTCGCCACCGATCCCACCCATGCCCTCCCAGAATCTCCGCGAAGCGCTGCGCGCCTTCCTCACCGACTGGCGCAAGGACGTGCCCGCCGCCTGGCAGAACCTCCTCGCTGACACCGAACCCGATTTCGCCGGAGTGAAGGCCGAGCTGACCTTGGAGGAGGACAAGCCGATCTTCCCCGGACGAAAGAACCACCCCGTGAACGGCTCGCCGCCGGGAGCGCACGTCTTTCGCGCCCTCAGTGTCCTCACGCCGGACAAAGTGAAGGCGGTCATCATCGGCCAGGATCCCTATCCTGCGATCGCACGCGCGACCGGACGCTCCTTCGACCAGGGCGATTTGAACTCATGGACCGACCCTGCCGCCGAGGTCGCGCCCAGCCTGAGGCCGCTCGCCCAGATCGCCGCGCACTTCCGGACCGGCAACGACGCCTACCTCAAGCCCGGCACCGGTTGGAACCGATTGGTCGCGGATTTGACCGCGAACACCCTCACGCTCGAGCCGCCCACGAAGCTCTTCGATCATTGGGAAAATCAAGGCGTCCTCTGCTTGAACGCCGCGCTCACCATCAGTGGCTACAAGCGCGGGGGATCGGATGAGCAGAAATTCGGTCACCTCCCCTTGTGGCGTCCCGTGATCAACCGGATCATCCTGGCGCTGGCCGCCCGCAACCAGGGTCACGTGGTTTTCCTGGCGTGGGGAAGCTTCGCCCGGAACCTGCTCACCGAGTCCGGCGTGCTGGCCAGTCCCCGCTTTGGACAGCAGGTGTTCGTGACCGAGAAACGCCATCCCTCGGTCGACGAGTTCCTCGATCCGCCGAACGCGTTCGCGGAGGCCAATTCGTTGCTCACGCAGCACGGCGCCACGCCGATTGCGTGGTAGCGATCCGACGCCGCGACGCAATCTGACCGGCATGCCCCGTGGCGGCATGGGTCTCTCGCCTAAAACCGCAGCGTGCTCGTCACGCGCGCCTCGCGCGGGGTCATGCGGCGGAAGCCGTAGGGGACGAGCCGGTTGTTCAACGCGAACATGCCGTTGAACATCGGCGTATCGTAGTTGAGGAGGTTCTCGACGTTGAGCTGCAGATCGAGCCGGGCGCGCTGGAGTTTCCACGAGTAGCCCAGCGAGCCGGAGACGAGCTGATAGGCCCGCGCGTAGATGTAGTCGTAGGGGCGATCGATCGCGTTGCCGATCACGCGCGGGCCGTAGAACTGCGCGCCGGAGCCGAGGCGGAGACCGCGCAGCGGGCCGGAGCGCAGCGTGTAGACGCCGGTGACGTTGGCCCGGTAGTCGTAGGTGCCGTTCTGCACGCGCTCATCCTGAAATCCGTTCACCGTGTTCTGGATGCTCGTGAGTGAATTCTGATCGCTGGCGCGCGTGGGATTGGCCGGGTCCCGGGCCCACTGCTCCCAGAGCGGCGTGTGCGCCGCCACGTAGGCGCGGTAGTCCGCCGCGGTGTCGAACTGCCGCGTCTGGGGCAGCGCGCCGTTCACGATGAGGCGAAACGTATTCGCGACATTGATGGTGAGATTCGCTTCGTAGCCCTTGCCGGAAAAACTGCGCGTGCTCTGGATCGAGTTGTTGGCCGCGGTCACGGTGGGCGAGGCGCTGAACGTCTCGATGTAGCGCTCGGGCATGCGGTGGTTCGACCAGAGCGTGTTGACGGCGCCGACGTTGATGCCGAGCGAGCTGTTTTCCTGCCGGGCCTGGTAGTAGCCGGCGGAGCCGACGATCGTGAAACCGGCGGTGTTCGCGATGCGGAAGCGCAGGCCGGCCGACTCGGCCTTCGACGGCACGATGTTGGCGCCGGCAAACGTGCCGTCCATCTTCGGATTGGCGTTGGACTGGACCGTGAAGCCCTCGGAGTAGTCGGCATACGCGCCGAGGCGGGTCCACGGAAAGTAGACGACGCCGAAGGTGCGCGTGTTGTTGTAGGCGACGCGGTCCTCGACGATGTAGTTGCCGAACGCGCCGGTGGTGCGATCGCGCGTGGCGGTGTCGCCGTTGCGCGTGGTCAGCGCGGAGCGATCGCGGCGGAGGCCGGCGACGTAGCTCAGGCGGCCGCCGAGATAATTGCCCGAGGCGGCGATCTCGCCGGCGTCGTTGCGATTCGTCGTATAGCCGTCCGCCGTCGGCACCAGGCGCAGCGTGTAGAGCTGCGAGAAATCGGGCAGCGTCGGCGGGAGGTTGTCCCAGTAGCGGTAGAGGTTGATGCGGCGCGAGGCGTCGGTGATCGGCGTGGTGAGGCGCGGATCGGCGTTGTTGCGATCCCAGTAGACGATGCGCGAGTCGGACTGCTGGTGGTGCGCGAAGGCGCTGAGGCTGGTGGTGCCGCCGAATCCTCTGAGGGGATACGCGGCGACGGCCCGGACCGTCTCGGAATCGCGGCCCGTGCCGTCGATGGCGCGGCCGAGATAGGAGGCGCTGTAGACCTTGCCGTAGTTGGGATTGGGGCGGCCGCCGGGGAGATTGACGTTGGGATCGATCAGCGCGCCGGTGAACGGGTAGTTGCCGCCGTCGGCGCGGTATTTCGCCTTCTGGGCGGCGACCTGGAAAGAGAGGCCGCTGCGGAACTGGTGTTCGAGGGCGGCCTGCAGATCGACGGTGCTGGAGCGGACGTTGATGTCGGCGGGGTTCGCGTTGAAGCTCTCGCTGGGCGGCACCTGGGAGGTGACGCCGGCGGGATACGCGCTGATGAGCGGGATGCCGGCGCCGTTGGTGAAGGCGGTGCTGCGCAGGTCCAACACGCCGAGGCCCTCGATGTAGGTGTTGAAGCCGGTCGCGCCGCGGAGCGTGAGGCCGGCGGCGGTGGCCTGCGCGGCGGTGAGCGGGCCGGTGACCGGGACGCGGTTCCAAGACGAGTTCTGGTCGGTGTAGCTCGACATGATGAAGCCCGGGCGCTCGACGCGCGTCACGTCGGCATCGACGGTGAAGCGGGTGCGGGCGAAGGGCCGGTAGCCCAGGCTGAGCGCGTTGCCGAAGCTCTTCGTGACGATGCGGTCGATGTAGCTCTGCTGGTTGAGCATGCTGGCGTTGTAGCGCGCCTCGAGGCGATCCGTGATGGGCCGGTTGAAATCGAGCGCCACGCCCATCGAGCCGTGCGTGTCGGTGCGGAGGCGGAGCGAGCCGAAGGCGCGACGCTCGGCCTGCTTGGTGATGTAGTTCACGC
>CAZENI010000043.1:0-28035 GCA_964513055.1 uncultured Opitutus sp.
GAGATCGCGACGGCGAAGCCGAACCAGTCGGAGTTGCCGGCGTTGGACGCCTTGAGGTAGGCCTGTTGCGTCCAGGTCGTGCCGCTGCGCACGAAGACATACGCGGCGCCCGCATCGGAGCGGCCGTTGTCCTGCGTGCCGTTCACGGAGGTCGCGCTGCCGTCCTCGGTATAGGCGCCGACCACGAGGGTGTCGCCGGAAATGGCGACGGAGTAGCCGAAGAAATCGCCCGCGCCCGCGTTGCTGGCCTTGAGGTAGGCCTGCTGCGTCCAGGTCGTGCCGTTGCGCACGAAGACATAGGCGGCGCCGGCGTCGGCGGCGCTTTCGTTGGGCGTGGAATTCACGCCGGTCGTGCTGCTGTCCTCGAACGGCGCGCCGACGACGACGGTGTTGCCCGAGACAGCGACCGCGAAACCGAACTGATCGCCGGCCTGCGTCGTGCCGACGGAGCCCGGCTTGGCCCAGGCTTCCTGGGCGACGGCGAACAGCGCCGAGGACGTGCCGCGGGCGGTGAGGCGCAGGTCGTAGGGATTCTCTTCGGCGTCGTTGCTGGCGAGATGAAGGACGGCGGTGCGGAATTCGGCCGCGCCTGGCGTGAACGTGACCGTGAACGTCGCGGTGCCGCCGGGTGCGACGGTCGTCGCGCTCAACGCGGAGACCGCGAAGTCCGCGGGATGCGCGCCGTCCTTCGTGAGCGCGAGGCCGGTGAGATCGGCGTCGCCGCTGTTCCGGATCGTGAAGGTGACGGCGGTGCCGCTGGCGCCGAGGGCGATCGAGCCGAGGTCCTTCGTGGCGCCGCTGGCGAGCACGGCGAGCGCGGGCTGCTCAACCGAAATCTCAGGCACAGCCGGGTGCACGAGGGCAAATTTCAAATCGGTGTTGGTGACGTCCTGGTAGGCGATGCCCAGGTCCGTCCCGAACGCCGCGAGCGACACGTGCCGGCCGACATTGCCGCCGGCATCGACCGTCGAAATCGTCCAGGTGCCGGAGCCATCGGCGGCCGAGTTCAGCGCGAGCTTCAGGTCATCGCTCGTGGCGTCGTAATAGGAGATCGCGGGACGGCCGTTGATCAGGGCCATGCGCGCGTATTCGCCGACCGCGGCGGTGTCGTCGACCGTGGTGATCGTCCACGTGCCGGAGCCGTTGGCGGCGCTGTTGCGCGCGAACTTCAGGGCGGTGTTCGTGACGTCGTAGTAGCTGATGGCAGGTTTGCCGCCCGCGACGACCAGCGAGGTGTATTGGCCGACGTCCCCGGTGTCATCGACCGTGACAATCGTCCACGTGCCCGTGCCATCGGCGGCGCTGTTGCGGGCGAACTTGAGGCTGGAGTCGGTCCGGCCGCGGTAGCTGATGGCGGGCGTGCCGCCGACCACGGCGAGGGAGGTGTGGTTGCCCTGGTTGCCAACGCTGTCGACGGTCTGAATCGCCCACGTGCCGGAACCGTCGGCGGCGCTGTTGCGGGCAAACTTCAGGTCGTCGTTTCCTGAATCGTGGTAGGCGATGGCGGGGTTGCCACCGACGAGAGCGACCGACAAAAAATCGCCGACGCTGGTCACACTCTCCACGGTGGAGGTCGTCCACGTGCCGGAGCCATCCGCCGCGCTGTTGCGCGTGAAGATCAAATCGAGGCTCGAGGCGTCGTGGTAGACGATGGCGGGGTTGCCGTCGAGGACCACGAGCGAACCATACCACCCGGGAAGCGAGTCCGCGGAGGCCACGGTGCTGAGCGTCCATGCACCCGAGCCGTCGGCGGCACTGTTGCGCGCAAACTTCAGGCTGTGGCTGTCCGTTTCGTAGTAGCTGATGGCGGGCGTGCCGGCGACGACCGCGACGGAGGTATACTCCCCGGTCGCGCCCGACGCGAGCGAACCGTCATCGATCTTCGTATACGACCAACCGTTAGGAGAGGCATCGGCGTTGAGGGACGTGGCGAACCAGAGGTCGCCCCCATAGCGATAGAAGCGGACGGGTTTGCCGTTCACGATGCCGAGCACACTTGAATCATTGGCGCTGGCGCCGAAAGGCGCAGACCAGAGGCTCACGTCGGCATCGGCGCCGCGGTAAATAAACCCCGAGGTGGCGAGCAGCGGGACGCCGCCGAGATCGATGAGCGAATGGTGCGGGCCGAAGAACGCCGGCTGCGCTCCGGTATGTGTCCACGTCCCGGACCCGTCGGCCGCGGTATTTCGCACATACGAAAGCCTGTCACCGTTGGTTTGGTTCAGGCGGGAGGTGCAACTGATCGCCGGGGTGCCGCCGATCACGACGAGCTTGCACTCGCTCACGACATTCGTGGTGACGCCGAGAGCGAGCGCCGTCGTCGTCGTCCAGGTGCCCGCGCCATCCACCTCACTGTTGACCGCAAAGCGCAGGAGGAGGTTGGTAAAATCGAAGAACGCGATCGCCGGGCGGCCGTTGGGGAGGACCGCCATCGCGGCGCCCCTGCCCTGATCGCCGGTGCTCGCAACCGTCGTGATGCTCCACGTGCCGGAGCCATCGGCCGATGCGTTGGTGGCGAACTTCAGGTCGCCGTTGAGACTGTCGTAGTAGGCGATCGCCGGCAGGCCGTTGCTGAGGACCACAAGCGAGATGTCCGTGATGCTACCGGTGGCGGCATCGATGGTGAGGGCCGACCACGTCCCGGAACCGTCGTCGGCGCTGTTACGGGAGAATATCAGCGCGCCGTTCGTGACATCGCAGTAGGCGACGGCGGGATTGCCGCCGACGACGGCGAGCGAGGCGCCCTGACCGACATCGCCGGTGGTGGCGATGTTGCTCTTGGCCCACGTGCCGTTGCCGTTGGCGGCGCTGTTGCGCGCGAAGAGGAGGTTGCGGTCGGTGGCGTTGTAGTAGGCGACGGCCGGATTGCCGGCGACGATGGCCATCGTCGCGTATTGGCCGACGTCGCCGTTGCTGCCGACGTCCACGGTCTGCGTGGTGATCTGGGCGGACGTCGGGACCGGCGCAAAGGCCAGCGCCAGGACGATCACCGAGAGGGCGACGCAGGCTCGAACGCGGACACGAGCGGAAACGCAGAGGCAAAGATTCAGCGACATGAGGAAGCGGAGAGTTCATGGGCTACTTCCCTGTCCCGGAGAGAAACTGACGGGCGTTTGCGAAAATATCCGGCGGAGCGTGGGGCGAAGCGCATAATCCAACTCACGCCTCGAACGCGCGCGCGCGGCGCGGCGGGATGGGTCGCGTCCCCGCGTTCGGGGCTGCCGCCGACCCAAACTACGGCGCCGCGCGCAGCGGCGGCGGCTCGGTGGCGTCCCACTTCGGCAGCACCCGCACGACCAGCTTCGGATTACCCGCCTTGATGCGGGCGAGCGCATCCGCGTTGGACGCGTCGGCGACCCAGCCGAGCCGCCGGAGCGTCTTCGTCGCAATCAGCGCCTCGATCATGGGCTCGTCGATCGGGGTGCCAGGCACGCGCAGGAGATCGAGGTGTGGCATCGCCGCGATGACCTTCCAGGCCGCCGCGTCGATGTCACAAAACGCCAGGCTCAAGCCGACCAGCCGCGCCGCCGCAGGTCGCAAGCTGTCGCCGCGAATCGGACTGTGGCTCAGGAAGAGTGATTTCAGGTTGGGCATCGCGGCGAGCTGCCGCACGGTCGCCTCGCTCAACCGCACGCCGTCGAGCCCGACGTATTCCAATTGGGTGAAACCGGAGACGAGGCGGGCGCCGGCGTCGGTGATGCCAGCGGCCACGCGGGGCGATTGCGTGATGATGAAATACCTCAGACGCGGAACCTGCGGAAGATAGCGCGCCAGCTCCGCGTCCGTGATCGGTCCGGCCGGCGGTGTCACGCTGTCGAAAACGATCGTGCCAATGCGGAAGTTTCCCTTGGGCAGCTCGGCCACGGACACCCGCCGGACGTTCTCGCCGACCAGCGAAACCTTGCCGCCCTTCGCGAAGACCCACTCGCAGACCGCGCGATCGTTTTCGGGCGCGGTCACGGCGGCGGTCTCGGCTGACGGGGAGTCGACGGTCGCGGGCGACAGCGACGGCGCCGGGCGCCACGGTCGCCAGAAAGCGAGCAGCACCGCCACGCCCGCCGCCGCGGCCGCCGCGAGGAGCAGCGAGCGCGTCGGGCGTTTCAGCCCGGACTTTCTCGGCATCGGGACGGCGCCGGTGCGTTCGACGTCGGACTTCATCAGCTCGGCCGACTGGTAGCGGCGGTCGGGCTCCCGCTGCAGCGCCTTGGTGATGATCTCGTCGAAACGCGGACTGGCTTCCGGCGCCTTCTCGACCACGGGCGGAAACACGCCGCGGGGAATCTCGCCCGTGAGCATGTTGTAGAGCATCACGCCCACCGCGTAGAGGTCGGCGCGGTGATCGACGATCATGCCGGCGGTGAGCGACTCCGGCGCGGCGTAGTCGGCCGTGCCCATCACGAGGCCCATGGTCGTGTGGTCGCGCGCCTGGCCGTCGGACTTTTTCGCAAGGCCGAAGTCCGCGACTTTGATCCGGCCGTCGCGCGCGACGAGGATGTTGGCCGGCTTCACATCGCGATGCACGACGCCCGCCTGGTGCGCGCAGTGCAGCGCGGCGCACACCTCCGCGGTGATGCTCGCGGCATGCTCGGGCGAGAGCCGCCCCTGCGATGCCACGAGCCGCGCCACATCCGTGCCGTCGACATACTCCATCACGAAATGCAGCAACTGCCCCGGGAGCTCGCCGAAGTCGTAGACGTGCACGATGCCCGGGTGGTTGAGCGTCGCGAGCAGCCGCGCCTCGTTCGTGAAACGCTCGACGTAGCCGACGCCCAGCGCGTCCATCAGCGGGGGCAGAATCTTGATCGCCACCAGACGGTCGAGCGAGCGCTGCCGGGCCTTGTAGACCGCGCCCATGCCCCCGCGCCCGATCAGCCCGAGGATCTCGTAGTCCGGCAGCAGCGCCTGGATGTCCGCGATCGCCGGCGGCTCCCAGTTCTGCGCCGCGGCGCCGCCCCCGTCCTCTGTCGGCGGCCCGACCGACAGGAGACAGCGCGGGCAGTGCCCACCCGGCGTTTTGGCGGGGTCATAAACCAACTCGCACCTGACACAGTCGATCATCGCGGCGGGAAACGGACGGAGCTCATATTCCCTGCTACCCCGCGCCGAAACGAAAATGACGGCGGCCGTGCATCATTTGGACAAAACGCGGATCAAGTAGTCCCGCTCCTCGGCGATCGCCCCCGCCCCGTCCACCGTCTGGCCGATCTCTTCTTCGAGCAGCAGGCGGTAACGCGCGCGCATCCGCTTCACGGCCTGCTGCACCGCCGCCTCGGTCAGGCCCAGCGAGGCCGCGAGCTCCGCGTGGCTCACCTCTCCCCCGCCCCACGCAAGCAACGGCTCCAGTTTGGCAAACACCGCCCCGCGCCGCCGCTCCTCATACTCGGCGCGCAGCCGCGCCAGCACGCGCTCCAGCAGCGTCAGCACCCAGCGCCGCTCGAACGCCGCGTCCGGCGAAAGCCCGTCGCCGAGCGCGCCCTCGAGCGCCGTCTTGTCGGCGTCCAGCTGCACCACCTCCGCTCCGCCGCCGCGCCGCTCGCGCTGGCGGTCGCGGTGCGCGTTGCGCAGATGATTCCGAAACGCCGTCAGCAGGAACGACCGCAGCCGCCCGCGCGCGGGATCGGCGGCCTGCAGCGTCTCCCGCCGCACCAGCATCTCGCAAAACGCCTGGACCGCATCGTCCGCATCCGCCGCGGCGAGCCCGGAGCGGCGCGCAAACACATAGAGCGGCTGCCAGTAGGATTGGAGCAGTTCGCCGAGCGCCCGCACCGCCACCACATCGTCCGGCCCCGCGGCGCGCACGACGAGCGACCAGCGCGTCAGCGGAAAGGCCCCGGCGCGGACTGGATCCGGCGGCGACGAGTGGTTCGCAGGAAAAGGAGGGATGGTCACGAGGGCGGCAATACCCAGAGGAGCACAACGCAGGCCGCGCATCACGCCACCCGTGCAATGCGATGGCAAGAGCGCGGTCTCACGCTCGCGCCGTTCGGCCGCGGCCCAAGTCGTCCGGGATTTTAGCCGCGACATCCGCACGATCCGCGGTTCACTCGTCCTTCGCATGAAAATCGGCTTCTGCACCGACCCCGCCACGCTCGCCTCCCTGCCCTCGCGACCCGACTGCGATTTCATCGAGGGCCACGTCGTGAACTTCATGATGCCGGAGGCGCCCGACGCCGATTTCGCGCCGAACGCCGCCGCCCTGAAGGCGTGCGGCTATCCGATGCCCGCGGCCAACGTGCTGCTGCCCGCCGCGCTCAAATGCAGCGGCCCCGACATCGACTACGCGCGACTCGACCGCTACGCGCACACCGTCTTCCGCCGCTGCAAGGAACTCGGCATGACGCTCATCGTCTTCGGCAGCGCCGGGGCGCGCATGGTGCCGGCGGGCTTTCCGCTCTCGAAGGCCTTCGAACAATACGTCGATCTGTTGAAACAGTTCGGCCCGCTCGCGGAGGAAAACGGCGTGACCATCGTCGTCGAGCCGCTCAACCGCGGCGAATGCAACCTCGTCAACACCGTGCTCGAAGGCGCCGAGGCCGTCCGCCGCGCCAACCAGCCCGCGGTGAAGCTGCTCGTCGATATCTTTCACATGCTGCGCAACGGCGAGTCGCCTGACGACATCGTGAAGGTCGGCGCGCTCATCCGTCATGCGCACGTCGCCGAGAACAAGGACCGCGCCGCCCCCGGCGTGAACGGCGAGAATCTCCGCCCCTATCTGCGCGCGCTGCGCAAGACCGGCTACAACGACCGGCTCGCACTCGAGCCGATCTGGACGGATCTGCCCAACCAGATCGGCCCGGCTCTCGCGGAGCTCCGGAAGCAGCTCGCGGATTCCGGGTATTGAGGCGCACCGGACGGAGGATTCCGGCCCGCCCGGTGGCGTCCGCGGACACGTGTCGCTCTTGACTCGCCCAAGGGCGCGGCGCTGATTGGCGGGCGCTCGACACCCGGACGCGCCGCACCCGGCGCCCCCTCCCGTGAAATCCCCGTTCATCTCCCTGGTTCTCCTCGCCGGCTTCGTTGCTCTCGCCTTCGGTCAGTCGCCCGCCGCGGTCTCCGCCCCCGCCGGCACCGGCTGGGATGCCGTCCCAGCCATCCTCGCCCGGATCCGGGCGCCGCAGTTTCCTGCGCGCGACTTTCCGATCACCGCACACGGCGCCACGGCCGGCGGCGCCGACTGCACCGACGCCATCGCCCGCGCAATCGCCGCGGCGCACGCGGCGGGCGGCGGCCGCGTCGTCGTGCCGGCCGGAGAGTTTCACACCGGGGCGATCCACCTGAAGAGCAACGTCAACCTCCACGTCTCCGCCGGCGCCACGCTGCGTTTCCTCACCGATCCCGCCAGGTATCCGAACGTCTTCACGCGCTGGGAAGGCGTCGAGTGCCTCAACTACTCGCCGCTCATCTACGCCTTCGAGCAGACCAACATCGCCATCACCGGCGAGGGCACGCTCGACGGCGGCGCCGACTGGGACAACTGGTGGTCGTGGAACGACAAGAAGAAAGGTCCCGTGAAACAGAAGGCCGCGCGCGACCGCCTGATCGCGCTGGGCGCGCAGGGTGTGCCGGTGGCGCAGCGCGTCTTCGGCGACGGCGGCTTTCTCCGGCCCAACTTCATCCAGCCCTACCGCTGCCAGAACATCCTGATCGCCGATGTCACGATCGTGCGCTCGCCGATGTGGGAAATCCACCCGGTGCTCTCGAGCAACGTGACGGTGCGCGGCGTGAAGATCTCCTCGCACGGTCCGAACAACGACGGCTGCGATCCCGAGTCGTCGCGCGACGTCCTGATCGAGAACTGCGTCTTCGACACCGGCGACGACTGCATCGCGATCAAGTCGGGCCGCAACAACGACGGCCGCCGCGTCGCCACCGCCTCCGAGAACATCATCGTGCGCGGCTGCACGATGAAGGATGGCCACGGGGGCGTCGTCATCGGCAGCGAGATCTCCGGGAACTGCCGCAACGTCTTCATCGAGCACTGCCGCATGGACAGCCCCAACCTCGACCGCGCCCTGCGCTTCAAGTCCAACGCCCAGCGCGGCGGCGTGATCGAGAACATCTTCATGCGCCACGTGCAGATCGGCCGCGTCGCCGAGGCGGTGCTCACGATCGACTTCGTCTACGAGGAAGGCGCCCGCGGACCGCACCCGCCGGTCGTGCGCAACGTCGTCCTGGAAAACGTCACGAGCCAGGCCAGCCCGCGCGTGATGTGGATCGCCGGCTTCGAGGGCGCGGTAATCGACGGCGTTCGTTTCGCGGATTGCACCTTCCGCGGCGTCGAGAGCACGGAAGTCCTCTCCCACGCCGGCTCGATCTCGTTCCGCAACGTCACCATCGAACCGGCGAAAAAGGCCCGCAGCGCCAACTCGGTTTCCGCACCGGAGAAATAACCCGTCCATTGATCGACCGCCTGATTTTTGACCACCGATAACACGGATCTCACGGATGAATCCTCCGTTGCTCGCAGTCGGTGATTTTTATCCGTGCCATCCGTGCAATCCGTGGTGAATCCGGTTTGGAGACCTCTTCCCCGCTACCCCATGCACCCGCCGCGCCTGCTCTTCGCCCTCGTTTCCGCGTTCCTTTGCTTTTTCACACCGGCGGCCGTCGCCGCTGACGCCGCCGCGCCGAAAGAAATCCCCGTCCCGCCCATCGCCACGCCGATGGGCCGGCTCCCTGGCGTATCCGAACTTCCTGCACGCCCCGCGCTGCCCGACGTCCTCACGCTGAACGACGGCACGAAGGTCACCACCGCCGCGCAATGGCCGAAGCGCCGCGCCGAGATCCTGCGCACCCTTGAATACTACGCCGTGGGCCAGGCCCCGCCCGCGCCCGGCAACGTCACGGGCCGCGAGGTAAAGTCGCAGCTCCTCGCCGACGGCAAGGTCCGCTACCGCCTGGTTCACCTCACCTTCGGCCCCGGCGCGAAGCTCGGCCTCGATATCGGGATCTACACGCCGGCGACGGGCGGACCGTTTCCGGCGGTGATCGCGCCGGCCGGCACACCGCCCGGCGCCACGCCGCTGCCGCGCCTGCCCAACGGCCCCACGCAGGGCCGCGGCGTCAACGTCCTTCTCGTGGTCGGCGGCGCTCCCGACGCCACCGCGACCTCCGCCGCTGCTTCCGCGACCACGCCGAACGCCGCCATCGGCGGCGACCCCAAGCTCGCGCCCAAGGCGCCCGGCGGCCGCGGTGGTTTCGGCGGGCCGCCCGATCCCGAGCGCATCGCCGCGACCAACGCCGCCCTCGCCCGCGGTTACGCGTATGTGGTTTTCAACAACAACGACTGCGGCGAAGACACCACGCTGCGCGAGGCCGACGGGAGCTGGTCGTTCCGCACCACGCGCTTCTTCCCCGCGTATCCCGGCTACGACTGGGGCCTGCTGCGGAGCTGGGCCTGGGGCGTCTCGCGCATCATCGACTACCTCGAGACCGATTCCGCGATCGACCGGACGAAACTCATCGTCACCGGCACCTCGCGCACCGGCAAATCCGCCATGGTCGCCGCCGCCTTCGACGAACGGATCGCGCTGGGCGCGCCGGTGGTGACGGGCGGCGGCGGCATCGGCACGTTCCGCCACGCCGGCCCGCGGCGCAGCGAGACGCTCGATCTCATGGTGACGAAATACCCCAACTGGTTCTCGCCGCAGCTCCACCCGTTCCGCGGCCACCGTGAGAAGCTCCCGTTCGACCAGCACTGGTTCCTCGCCGCCTGCGCGCCGCGCGCCTTCCTCGCCCTCGAAGGCGACGCCGACGTCATCTCCTACCCCGAGGCGATCCGCCAGTCGCTGCTCGGCGCGCAGCCAGCCTATGCGCTCTTCGGCGCGAAGGATCGGCTCGGCGTGAACTACGGCCAGCACGGCCACGCCTTCACCGCCGAGGACTGGACGGCGCTGCTCGATTTCGCCGACCAGCACCTCCTCGGCAAGAAGAGCACCCGCACCTTCGATCGTTTCCCCACCGAAGCCGAGCTCGACGCCGCGCTCGCGCGCACCCCGGCCGCCAAATGAACTCCGCCGCAAAATCCCTCCTGCTCGCCCTCGCCGCGCTCCTCGCGCTCCCGGCCGCGGCCGCCGGCGCGGAGCCGGCGGGCACCGTGACCGCGCGCACCACGCTGTGGAACGGCCGCGACCTCGCCGGCTGGACCCTCTTCCTCGATCCCGCCGCTCGCGTCGACCCGCAGACCGTCTGGAGTGCGCAGGACGGCCGGCTGCGCTTCCACTCGACGGCGAAAGGCTACCTCAAGACGCAGCACATGTTTTCGAACTACCGGCTGCACGTCGAGTGGCGGTGGCCGAAGGACGCCGTCGTAAACAGCAACAGCGGCGTGCTCGTGCATATCCACGGTCCGGATGCCATCTGGCCCCTCTCGTTCGAGGCCCAGCTCAAGAACCAGAACGCCGGCCAGATCGTCGGCATGGGCCTCGACATCCCCGACGCGCCCGTGCTCGCCGAACGCAAGCGCGCCCCGCGCCTCGCCGCGCCCTCCGAGAAGCCGCTGGGCGAATGGAACACCTACGCGATCACCTGCCGCGCCGACGTCATCGAAGTCGTCATCAACGGCGTGAAGCAAAACCGCGTCGACCGGCTCCCCGCGCGCACCGGCGCGATCGCGCTGCAGATGGAAGGCTTCCCGATCGAGTTCCGCAACGTGTGGCTGGAGCCGCTGTGAACGAGAATCTGCTCTGCGAGGGCGCCTAAAAGGGGCCCCGGATCGGAAGGTAGGAGCCCGCTTGCGGGCGATTTCGCTGGCCTGTTCGCTTGGTGCCGCCGCACCCCATCGCGCGCAAGCGCGCTCCTACCGCAGGCCTTTTGGACGCCCTCTGAGGTGGAGCGGCCCTGGTCGCCTTCGGCGCCGCCTGAGGCGGGCAAACTTGACCCCAAGCCGCTGGTTTGAGGTTCGAGGCTTGAGGTTTGGAAGCGCGAATCGCCCCCCACGCTCCACCCTCATACGGCCCGAACGCACACCGCGTCCTTACGCCAGTTGCGGCACGATCCACGGCGCGCGATACTCCCGCCCGCGCAGCCGGTTCGCCGCCGCGCTGTTCTCGCCGGTAAATGTCTCCGTCCGCGCATCGAATGCCAGCGGCGCGCCGAGCGTCGCCGGCGTCTTCGCCAGATCGACGTCGTTGGCGGCGAGGTGCGCCGTGCAGCGCTCGAACGGCTCCGCCAGCAGCGCGCCGCGTCCCGTCAGTTGTTCGCGGATTTCACCCGGCCGCCGCCCGCGGCCGGTGCGATAGGAGAGATTGGCCAGGTGCACGAGGGCGCTCGAACGAATCCCCTCGAGCAGCGGACAGTTGAGATCGGTCTCCCGCCGGCTGCGCATCGCGTCGATGAAGTTGGCGTGGTGATTGCCGGCGCCCTTGAACTCCTGCAGCAGCCGGCCGGCGCGGTCGAACGCCTGCGCCAGCGAGTAGTTCGAGGCGTGGATCGCGAGGTATCCGCCTTCACAATGCGCGACGTTGCCGACGTTCAGGCCGAGAAATTTGTCCATGCTCGCCGCCAGCAGCGCCGCGGACCCGAGGCCGCCCTTGCCGGCGGCGTTGCCGCTCAGCGCGTCGGGCTTCGCGGGCAGGCCGCGCACCTCGAAGATGAACGGCACCCGGCCCGCGCCGTAGTCGTAATGGATGAGAAAAGTATTCGGCGTCTCGCCATCGTCCGCGTAGCCGAAGCGCCCGCCGATCGTGAACACGCCCGTCGGATGATCCGGATTGCCGAGCAGGCGGCGACCGACGTCGAGCTGGTGGTTGCCCTGCGCCACCATCTCGCCGTTGCCGGTCTCCCACTGCCAGTGCCAGTCATAGTGGAAATTCGTCCGCCGCAGCGGCGCGAGCGGCGCCGGGCCCTGGAACAGATCGTAGTTCACCGTCGCCGGCGGCGCGACCGGCGACGCCACCTTGCCGATGCTGAGGCGGCGTTTGTAGACGATGCCGCGCACGGCGGTGACCTTGCCGAGGTGCCCCGCCTGCAGCCACGCCAGCGCCTCCGCGATGGCGACGCTCGATCGGTTCTGCGTGTTGACCTGGACGATACGGCGGTGCCGTTTCGCCGCCGCGAGCAGTTGCGCGCCCTCCCAGAGGTTGTGCGTCACGGGCTTCTCGTGGAGCACGTCCTTGCCGGCCTGCATCGCCCAGATGCTCTGCATCGCGTGCTGGTGATTCGGTGTGCAGATCGCGATCGCATCGATGTCCGGGCGCGGCAGGAGCTCGCGATAATCCACGAACCGCTCCGGCGACTGGCCGCGGCCGCGCGCCGCCGCCATCTCGCGCTCGAGCACCGCCGTGTCGCAATCGCAGAGCGCGACCACCCGCACGCCGGGAATCGCCGGAAACGCCACCGCGAGTTCCTTCCCGCGCCCGTTCAGCCCGACGATGGCGAGCCGGATGTCGCCATTCGCCCCGGCGACCTGCGCTCGCGAGCGCGCGGAGAACGCCGCGCCGAGTCCGGCCGCCGCGATGGTGCTGAGAAAGGCACGACGGGACCGCAGCTTCATGGCTTGCTGGCTTCTGAGTTAATCCCCGCTTTCCTTACTTCCCCGCCGCATATTCCGCATAGCGCTCGGCCACCTTCGCCACCTTCTCGTCACCCAGGTGGAAATAGAAACGGTAGCGCAGCGTGAGCGTGCCGCCCGCCGGGATCGTGTAATCGCCCTTCCCCGCCGGGTGCCTGGCCGCCACTTCAAAATCCTTCTGCCCAAACGGATTCGCGGCGAACAAACCGTATTCGCGCGCCATCCACCACGTCGGGTGCCGCAGGTTCTGCGGATGATCGAAGATCGCGATGCCGTAGGTCTTCCCCTGATGCGGCGCGTGATAATCGCACCAGTCGGCGCGCGTGCCCCACGCCGCGCTGTCGCGATCCCCCTTCGCCGTCACGATCGTCCCCTTGCCGGGCACCTCGACGCCCTTCACCTTGCGCGGCGCGTTCATCCACTGCGCGATGCGGATCGCCATCGTGCCGTCCTTGTTGTCGCCCATCACCAGCGGCCGGTCGGGCCGCGCCTTGATCGTCACCTCGTAGTCGAGCAACCGCGCCTCGCCCGTCCCGCGGAAACGCATCGTCGTCTCGTCGGTCGCGATCAACGTGCCGTCCGGCGCGACCCAGCGGTTGCGCACGCGCAGCACGCCGACCTCGCCGCTCTTCGTCTCAAGGAAGCCGTCGTGCACCGTGCTGCCCTTCGGAAATTTCGTGCCGGAGGTCCCCTCGTTCCAGAAGTCGATCTCGTTCGCGTTGCTGTGCGCAAACATCAGCGCGCGGTGGTGCTTGTGGTCCGTGTCCTCGCCGGGCGTCACCTTCATCGGGAAATCGCGCACCAGCGACGTGCCGTCGGCCGCGAGCACCGGGTAGCAATACGGCCGCGAGGCGCCCTTGAAAAAATACTCGGTGAAGAGTGCGCCGCCGACTTCGACGCGCACGCGATCCTCGAGCGTGGTAAGCTTGACGCTCCGGTCGGCCGCGCCCGCCACGGCCGCGGACGCCATCACGGCCAGAAAGGAAAGAGGAAGACGTTTCATCGTAGAGAGAAAAAGAGAAAGAGTAGGTGTGCGAGAAAGGGAGAGGTTCAGTTCTTCGGCGTAAGCGGCGTGTAGTAGTAAATGACGATGTAGGTGCAGGGCGTATCGCCAGCGTTGCGCAGACGCGTGACGGCGTTGGCCGCGAAAAAGAAAACCGAGCCCGGCCCGGCGGTCTGCGTCTTCCCGTCGATGTGCGCTTCGACGAGGCCTTCCTTCACGATCAGCACTTCTTCCTGCAGGTGCTTGCGCGGCTCGCCGGAATCCTTGCCCGGATTCAGCGTCGTGATGTGGCAATGCATCTTGTCGAGCGTCGTGGTCGGACCGTCGAACACGTCCCGGCGCACGCCGTTGGCCGTGGGCGTCGGCACGAGTTTCTGCCAGTCGTAAACCTTCGAGGACAGCTTGGCGGCGGGGGCGTTGGGTGAATCGGCGGCAGGCATGGCGAGGGCAGTGAGCAACAGCAGGGGGACGAGGGGTTTCATGGTGTGAATGGAATTGTCAGCGGCGCGTGAGCCAGGCTGCCCACGGACGCCTCGGACTGTCGGGTGGCGGCGTGAGCGATACGACGCCGCCGGCCCGAACAGCGTGGGTCGGCTCTACGGGCCCGTTGCCCTGGCCGTTCAGCCACGTCAGCGCAGATCCGCCGGTCTCGCCTGCGAGATCCAACTCCACCGCTTCGCCCATCATCGGGTAGACGAGATAGCCGGCACCCGGCCCCACCAGGCACCACGCCGTCGCCGGCTGCTTCCGCACCAGGGCCGCCGGCTGCAGTCGGGTCCGCAACCCCCGCGACGCCGTCCCCGGCCGCACGGAGATCCCCGCGCGCGCCGGCGGCGGCGTCGCGGCGCCGGCGGAGCACGCCACTGCGAAGAAAAGGCCGAGCCGCAGCCGGGGTGAGGGGCACATGGGGTAAACGAGGACACGTGACGCAACGCGTCCGCCGCCCTGACGCAACCGCCGGGAATTCGGTGCGTCCGAAACCCGGCGTGGATCCGCGATCGCCCCATCCGAATCGTCCGAGGGAGACGCGGCGCTTCGCCCTCACGGATCGCCCTTCTCCGCCGCGGGTTTCCACTCGCACGCCTCCGCGACGGCCTCCAGCCTCCGCGCTTCGTGCTCCACCCCATGAGCGACTTTCCCCGAGTTGTCCGCGTCCGCCCGAGCGTTCGTCCCGCTCCTCCCGTGAAGCAGGCGGACGGCGGAGGACATTCTCACGTGAAGCGCCGCCTCGTGGCCCTGCTCTCGTGCGCCGGTCTCGCCCTCGCCAGCGTCGCCACCGCCACCGCCGCCGAACCGCGCCTCGAGTTCAACCGCGACATCCGCCCCATCCTCTCGGAAAACTGCTTCCAGTGCCACGGCCAGGATCCGCACAAACGCGAGGCGAAGCTCCGCCTCGACGAGCGCGAGAGCGCCACGCGTGATCGCGACGGTTACGCCGCGATCGCGCCGGGAAATCCCGCCGGCAGCGAAATCCTCCGCCGTATCCGGTCCCAAGATGCGGACGAGGTGATGCCGCCGCCCGAGAGCCACAAGCGCGTGACGCCCGACCAGGTCGCCCTGCTCCAGCGCTGGATCGCCGAGGGCGCGGCCTACCAGCCGCACTGGGCCTTCCTCCCGCCGCGCCGCGCCGCCCTGCCGGTCGTGCAACACACGGCCTGGCCGCGAAGCAGCCTCGACCGCTTCATCCTCGCGCGCCTCGAACGCGACGGCCTCACGCCCTCGCCGGCCGCGCCGCCCGGCACCTGGCTGCGCCGCGCCAGCTTCGATCTCACCGGCCTTCCGCCCACGCCCGCGGAACTCGATCGCTTCGCGGCGGACGCGCACGCCCGCGGCGAGGCCGCCTATGCGGAGGCGGTGGATCGCCTGCTCGCCTCCGCGCACTACGGCGAGCGGCAGGCGCTCGAATGGCTCGATGCCGCGCGCTACGCCGACACGCACGGCTTCAACAACGACTCGAGCCGCAGCATGTGGCGCTGGCGCGACTGGGTGATCGAGGCGTTCAACGCCAACCTGCCCTACGACCGTTTCATCACCGAGCAGCTCGCCGGCGACCTCCTGCCCCGGCCGACACTCGACCAGCGGCTCGCGACCGGCTTCAACCGCAACCACGTCATCAACAGCGAAGGCGGCATCATCGACGAGGAATACCGCGTCGAATACGTCGCCGATCGCGTGCGCACCGTCAGCACCGCGTGGCTCGGGCTGACGATGGAGTGCGCACGCTGCCACGACCACAAGTTCGACCCCGTCACGCAGCGCGATTACTACCGCCTCTTCGCGTTCTTCAACAACGTGCCCGAGCACGGCGAGGACGGCCGCGTCGCCAACGCCGTGCCGATGATGCCGGCGCCAACGCGTGAGCAGCAGGCGACGCTCGCCGCCCAGGAACGCGAACTCGCCGCCCTCGATGCCCGGCTCGCGCCCGCCCGCGCGGCCTGGCGGTGGCGCGACGAGGACCGCGCGAAGATCGACACGCTCGTCGCGACCGCGCGCAAGACCGTCGACGCGGACAGGACGGCCGTTACGCTCGCCACGGCAGCCGGCGAGAAAATCCCCGCCGCCCAGCTCGACTTCAGCGGCAAGGAGGGCCTCACGCTCGCCCTCTGGCTCCGTCCGGCCGCCGGCAACCCGCGCGACGTCGCGCTCTTTTCCGGCATCAACTACGCCGGCTCGCCGGCCGACGCCGCCTACGGCAAGGGCCGCGAGCTGCGCCTCGTCGACGGCGAACTCGAGCTGCGGATCTGCGATCGCTATCCGGCCTACTCCGTGATCGTGCGCTCGGCCGGCGCGCAGCTCCGCCCCGGCGAGTGGCGCCACGTCGCCGTCACCTACGCCGGCGGCCGCAAGGCCGCGGACGTGCGCTTCCACGTCGACGGCGCCGAGGTCGCCACCACGACCCGCTACGACGATCTCTTCGGCGATCCGCCGAAGCGCGAGTTCCTGGTCGGCACCGACAACTCGCCCGACGCCCCGCGCTGGCAGGGCGAGATGGAGGACGCGCGCAGTTTCCCGCGGATCGTCACCGCGGACACGCTGCGCGCCCTCGTCGCCATCCGCGCCCTGCCCCGCGCGCTCGCCGCGCTCGACGAGCGGCCGGAGGCCGCGCCCGACCGGGAGCTCGCATGGTTACGCGAGGCGCTGCTGGCCGGGGACGACGCGACGCGCGAACCGCTCGCGGCCCGCGCCCAGCTCGCGGCGACGCACTTCGCGCTCCGCCGCAGCCTGCCCACGGCGATGGTCATGGAGGAGCTGCCGCATCCGCGGCCGGCCTTCGTCCTGAATCGCGGCAACTACAATTCTCCCGGCGAGCCCGTCGAGGCCGGCGTCCCCGAGGCGCTCCTCGGCGCGTGGCCGGCCGGCGCGCCCCGCAACCGCCTCGGCCTCGCGCAGTGGCTCACGCGTGCCGATCATCCGCTCACGGCACGCGTGGTCGTGAACCGTTTCTGGGCCCAGCTCTTCGGCACGGGTCTCGTGAAGACCCTCGAGGACTTCGGCTCGCAGAGCGAGTGGCCGAGCCACCCGGAACTGCTCGACTGGCTGGCGCGCGAGTTCGTCGACGGCGGCTGGAACGTGAAGGCGTTCCTCAAGTCGCTCGTGCTCTCCGCGACCTACCGGCAGGACTCCGCCGTCTCCGCCGCGCTGCTCGCCCGCGATCCGGAGAACCGCCTGCTCGGCCGCGGCCCGCGCGTGCGCCTGCCCGCCGAGCTGATCCGCGACCAGGCGCTCGCCGTATCCGGGTTGCTCACACCGAGGATCGGCGGGCCGAGCGTCTACCCCTACCAACCCGAGAAACTCTACGAAGGCCTCGTCGTCGGCGCGGCCTATCCCGGCACGCAGTGGGGCCAGGGCGCCGAGTCCGACCTCCACCGGCGCAGCCTCTACACCTTCTGGAAACGCACCGTGCCGCACCCTGCGATGACCGCGTTTGACGCGCCGGACCGGGAGTTCTGCACCGTGCGGCGCGCGCGCACCAACACGCCGCTCCAGGCCCTCGCGCTCTGGAACGAGCCCGGCCACCTCGAGACCGCGCGCCGGCTCGCGACGCGCCTGCTGCGCGAGGCCGCGGGCGACGACGCCGCGCGGCTGGCGTTCGGTTTCCAGGCCGCCACCGGCCGCCGCCCGCACGCCGCCGAGATCGCCGTGCTCACGCGCAGCCTGGAGAAGCTCCGCGCCGACTTTGCCGCGCATCCCGCAGACGCCGCCGCGTTCCTGAAGATCGGCACCGCGCCCGCCGATCCGGCGATCCCCGCGGTCGAACTCGCCGCCGCGACGAGCGTCGCGAGCATGATCCTGAACCTCGACGAGACGATCACGAAGCACTGAGCAGGAGCCCTCCATCCGTCCCATGTCCTGTCACCGCTACGAAGCCATTCCCACACGCCGCAAATTCCTCGCGCAGACCGGCCTCGGGCTCGGCGCGGCGGCGCTCGCGCAGTTGTTCAACCGGGACGTCGTTGCGGCGGTGCCTCCGGTGGGTTCGCCGGCGAGCAGCGCCAGCGGCGCGCTGCCGGGCCTGCCGCACTTCGCCCCGAAGGCCAAACGCGTCATCTGCCTCTTTCAATCGGGCGGCCCTTCGCATCTCGATCTCCTCGACGACAAGCCGGTGCTGCGCGAGCGCTTCGACGAGGACCTCCCCGACTCCGTCCGCCGCGGCCAGCGCATCACCGGCATGGTCGCATCGCAGGCGCGGCTGGCGGTGCAGCCGAGCAAGTGGACCTTTGCGCCAGGCGGCCGGTGCGGCACGGCATTCAGCGAACTCCTCCCGCACACCCGCGCGATCGCCGACGACCTGTGCGTCATCCGCTCGATGCACACCGACGCGATCAACCACGATCCGGCGATCACGTTTTTCCAGACGGGCAGTCAACTGCCGGGCCGCCCGAGCATGGGCGCGTGGACCGACTACGGACTCGGCCGCCTCAACGACAACCTGCCGTCCTTCGTCGTCCTCGTGTCGGTGAACAAGAAGAACGCCGGCCAGGGCCTGCTCGCGCGCCTCTGGGGCAGCGGCTTCCTGCCGGGCCGGCACCAGGGCGTGCAGTTCCGCAGTGCCGGCGAACCGGTGCTGTATCTGAACGACGCGGACGGCATCACGCGCGAGCGCCGCCGCCTGATGCTCGACGGGATCGCCGAACTCAACCGCCAGCAGCTCGCCGCCAGCGGCGATCCGGAGATCGAGACGCGCATCAGCCAATACGAGCTGGCCTATCGCATGCAGCGCAGCGTGCCGGAGCTGATGGACCTCGCCGGGGAAACCGCCGCGGTCCGCGCGAGCTACGGTCCCGACGTCGACGAGCCCGGCAGCTTCGCGCGCAACTGCCTCCTCGCGCGCCGCCTCGCCGAACGCGGCGTCCGCTTCATCCAGCTCTACCATCGCGACTGGGACCACCACGGCGGCCTGCACGACCGCCTTCCGCAGATGGCGCGCGACGTCGACCAGCCGAGCGCCGCCCTCATCCGCGATCTCAAGCAGCGCGGCATGCTCGACGACACGCTCGTGATCTGGGGCGGCGAGTTCGGCCGCACGCCCTATGCGCAGGGCGCCGCCAAACGCGACGCGTATGGCCGCGACCACCACGGCAAGGCCTTTTCGCTCTGGCTGGCGGGCGGCGGCGTGAAAGGCGGCCTCGTGCACGGCGCAACCGATGACTTCGGCTTCAACGTCGCGACGGCTCCCGTCCACATCCACGACCTGCAGGCGACGATCCAGCATTGTCTCGGCATCGACCACACGCGGCTCACGTATCGTTTCCAGGGCCGCCAATACCGGCTGACCGACGTGCACGGCGAAGTGGTGAAGGCGATCCTGGTTTGAGAAAAGGGAGAGGATCGGACGGGGGAATGTGGAAAGCGGGAAAGAAGGAAACGAACCGCTGCGTCCCGGCTTTTTCCCGCTTTCCTGCTTTCCACATTCAATCGTTTGCGCGTCACCTTCACCATTGGCAGCGCGCCGGGCGACCGCATCATGGGCATGCCACCTTTGGCACACCTCACCATGTCACAGCCCCGTCGCTCCTCCGCCGCATTCTCGCGCCGCAACTTCCTCTCGCTGTCCGCGACCGCCGCGGTCGCGACGCTCGCCTCGTCGGGCATGGCCACGTCGGCCCGGGCCGCCGAGGGCTCCGCCGCCGCGATGCCGAAAAGGAAGATTCCCATCGGCATCGAACTCTACGCGGTGCGCGGCGAATTGACGAAGGACCTGCCCGGCACGCTCAAGCGCGTCGCGCAAATGGGCTATGAGTGCGTCGAGTTCTACTCGCCGTATTTCGCGTGGAAATTTCCCTACGCGAAGGAAGTCCGCGCGATGATCGACGACCTCGGGCTGCGCTGCTACTCGACGCACAACGGCGTGGCCTCGATCACGCCCGGCGAGACGATGGACCGCGCGATCGAGCTGAACCAGATCCTCGGCTCGCGGATGATTATCGTGGCCTCCACCCCGCGCGGCGCAACCGGCGTCGAAGGCTGGAAGAAAACCTGTGAGCTCTTCACCACCGCCACCGAGAAGCTCGTGCCACACGGGCTGACGGCGGGATTTCACAATCACAAGACGGAGTGGGCCGCGCTCGAGGGCGATCAGCGGGTCATGGACTTCATGGCCGCCAACACGCCGAAGGAGTTCGTGCTCCAGTTCGACGTCGGCACCGCGATGGAAGCCGGCATCGATCCGGTCGCGTGGATCAAGGCGAACCCGGGCCGCATCCGCAGCGTGCACGTGAAGGACTGGGCGCCGGGAAAAAAGGAGGACGAGAAAGCCTACCGCGTGCTCTTCACTGAAGGCGTCACGCCCTGGAAGGAAATCTTCGCCGCCGCGGAGTCGGTCGGCGGCGTGGAGTTTTACCTGATGGAGCAGGAAGGCAGCCGGTATCCGGAATTCGAGACGGCGGAGCGCTGCCTCGCGACGTGGAAGAAGCTGCGCGGGGCGTGACGGCGACGCGGCCATGCCCGCGTCTCAACCGCCAACCCGCCCTCCGCCCTATTTCGGCTCGGTCGTGAGGAAGAGCAGCAACTCGACGGCCTCACGCGGCGGCAGCGCCTCGAGCAGGCCCGTCGGCATCAGCGACTGCGTGGTGACCTCGCGCGACTTGATGTCCGTCTTCGGCACCGTGACGGTCTCGGTCATCGTCCGCACCAGCAGCGCCGTGGCGGATTCCTTCTCGACCATGCCCGAGATGACGCCGCCGTCGCGCTTGGTCACGAGATTGAGCTGGAAATCGGTGCCGACGACCGCGTTGGGGTCGATGATGTTCTCGAGGAAATACTCGAGGCCATTGCGCCAGGTGCCGTTCAGGTTCGGCCCGAGTTTTCCGACCGAGCTGCCCGTATCCATCGCATGGCAGGCGGAGCAGAGGCGCTCGTAGACCTGCTTGCCCGCCTTCACGTCGTAGGACCAGAGCGGCGCGTTGCGGTAGTGATCGCGGATGCGCGCGATGGTCGCCTTGGTGTCGGCGGAGGTGTCGGCTGTGCGGCCCCACACGCGGTCGAGCGTGCGCGTGACCTCGGCGTTGCGCAGGTTCCGGAGCTGGCGAGCGTGCAGGGCGGTGAGGTTCTTCTTTTCGAAGGTGCCACCCTCGACCGCGCGCAGCAGCGCGAGCGCAAGCGGGGGCTTGCTGGTGAGCACCCCGAGCGCCGCCGTGCGGTCGACGGCATTGAAGCTGGCAAAGCCCGCGATGAGCCCGCCCGCGACGGCGGTGGCATCGGCGGCGTTCGCCAGCAGCGGGATGACCGCGGAGCGCAGCGTCGCGTCGCCGAGCAACTGCACAAGAAGCGCCGTCGACTCGGTGTCGCCGGCACGCCGCAGCAGATCGAGCGCGCGGCGGCGCTCGGCGAGCGGGGTCGAGGCGTCGGCAAGACGCGCGCGAACCGGCGCCAGCACGGCCTTGTCGCCAAAGAGCGCGGAGAGCTGCTCGGACGCGGCGCGGATGGCATTGTCGGTCGTGCCGGCGAAACGCGCGGTCACCTGCGCCCAGGCGGCTGGCATCTTCAGGCCAGCCTCGCTCTCGAGCGAGAACGCCAGCACCCGCAACGCGCGGGCTGCGGCCGCGTCGGAGAGGACGTTCGCGCCGGTCCCGGCTCTCACGAGCCGCGCCACAATCTCTTCGCGGCCCTCCGGCGTGCGGGCGGCGAACCATAGGATCGAGTCGGTCAGCGTTGGCAGCGGCGTGCGCGCGGCGAGGTCGAGCGCGCGCGGAAGATCGGCCGCGACGGCGGGCGCGAGCGCGAACCACACCATCTTCGGCAGGTAGCGATCGGCGGCGTCACCGGCGTGCGTGGCGAGCGCGGCGGCCACGGACCAGCGCGCGGCGAGTGGCAACGCCGGCACCGCGGAGGCGACCGCGAGGCGCACGAGCGGCGACGGATCATTCGCGGCGAGCCGGGCGAGGGCGTCGGCGGTAAGCGCGGTCGCGCCGGCGCGCTCGGTGCCGAGCTGGATCGCCCAGCCGCGGACGATCTCGGAGTCGTGCGCGAGCGCGGCGGTGAGCCGCGCGGGCTCGAGCTGATTCGTCACGTGCAGCGTCCAGAGGGCACGGAGCTGGGTCGTCACGTCGGCCTTCGAATCGGAGACCTGGGTCCGCAGCGCGGCGAGCGCGCCCGCATCGATGGCGCGTGAGGCAGCCCGCTCCTGCAGCACCCGCCGCGCGACGCGCACGAACCACTCGCTCTTGTGGGTGTGGAGCGCGGCGAGTTCGGCGTCGGATTTCGCGGCGAGATCGATCTTCACCGGCTTGTAGTTGGCGGCCCATGACACGCGGTAGAGGCGGCCGTTGGTGCGGTCCCAGATCTCGTCGCGCGGGTTGTGGCAGTGCTGCGTGTCGCTCCAGTCGATCGCGTAGACCGCGCCGTCGGGGCCGTATTGCAGATCGACCGGCAGGTAGGTGGCGTCGGGCACGAAGCTCATGTCGTAACCCGCGTGAAACGTCTCGTAGGCCGAGCCCGTGCGCACGTTGACCTGATGGTTGATCTGGTGGCCGTGGAGATTGTGCGTGAAGAGGTGATCGCGATAGGTGTCGGGCCAGTTGTCGCCGAGGTAAATCATCGTGCCCACGTGCGAGTGGCCGCCGTAGACCGCGGTGGTGCCGGGTTTGCCGGCGCCGCCCTCGCCGCTGTCGTAGCGCGCGGACGCGGGCAGGAAATTCTTCAGGCCCGGCGCAAACTCCGCCGCGCGGTTCGAGACGAAGGGCGCGTAGTCGTTATTGGCCTGGTTCCAGTAATGGCCGTTGCGCAGAACGTAGGTGGTGCCGCCGCCGCCGTGAAAGCTCCGGCAGTGCGTCATGAAGAGGTGGCCGACGCTGTTGAAATCGAGGCCCCACTGGTTGCTCGCGCCGTGCGCGAACACCTCGAACTCGTGTCGGACGGGATGATAACGCCATACGCCGGCGCGAATTTTCTGGCGCTGCGCGTCGGGCGTCCCGGGCTTGCCGACATACGAATGCGTGAAGACGCCGTGGCAGCCGTAGAGCCAGCCATCGGGGCCCCAGGTGAAACTGTTGAGCGTCTCGTGCGTGTCCTGAAACCCCCAGCCGTCGAGCAGCACCTGCGGCGGACCATCGGCGACATCGTCGCGGTTCCGGTCGGGGATGAAGAGCAGGTGCGGCGCGGCGCCGACCCACACGCCACCGAAGCCGACCTCGAGGCCGCTGACGAGATTCAGGTTTTCCGCGAAAGTCTTCTTCGTCTCGAAGCTGCCGTCACCGTCCTTGTCCTCGAAGACAAGGATGCGGTCCTTGCCTTTGCCCTCGGGCTGCTTGTTCGGATAACTGAACGCCTCCGCAATCCAGATCCGCCCGCGATCGTCGAACGCGAAGGCGACCGGCTGGTGGAGGTCGGGCTCGGCGGCGATCAGCTCGGCCTGGAAGCCGTCGACAAGCTTGATGCCGGCGACGAGTTTCTGTGCCGCGGCGTTGGCGACGGCGGTGGGCTTCGCGGGATTGTCGCGCAGGTGCCAAAGCACGGGGCTGGACTTCAACCGCGTGAGGTCGTCGACGCCCGCGACGCGGCGCAGCGGCGGATCGCCGTTCTTGCGCGCGGCGCCGATGCTCTTCTCCGCGGCCGGCGGCCTCGCGGCGAGCGGAACGGGGGCCGGCGGCGGCGCGGTGCGGCCGAGTTGGGTCAGTTGCACGTGACGGAACTGCACCTTCACCGGCCCGGGGCCGCTGTGGAGCTGGAACGCGAGCAGGCCGGCGTAGTCAGCCGCGTTGGTCTGATGATCGTCGAGGACGGAGACGCGCCGGCCGTTGACCCAGACCTCCACGTGCGAAGCGCTCGCGTGGATACGATAGCTGTTCCACTCGCCGGCGGGTTTCGGCAGCGAGACGAAGTCCGCGGGCTTGCCGAACTCCTCCGTCCAGCGCCGGCCATCGGGCGCGATCGACACGCGAGCCCCGCGCTCGACGAGCAGCGCGCGGCCGTGTTCGTCATAGATGCGCCCGAGCCACACCGCGCCCTGATCCATGTCGGCTTGATAACCGGCGGCGTGGCCGTCGGCGCCTTTTTGCGCGCGGAACATGATCCCGGAGTTCGCGCTTGGCGCGCCGCTGATCCGAAATTCCGCCGTGAGCTCGAAGTCGGCGACCTCGCCCCGCCAATAGAGAAACTCGTTTTTCGCCAGCCGCTGGCCGTCGGCGATGGTGCCCGTGATGGCGCCGTCCTCGACGCGCCAGTGTTGGAGGTTGCCCTCCCAGCCGGCGAGCGAGCGGCCGTCGAAGATCGACTGCGAAGCGGGCGCCGCCGCGAGCGAGAGCACGGCCGCGGAAACGAAAAAGCCGGTCGCACGCGCGAGCCGGAGCGAAAGGAACGAGTGGAGCATGGGGTTGGGGGTAACGGCGCCTAGGCAAAACGCCGCTCGGAGCTGACCTGCCAGAATCACGTCGAACGTGCCGCGGGGCAGGTTGCGCCTCAAGTTTGAATTCCGCTCTCCGAACTCCCGTTCCCCGCGGCGCGCCTCCTTCGATTTTCCGCACACCTTTCAAATTCCAAAGTGGCGCTTGCGAAAGGCCCGGCCAGAGCCCGACTTCAAGTAGGCCTCGAACTCGACGGCCCGGCGTTCATCGGCAAACGCGTGGTAGCAGACAAGCCGCCACGGCCGGTATTTGGAGGTATGCGGTGACCGGCCGGCGTTGTGATCCGAAAAGCGCGCCCGCCGGTCCTTCGTGCGGCCGACGTAGACTTGCTGCGGTTCCCGTTCCGATTCGATGAGGTAAACGTAGAACATCGGGCCCATAGGGGTGCGTGAAATCGCCCCTCCTTCGCTCTGCGAGCTTCGGCGGGCAGCCTTCGCGTCTGCCTTCTCACCCGTGTCTGTCGGCGCGGGGCTGGCCCGCCAGCCGTAGCTCCGGAGCGTAGCGGAGGAGCGAAGGCTGGTGCCCGGGGTGGGGGTCGAACCCCGTTCGCCGGTTGAGTGAAGGTCGGCAGAAATCGGCCGACTGTCACTCTTCACCTCTGACAGAGCCGGATTAAGGCTCTGTTTTGGTTTCATGTGTCGCGGCAACAAGTGGCAGCTAGCGGCAGCGAAAACAAGTCATTTGGCACGAGTCTGGCACGAGTTGCCAGAGCCGTCAGAGGGAATACCTCCGTCCGTCTTCTCCAATCCCCCAGTGGCGGCACGACCGGAATTCCGTCTAGACCGAATACGGCCCTTTTCTGCAACTCCTGAACCCATGCTGCTTGAGGTGCCGTAAAACGCGGTCGGCGATCTTTGGATTGTCGTCGAAGGTGAGCTGATAAGCGGTCACCGGATAAAAGAATCCAGGCTGACAACGACCTCACGATTGCCTGACCTCGACCAACTCGACTGCGACCCTCGACCAAAAATGGACGACGCCATCCGCGAACGCGGGCAGCGCCTCCGCTGTGCTCATTGCCGCCAGTTCCGCCCCCGTCCTCGTGAACCTTACCTGACCGACGGGAAGGCGCTTAGCATCGGCTGCGAATTCAAAACTTCGGTCGAAGTAGCGGCAGCGAGTGCCGCGTGTCACGAACGTCGTGAATTGATTGGGAAAGATGTCAAAGGGCGAATCGTCGCCGCTCTCGGCGACCCGGATCAGTCCAATCTCGGCCAAGAACCCGAGCACGGAATACACCCCCGCGTTATTGTAGAGGGGGAGCAACTGGCCTGCGTGATCCACAAGAACCAGGGGATACAGTCCCTTTCCGGGGCCGGATTCTATGCTCCAAGAAAAGCGGCACAGAGTTTGAAAGCGAGCTGCGTCGGCTTTATCGAGAACCGCCACCGCGCTAATTGTGCGCTTGCTGAATCTCCCCGGAGCGTTCGCCTCGCCCGCCAGAATCTTCGCCCAGAGTTGTTGCATCTCTTCGTCAGAGGTAAGGCGCGACTTGTCGAAAAAATTCACGAGCCAATCGCGTTCGATCTTCTCCGGTTCTGCGTCGGACTTAATCAGCGTTACCGCTGCGCCAGTAATTGCCTCCATGTTCCGCTGTTTGTCCTCTTCTTCCGCGAGCCAGCGTTGCGCCGTGCGACGCCGCAGCGATTCGGCCTGAAGGTCGGCAACAGTGACCGTCATCTTCGCGTCGGCCTCCGCCTCTGCGATCCGTCGGATTTGATGCGGGCGGAGCGCACCGCCGATGAGGTCGGAAACCCGCTCAATCAGAACCTTTGCGGGTTCGGTGAGATTGCCGAGGTCGATAAGGGACATGACGGAATTTTCGTTCCTAGCTTTGCGCGGGCTCAGGGCGGAATTCAGGCGGCAGGTTGCCCCGGCTCACTCGCATGTTGTCGTAGCAGGACTTGCACGCGTGACACACATAGCGGTGACGGTCTCCTGCGAACCCGACGAGTGGATTGAGTCGCGCCTGACTCGTCCAGCAATGAAGACACATGGCGTCTCCGCGAACTTTCCCGTCGGGGTCTTTGAGGAAGATCGCGTCTCCCGCTTTCACGACCTCGCCCTTGATACGCAGCGCGTCTTTCAGTCTGGCGACTTCACTGTCTTTGTCTCGGACGATCTCCTGCACTTCAACCATTGCGGTCTTTGCTTCGACGATCTCGCCGAGCAATTCGACGACTTTCAACTTAAGTTCAGCCGTGGCCAGCGATTGATCGGCTTGCCGCAGTGCTTTCGCGATGTCCACGGCATGCTTGAGCGCCGCTAAGCCTGTTACGATGGAGGCGGGGTCTGGCATGGGGAGTAGGCTAGGCCACGACCAAGCGCCTGAACAAGGGCCAACTCGTCCCCGGATGAAACCAAATCCTGTCGTCTCTCCCCGGTGCTAAACCGACCGGTCACGGAAGCAACGCCGGTCGACCTATGACAAGGCGGCGCGTCATCAATAGTCGCGTCGTCTCGCCGTCCCTCCACCTATATCCTGCGGGTATAAACGTGTCACCGGAACAGGGTGGCGGTGTGATTCGCAAGGCCGCCCTTGCGCACGCGGGCTTCTGAGTAGCGTGAGCATCGGTGGCGAGATCGGATGCGGCACCCTACTATTTCGGTTGCCCCAAAAGCGTCTAAATCAGTCGCTGTAGGCATGCCCCCCGACCCCAATCCGCCGACAGAGTCTACGCCGATTTCCACCGCAGACGAAAATTTGAAATTAGCGGAGGCGGTTATCGCTTCCATCACACGCCACGCCGCTGATGCGGCTAAAATTCGAACCGACCTTGATGCGGCCAATGCCGCGGCTGCAAAAGGCGTCAGCGAAATCTCTGAATTTGTTACTTCTGCGAAGGCGGCGAAGGAGCAAATCGCAGGCTTGCAAGCCGTGATTGCGACCAAGTCAGACCATATTCAGGGAGCGCAAGAGCATGCGGATAAGGTTCGCGGTGATCTCGATCGTGTCTTAACCGCCGCGAACCAACAGGCCAACGAAGCGGAAGGGCACAGGGGACGCGCGCAGGCGGCTGCTGAGGCGTCCGCGACATTCCTCGCGGATGCTCGGGTTTCGAAGGGGACTGCGGAGGTTGAAGCGCAAGCGATAGTAGATGTCCGGAAAACGGCCGTCTCGGCGGTCGGCGAAGCTAGCGGGAAGTTGGCAGAGATCACTGCTGTTGTGACTCACGCCGATGCCGAAAAGAAACGCCTCGGGGAGGCTATGGCGGCCGCTACAGTGCTGACCGAAAACATCCAGGAACTTCACCGGCTTGCCGATGACGCCCGCACTAAAGGGGACCGCTCGCTGACCGCCGTTGAAAAACATGCAAACGAGGCGGAAGGGCATAAGGGGCGAGCCGAATCGGCTGCAAATCAATCAACCGAATTGCTGGCGGGAGTCCGTAACGCCAAGTCTAGCGCAGACAGCGAGGCCGCAGCCCTCGCTGTCGCTCGAAAAACTGCCGACGATTCGGCAGCGGTGACCAAGGGGCTCGCGGAAAAAGCGGCAACCGTCGAGGAACGCATCGCAGTCTACGAAAAGCGGTTGGCTGAACTCGAAACCGAATGCGCGGCGCAGCTTAAAATAATCGTGGGTTTGCTGCCCGGTGCCACGAGCGCGGGGCTCGCGCACGCTTTCGATGAACGACGGCAGACGTTCTTGAAACCTCAGCGGATCTGGCAATGGGTTTTCG
>CAZENI010000044.1:0-27565 GCA_964513055.1 uncultured Opitutus sp.
GCGAGCGGCGGCCGGTCGCCCCGCTGAAACTGGAGCGCGAGGCTGCAGCGCGGGTGCGTGGCGCGCGCACTCGAACGGCCGCCCCAGTGCAGCACATGCTGATTCCACGCGAGCAGGCTGCCGGCGGGCGCGGGCAGGGCGCGGATGTTTTGCAGCGCGGCATCGCTCAAGCTGAACTCCTTCGGCTCCTCCGCGGCGGGGTTGCCGATCGCGTCGTCCCAATGTGCCGGGAGCACGTGGATGCAGCCGTTGAGCGGCGTGGCGTCGGTCAGCGGGAGCCAGACCGTGAGCGAGTCCGGCAGAGCATCGCGTTGAAACGGCGCGGCGGCGCGATCGCGGTGCGGCTTCCAGCCGGCGGAATCGTTCGACGGCCTGACATACCACGCCCAGCAATCCGGCAGGATCCGGTAGTCCGGGCCGAGCACGCTCTGCAAGAAGGGGTCGAGGCTGCGGAAGATGAGCCAGACTTCGTCGTAAACAAAAACGAAGACGGGCGGGATGCCGCGCTCCTCGAGTCCCTGGAGTCCGGCGCGAAGACGCGCCACGGCGTCAGCGGGGAAGACGCCGGGCTCGTTGAGGTAGCCCTCCGTTTGCAAGCGGGCCAGCAGGCCGGCGGGGTCGGGCAGCGTCGCCTCCGGAACGTGGACTTCGCCGTCCACACTGAGGTCCGGACACAGCCCCCGCCAGAACTGCGAATCCGTGGTCTCCGCAACGGAGAGACGGGTGGCAGTCGGGCGGGACGGGTTCATGAGCGCCGCATTTCCAGAGTGGAACAAGACGATGGCAAGCCTCCGGAGGGAGGCGGGTTCACGGAGAACCGCGCTTGCGTCGCGGTGGCGGGAGGCGTTCGCTCCGCGGCGCCATGGTCGAATGAGCGGTTCCTATTCCTATCACGCTTTCGGGCTGAATATCGCCTCTGAGATCGAGCTGCCCCATTGGGGCGGGAGCTGCGGACCGACGGATGTTGCGATCGTTTGGGGCCCCGTTCCGACTGCGCTGCCCGATGCCACCTGCCTGATGGGGGTGTGCTGGGCGCGGCCGGATGTGTGCCTGCTGAACTACCCCGGCGTCGGTCGAATCCTGATCGAGTCGGGCCGGCGCATCACGGCGGCCCTGGACGACGGGGAAACGCTGCCGCGGTTGTGCATGTTGATCGCCGTGACCGGCATGACGGCCGCGCTCTACCAGCGCGGGCAGATTTGTTTGCACGCCAGCGCCGTCGTGGTCGGTGGAAGCGCCATCCTCTGCATGGGGCCATCGGGGGCGGGCAAATCGACGCTGGCCGCGGCCCTCCTCCAGCGCGGCGCCGGCTTCATCTCCGACGATGTTTCCGTGCTTCGAGCGACGGAAGAAGGGGCCTTCGAAGTCACGCAAAGCTATCCCTCGATCCGACTCTGTGCCGACTCGTATCGCGAGCTCGACCTGCCGGAGGAGGGAGGATCGCGCGAGCCGCTCGACGACAAGCATCGGGTCAGGCCCAGCGTTAGCCCCGACGCGAAGACCGCCATCGTGACCCGCCTTTGCCTGCTGGAAGTCGCGCCGGCCGCGGCGCCGTGGTCGGAGCCGGTCCGCGGCATCGAGCGCGCGCTCCTGATCCAGAGAAACCTGTTTCGGCCGCGCCTGGCGCGGGTGGTGGGGGATTCGAAGCGCCTGCTGGACCTGAGTGTGCGCATGGCGGAGCGACTCGATTTCCGGCGAATCGTGCGCCCGCCGGGGGAGTTTCAGCTCGAGCGCCTTTGCGCCCTCGCGAGCGCATGAGCGCGACGGCTTCCCATCGGTTCTCGCTGTATGGACTGGGGTTCGATTCGGCGCTGGCGTTCCCCGGGCTTCCGCCCGCGTTGTCGGACGAGCCGGCGGATGTCGTGATCGAAATCGGGTCGACGCCCGCGCGGCTCGACCCGCCCGTGAAGGAGGGCGTCTGCTATCAAACGACGCCGCGGGAACTCCTGATCTGGCTGGAAGGGGTCGCGCGCTTCCTGGTCACGGACGGCCGCGCGATTCGCGTCGAGCCGGAGCCGGGCGCCGACCTCACCGAAGTGCGCCGCTTGCTGCTCTCGTCGCCGCTCGGCGCGTTGCTGTTGCAGCGCGGCTTGCTGGCGTTTCATGCGAGTGCGGTCGCGCGCGAGGGCGCGGGCGTGCTGTTTCTCGGCGGACCGTGCGCGGGCAAATCCACCGCTGCGGCGCAGTTGCGGGCGCGGGGTTTTCGCCTGCTCGCGGATGATCTCGCCGCGGTGAAGATCGATGCGCAGGGCCAGCCCTGGATTCTGCCCGGGCCGGCCGAGCAGAAGCTCTGGCCGGACTCGCTGACGGCGCTCGGCCACGACCGGGCGGCGTTTCCGCGCGTGCGCGCGGACTTGAGAAAACGCCTCGTGCCGATCCCCGAGCGCGGCGAATCTGCGGCGGTGGCCCTGCGCGCGGTGTATGTGCTGGAGACGCATCGCGCGCGCGAGGCGGCGATCGGCCCGAGCCACGGCCAGAGTCGGATCACGGCCTTGCTGCACCACACGTATCGGCTGGGTTTCCTCGCGGGGGCCGAGCCGCACGCGCGGCATTTTTCCGCGATCGCGCGACTGGCGCAGGCGGTGAAAATCGCGTCGCTCGGTCGCGCGGAAGCGGGCGTGCTCGGCGAGGAAATCGTCCGTCAGATCGAGGAGGAGCTGCGCGGATGAACGGCATCATCTGGCTGGCGAGTTATCCGAAGTCGGGGAACACGTGGTTCTCGGTCTTTCTCGCGAACCTGCTCGCGGATGCCGCGGAGCCGGTGGACATCAATCGCCCGCTGCGCTCGAGCAACGTCGCCTCGCGGCTGCATTTCGATCGGCTCACGGGCTGGGAATCCTCGGAACTCACCGCGGAGCAGTCGGCGCGGCTGCGCCTGCGCGCGCAGGAAGTGCTGGCGCGCGAGGAGCCTGGCGCGATCGTCAAGACGCACGAGGCGTTTGCCGATCCGCGGGAGGGCCGGGCGCTGCATGCGCGCCCGGCGACGCGCTGCGCCCTGTTTCTCGTGCGCAATCCGCTCGATGTGGCGGTGTCGCTGAGCCACCACTCGGCGATGAGCCTCGATGAGACCATCGCGTTCATGGGCGATGCCCAGGCGATGACGCTGCGCGGGGAAAACATGCCGCACCTGCCGCAACTGCTCCTCGACTGGAGCGGTCACGCCGCGAGTTGGGTGGACGCTCCCGGCCTGCGCGTGCTGGTGCTGCGCTACGAGGATCTGCTCGCAAATCCCGAGGAGAATTTCGCGCGCGCGTGCGCGTTCGCTGGGCTGCCGGCGGATCACGCGCGGGTGGCGCGGGCGCTCGCGCACTCGCGCTTCGAGGTGCTGCAACGCCAGGAACAGGAGCGAGGCTTCGTCGAGGCGCCCGCGGGCCGGACGTTTTTCCGCGCCGGTCGGAGCGGCGCGTGGCGCAGTGTGCTCTCGGAACGCCAGGTGGCCGCGCTCTCCGCCCGCCACGAGACGATGATGCGGCGTTTCGGTTATTGGGATGAGGTCGGCCGCGGCGGCGCGCGGCCGGCGTCCGTCGTGGCGTGAGGGGGCGCGCCGGTCCTTTTTCATGAGTTCGATCTGCGGCATTTTTTTCGCGATGGCCGGCCGGTGGCGGCCGACGAAATCGATCGCATGGTCGGCGTCCTGGCACATTGGCAGCCGGATCGGATCGGGCGCTGGCACGACGGACCAGCGGCGCTGGGCCATCTCGCGCTGTGGAACACGCCTGAGGCCGTCACGGAGATCTGTCCCTTCCGCGAGCCCGCGAGCGGCCTCGTGGTCACGGCGGATGCGCGGATCGACAATCGCGATGAACTGATTCCGGCGCTCGGCCTGGGCTCGCGGCCCGCCGCCGAAATCGGCGATGTGGAATTGATCGGCCGCGCGTATCTGAAATGGGGCGAGGCGTGCCTCGACCATCTGCTCGGCGATTTCGCGTTTGGGATTTGGGATCCGCGCACGCGCCGGATGTTCTGTGCGCGCGATCCGATGGGGATGCGCACGTTCTTTTATTTCGCGGAGGCGCGCGCGTTCTTTTTTGGGACGGAGGTGAAGGCGATGCTTTCGATGCCCGAGGTGCCGCGCGACGAGGAACCCGCGCGCTTCACCTCCTTCGTGGCGGGATTGGGCACGGGCGACATCACGCGTTTTCGCGCGATCCGGCTGCTGCCTCCGGCGCACACACTCACCGTCGATGAATCACGCGTGGTCCTCCGGCGTTACTGGAGCTTGGATCCGGAGCGGGAGATTCGTTTTCCGCGGGACGAGGATTACGTCGAGGCGTTCGAGGAGATCTTCCAGCGCGCGATCGATGCGCGGCTGCGTTCGCCGGGCCGGGTGGGCTGCATGCTCAGCGGCGGACTCGATGCGACCACGATGCTCAGCTTCGCGTTGCGCAGCCGCACCACGCCGCGCGATCGCCTCACCGGCTACACGTGGGCGCTGCGGGAGGGCGACGACTGGCGGACGCGCGACGAGCGGCCCTTCGTCGACGAGTTTCTCCGGGAAAACGCCTTCGACCATCACTATCTGGTGCTGAACTCGGAGCGCATCTTCGAGCCGAACCCGGCGATCGAGCATTTGCAGGACGGGCCGATCCTCGATTTCCGGCACTGCATGATGACGGCCAATCTCGCGCATGCGCGCGCGCGCGGCATCAAGGCGGTGCTGATGGGCGATGGCGGAGATGAGACGGCCAGTTATGGCGGCCGGGACTATTTTTTCGAGATGCTGTTCCGGCTCGACTGGCGCGGTCTTCGCCGGGAGGCCCAGGCCTGGGGCCGGGCGCGGCACGCGCCAGAGCGGCAGATTTGGAAAAGCCACATCCTCCGTCCGCTGGTGCTGGAGAGCCTGCGGGGAGCGCCGTTTCTGCCGCAGCGGAGCCACCGGGATTTTCTCGCGGAGCTGCGCGATCCGGCCGCGGCGGGCATTCCGCTCAACCCCGCGTTGGTGCGCGAGACGCGATTGGTGGAGCGGTATGCGGAGTGTCGTCCCCGGTTCGGCTGGAGTTGGCGGCATGCGGTGCGCTGCAACCAAATCGACATGCTCACGGGCTCCTACGCCCAGGGGGATCTGGCGACCTCCTCGAGCTATGCGACGCTCTTTGGCATCGAAGGCCGGCTCCCTTATCTCGACCGGCGCGTGATCGAGTTCTGCGTGGGGGTGCCGCTGGAGCAGCATCGCCGCGACGGGGTGGGGCGCATGCTGCTGCGCCGCGCTGCCGACCGGCGCATCCCGGCGAAGATCGCGCGGCGCCCCGGGAAGTCCTCGACCTGGCCCGATATCCTGCGCGGGGTCGGCCGCAACGAGGCAAGCCTGCGGGCGAGTTTCAGTGCGTGGGGCAAGAATCCGCGCGTGGCGGCGTTTCTCGATGTCGGCCAGATGCACGCGCACCTGGAAACGATCCTGGAAATCGTGCGGTGCGGGGAGTCGAAGCGCCGCCTGCCACTGGGGATGTTTTGCCGCGCGGTGGCCGTGGGGATGTTTCTCCAAAACGAGCGTCAGTAGTAATACTCTCCCGGCGGGAGCGGGGCATTTTCGGATTGATCGCGCTCGTGCACCGTGCGTAATCCGCCGCCATGGAAACTTCCGGGCACCAGCCCAACTCAAATGGCAGAGAAAACGAGCGTTCTGTGCCGGCGCGTGAGCGTTGGACGGCACCCGAACTGGTGTTGCTCGATTTGAGTGCGGCGCGCGGCTTCTTTTGCTCCAAGACCAACGACTCGTCCAAGGATCTGGGGCCGATGAATTGCTCGTGATTCGGGCGCGGGCTCAATCGCCCGTGAGTGTCGGAGTGACCGTGAGCAGGTTTTTCCACTCGCGGTAAGTGTTTGTGGCGATCCGGTCGACGGTGTGGCGGATCGTGGTCGCAGCGGGGGATGTCTTCGGTGCGAAGGCTTGGGCAGGAAACTTCGAGTGCTGCCGAAGAACGGCCTGCACGTGTGGATGGGAGGGCTCCACGAGGGTGCCGGAAATCCGGCTCACCAAGGGGAGGAAACTGGTCTGGAGCCCGGCATGGTCGAGGACCGCGGTGAAACTCCGCCGGTTCTCCAGTGCGATGCGGAGGTTCCGCTCCACATACCACGCCTGCCATTCCTCGGGAGAGTAGTCCGCCGGCGAGCCATCGACACTGCCGAAAGTCGCCGCCATCGCGGGGCGATTTTCGGGTGCGAGGAAGCCGGGCGGACGGGCGTTGAGCGACGCCACCACTTCAGCCGGATCGCGCAGCAGGTAGACGATCGGCACGTCCGGAAAACACTGCCGCAGCTTCGCCGCCAGCAGCACGGCGCGGGAATCGAATTTGATGATGAACTGCCTCTCCGCCGCGCCCGGACGAAGGCCGAAGGCTTCGGTCAAGACCTTCAGCGTGTGGAGTGAATCGGCGTCGGCCGGACGCTTCCCGTCGGCGTCGCGCAATTGATGAAACGCGTCCGGCTCGTCGAAGACGCGATTCGCCGCGACAGTGGCGAACAAGCGGGCCAGCAAGGTCGAGCCACAGCGGCTGCAGTGAAAGATGAACGCACCCGGCTTCAGCCGCGGCTCCGCGGCAAGGCGGGCTGCCAGCGTGGCGGGCGAATGCACCAACGACTCGGCGCGACCGGACTGCTGCAAGTCCCACAGCTCGATCAGCGGGCTCCCCGCGAGATCGTGGAAGCGCAGGGGAAACACGCATTCGCGCGCCAAGCCAAAAGGTTTGTAGCCTGCCGTCGGAGGCGCATTAGTCGCCGCTGAAACAATGGAATTATCGTCATTCATCGGTGCCGCCGAATGGAGCGAGTTTTTGCGGTGTTACCGCGGAAGACAACTCGCGAGCCAGCTCGCCGCTGCGGAACCGGGGCGATTCCAATCGTTGTGGTCCGATTGGGAGCTGGCGGCGATGCTGCGTTTCAGTCGCGTGCCGGAGGATGTCGGCTTCCGGCTCTTCACCCGGGGCAGGATGGTCCCGCGCGAAGCGTATCTGGATCAGACGGGCGCCTTGCGACAGGACGTGATGCAAAGGCTCTGGGCGACCGGGGTCTCTCTCACGCTGCGTTATCTGGAGGACCACTCGAATCGCGTGCTGGCGCTGACGCGCGGGCTCGAGGCGGCGCTTCATTGTCCCGTGCAGGTAAACCTCTACAACACGCCCGGCGAGGCGCAGGCGCTGGGAGCGCATTACGACGATCACGATGTGTTGGTGCTGCAACTGCACGGGAGGAAGACGTGGGAGATTTACGCTGACTTCGGGGAGCGGGAGAGCGCGGCGACCGGATTCACACCGGAGCAGCCGAAGCGGGCGCCAACGGTTGTCACGCTCGAGACGGGCGGCTGGCTCTACGTCCCGCGCGGCGTCTGGCACAGCGTGCGCAACCAGGCGGCCGAGCCCTCGATCCATTTCACGGTGAGTTTCCATCCGATGAACTGGGGCCGGCTGATTCAGCGCGGGCTGGAGCAAGCCGTGCAAACCGATCCGGCCTTTTCCGTGGCCTGCCCGGCGGGCGTCCCCGTCACGGCGGAACAGATCCGCCACCATCTGGCCGCGCTGCAATCGTTTGTGACGTCGCCGGAGGATTACTACGCGAGCTTCGCGCGCTTGGAGACCCCGGTGCCGCCGACTGTCGTGACCGAACGCGCGCGGTTGGAGAGCGCGGATGCCTCGAGCCGTTTTGCGTGGCGGGAGGGCGAGGTGGCGTTCAGCGGCGAGGCCGGCCGGCTGGAACTGTGTTATCGGCGACGCGCCCTGCTGCTGCGGCCGGAGTGGGAGCCGGTGGTCCGCTGGATAGCGCGGAAAGCGGTGTTCCAGCCGTGCGAAATGGAGTCAATCGATGGCGCGACGGCGCTGCTCTTGTGCCGGTTTCTCACCGGCGTGGGAGTCCTGCAATTGCTGCCCTGAGGCCGACCGTCCGGATCACGCCGCCCGAATGTCTGCGATCCCGTGGATTTCCGTAGGGGCGATCGTGCTGGTGGGAGCGATGTTGATCGGCGTGACGGTGACGGGGCGGGATGTCTGGCCGTTTTCCGGCTATCCCATGTTTTCCTCTTATCGAGCTGGTCCGCCCTCCCAGCGCTTCTTCGAGGTCTATTTTCATTTCGCGGACGGACGCGTCGTCCCAACGCCCGATGGTTTCGATGCGCCACTGGCGTCGTTTCAACGCGACTTCGAAGGAGTCTGGGCGGGCGAAGGTGCGCGCGGCGCCGCGACAAACTCGGTCGTGAACGCGCTCTGGACGCGGGTCGCCGAGCTCGAGCCGGCGTTGGCCGACGCCCGGCTTGCCGAGGTCCGGGTGACGCTGGTGCAACTGGGCGCGCACGGCGGACTGAGCCTGGCGGAGAAAAGTCTCGGTCGGTTTGAACGGGCAGGGCGTGGCTGAACCTTCGGCGGCGATCGCATTCCTTGGAAAACTCCCCCGACCTCGTGCTGTTTCGTTCGCTCTACTGCGGCTGGATCGCATGCGTGAGCCTGGCCGGACTGCCTGGTCACCTGCGTTTCGTGCAGCGCCGGGGGCCGGAGCATCCGCTGCCGACGCTGCTGGGCTGCATCGCTCTGCCCCGGCTCGGGCCCTGGGCCATGGTCGCGGTGGGCGTGGGCATGGTGGCGTGTTTGATCGCGGTCGCGGTCGGCGTCGCGCCGGCCCTCGCGCTGGCGGGTGCGGTTGCGGGCGCGCTGCTCTATCACGCGCAGGTCATCGATCATCCCACGGTGCGGCGAAAGGTCGGCAGCGTCATCGTCATCCTGTTCCTGCTGTGGGCTGCGGCCTGGCCGGCGGAGCCCTCGGGCCTGGTGGCGTGGGCCTGCCTCCTCGGAATCAAGGCGGTGGTGGCGCAGATGTATCTGTCGTCCGGCGTGCTGAAGTTGCGCCACTCCGGGTGGCGCTGGGCCGACGGCCGCACGCTGCGCGCGTGGATGCTCGACTACTATTTCTTCCATCGCAGCCGCGGCGCGTTGTGGCTGGCCGGGTCGCTGCCCCTTTGCCGGGTCGCTTCCATCGCGGTCCTCTTTTTCGAGTTGAGCTTCTGGCTGGTGATCCCGTTCCCGGCGCTCGCGTGGATCTATTTGCCGTTTGGGATCGCCTTCCATCTCGGGACGGCGGCGCTGATGAAGATCCACTACTGGATCCACACGTTGCCGGCCTACCTTGTCTTCGTCCTGCCGTTGCTCCCCGCGGCGTGGCAAGGAGCTTGAACTCGCGGCCTCCAACGTCCCAATCGCGCTCGACCCGCTCATGAGCATTCTCGAAGGCACCGCGATCGCCGTCCTCGCCCTGTGGACGCTGGCGAGCGTCGCCTGCTGTTTCCGCGGTCTGCGCGAGCACGCGGCCATGCGCTGGAATCGCCGGGTGCGCGCGTGCTCGTCGTGGCGCCTTTTCAGCTCGGGAAACAGCGAAGTGCAGCCCGGCGTGCTCGGGCTCGACTACCGCGATCGGAGTCTGGCCGGAGCGGCGGCGGCGTGGAACCCCGCGCCGGATTCCTCCTGGGCGTGGCACGCGTTTCTGTGGCTCCCGGAGCGTCGCCTGACGAGCCGGGTTTATTATCTGATCCGCGAGCTGCACGCTGAGTTCGAGCGCAGCGGCCCCGGCGAATGGGCGCGTTCCGCGCCGGCACGCCTCCTCGCACACTATCTCACGCGGCGTCAGCCCGTGCCGCCCGGCCACGTGCGTGAGTTTCGGCTCGTGGTCCGCCAGCGGTCGGGGCGGGAGAGCGTGGACACGATTGGCACCTTTGTCGCAGGCCCCGATGGACACCTTCGTTGAGAGCGGGCAGTTGCTCGGCCTTTCGCTGCGGATCTGCTGCATCGGCGTGATCGTCCAGTCGGCGGAGCTCATCCGGCACCGGCGGGAGTTGCGCGAGGATGGCTTGCTGGGATGGGTCGGATCCGACGCGCCGGCTCCACTGCTCGGGCGTCTGATCCGGCGACTGCACCGGGAGCCCGCCGCTCTCTTCATCCTCGTGCAACGCGCCCTCCTCGCCGCGGTGTGTCTGGCGCTGCCTGACGGTTCCGCGTTGGTCGCCGGAGCGCTGGCTCTGCTCGTGTTGAGCCAGCTCTACTATCATCGGCGCTTCGCCGTGATCGCCTCCGATTCCGAGGTGATGCAGCTCATCTGCCTCGGTGCCTGTCTGGCTGGCAACCTGCCCGGCAGCACGCCCAGGCTGCAGGCGGTGGCGCTGGGTTTTTTGGCGTTGCAGGTCCTGATCGCCTACACCGCGAGCGGCGTGGATAAATTATCCTCGCCCGCGTGGCGCTCCGGCCTGCGGCTGCGCCTCTCGTTGCTCCACAGCCCGCACCGCTGCGTCCCGCTCGGGGAATGGCTTGGTCGTCACGGGCGGGTCGCGGAGGTGACGTCGTGGGCAGTCGCGCTCGTCGAGATCACGTTCCCGCTTTGCCTGTTGCTGCCGGAGGCGGGCTTCTGGGGCTATCTTGCCGCCGGACTGGCGTTCCATGCGCTGGTGGCGATCACGATGGGGCTGCACGGATTCTGGTGGGCGTTCGGGGCGGCTTATCCGGCGCTCTACTTCCTTCATTCGCTGCTCGCGACGCACCTGCGTGCATGAGTCATTGAAACCGCTGCGCGGACGGTAGACGTTTCGCGCATGGCTTATCTCGAAGGCGGCATCGTCGGTCTCTTCGCCCTCTGGGCGCTGGGCAGCGTTGCTTTTGCGCTGCGCCTTCCCGGCCTCCACCGCGTCCTCGCCCGGCACAACCGTTTCCAAACGTGGGTGGGATGGTCCCTGTTCAACTCGTCCGATCCCGCCGTGCGCCCGGGCATCTTCGAGATCGAATACCGCGACCGCGCTCCGTCCGGTGAATTCTCCTCCTGGACGACCGGACTGCGGGGCTTCGCCTGGAGCTGGCGGATCTGCCTCTGGAATCCCGAGCGCTGGGTCGCGGATGGCGTGCACCATCTGGGCAGATCCCTGAAGTCCAAGCTCGAGTCGGGCGCGCCGCTCGCGGCGTTGCGCGAGCACACCGTGGTCGTGGAAACGTGTCTTCGGCGCCAGGCTCCTCCTCCGCCGGGCGCGGAGCGGGAAATCCGGGTCGTCCGGTATTACCATTCGGAGGGGCCCGCGAGCCGGCAGATCCTCCTCTCGTTTAACGCTGCGACGCATGGTGACCGCCGTTGATCCCCGCTGGATGTTGGCACTGTCGACTCAGCTCTGCTGCGTCGGTGTGATCCTGCAATCGCTCGAAGTGATCTGGAACCGGCGCGAATTGCGGGACGACGACCTCCTTGGCTGGTCCGCCCCCGCCGGCGCTCCGGCCAATCCCGCGGTTGCGCTGGCCCGCTGGCTTTATCGCTATCCTGCGTGCCTTGGCGTGCTGGCGGTGCGCGCCGCGGCCGCTGGGGCAGTTTTCTTCCTGCCCTATGGCTCGGCGCCGGTCTTCGCCCTGCTCGGATTCCTCGTCGTGGCGCAGATGTATTTCAATCGGCGGTTTTTCTTCATCCGCGGAAATTCCGACCACATGAAGTTGGTCTGTTTGAGCGCGGTTTGTGCCGGTGGCTTGCCGTGGGCGTCACCCGGACTCCAGGCCGCGGCGCTGGCGTTCATGGCGTTTCAAGTCGGACTCGCCTATGTCACCAGTGGCTACGACAAGCTGCGCTCGCCGCTCTGGCGCGACGGCACGCGATTGATCCAGATTCTGGAGGACGGGAACTACCGGTTTCCTCCGCTGAATGGCCGGCTGCGCCATCACCGGCGGGCGGTGGTGGCGTGCGTTTGGGGCGTGATCCTGCTCGAGCTGCTATTTCCGCTCTGCGTGGTTCTCCCGCCCGCGGGATTCTGGCTGATCATTGGCGGAGGGATCGCGTTCCATGCGTCGGTCGGCGTGACCATGGGATTGCACGGATTCTGGTGGTCGTTTCTGGCCACCTATCCGGCGCTCTACTTCGTGCACGCACACGTGACCGCCCTCCGCGGCGGATGAAAACCAGCGATCCGGTTCAGTTGTAGAAGGTGGCCTCGTTCGACTGGAAGAGCGCGTGGGCGAGCTTGGTCCAGGCATCGAGCGGCTTGTTGTCGTAGACGCCGCCGACGGTGGTGTCGTAGCGGCTCTTGGCCTTCTTGGCCATGTCGGCCTTCTTCTGCGCCATCTTGGCCTCGCGGGCGTTGACCTGGGCAATCGGCATCGCGGAGGTGAGGGCGACGTCGGTGCCGGTCGGATTGGACTTCACGTATTGGAGCCCGAGCGTCACCTCCTGCTTGGTCGGCCAGCGCTGGAAGATCGCGAGGTAGAGCAGTGTGACGCGTTCCTCGTCGCTCTTCAGCTCGGCGAACGCGGGACGGTCGACGAGCTTGCGCGCGGTCTCGATCACCATCGGGCTGTTCATGAGAAACAGCGCCTGTTGCGGCACGAGCGTCTCGTAGCGGCGGCCGGACGGGACGTCGGGGCTCGGGAAATCGAACTGGGTGAGCAACTCGGGCGGGTTGGCGCGATCGATCAGGGTGTAGATGGCGCGGCGCTTCGCGAAATCCTCGCTGCTGATCTTCACGGGCTTGCCGCCGTAGGTGCGGTCGAGCTCGCCGGTGATGGCGAGGAGCGAATCGTGCAGCTCCTCGAAATCCATCCGGCGGAGATTGTAGCGCCAGAGCAGCTTGTTGTTGGGATCCTTCTCGGCGTAGGCCGGGTTGTTCTGGCTGCTCTGCTGATACGCTGCGCTCATGACGATGGTGCGGTGGAGGGCCTTGATCGACCACTTGTTCTCGACGAAGGTCGCGGCGAGGTAGTCGAGCAGCTCGGGATGCGTCGGCATCGACGACATGTTGCCGAGGTCGTCGGGCGTCTCGACGAAGCCGGCGCCCCAGTGCTGCTGCCACATCCGGTTGACGAAGACGCGCGCGGTGAGCGGGTTCTTGGGATCGGCGATCGCCTTCGCGAGTTCGAGGCGGCCGGAGCGCTCGTTCCAGACCGGGCGCTTCTTCGGGTCGGGCGAGAGGACTTCGAGGAAGCGGCGGGGCACGATGTCGCCGCGGTTGCCGGCTTCGCCGCGGAGAAGGACGGGATAGTCGCGGGCGCGCGGGACATCGGTGAGGGCGTTGGCGCGGGCGGGCGCGCCGGGATGAGTTTCCTCGAGGTTGCCGATGTCGCGCTGGAGTTCGCGCTCGGCGCGCTGGAGCTGCTGGCGCTTCATCGGGTCGATCTTGGCGGCGGCCATGACTTCCTTCGGATTGGACTTGGCCTTGCCTTTGCCGCCGGCGGCGCGAATCGCTTTCTGCAGTTCGTCGCGCTCCGTCTTCAGATCGGCCTCGCGCTTGGCGAGGGCGGCGGACTTGGCCATGTAGTCGAGCAGGTCGGCGGTCTGCGGGACCTTGGCCTGGAGCGTGGGCAGTTCCTTCGGCTGTATGCTGTTCGCAAATACGCCGTAGAGCGAGTAGTAGTCCTTGGTCGGAATCGGATCGAACTTGTGGTCGTGGCAGCGGGCGCACGCGACGGTGAGGCCGAGGAAGGCCTTGGTCGTGACGTCGATTTGGTCGCCGATAACGTCGTCGCGCCGGCCGTTGAACTGATTGCCGAGGGTGAGGAAGCCGAGGGCGGCGAGCATCGGGCGATTCTCGGGGACGGGTTGGCCCTTGTCCTTGGCGGCCTTCTCAAGCGAGGCGTTGTAGTAATCGCCGGCGATCTGGGCGATGACGAAGCGGTCGTAGGGGAGGTCGGCGTTGAACGCGTTGATCACCCAGTCGCGGTAGGTCCACGCGTGCGGGTAGCGCAGATCGTTCTGGCCCTGGGCGTCGCCCTTGGTGTCGGAGTAGCGCGCGACATCGAGCCAGTAACGGGCCCAGTGTTCGCCGTATTGCGGGCTGTTGAGCAGGCGATCGACGACCTTGGCGTAGGCGTCGGGCGAGGTGTCGCGGACGAAGTTCTGCACATCGACCGGATGCGGCGGCAGGCCGATGAGATCGAAATAGATGCGGCGGATTAGCGTGGCCTTGTCGGCGGCGGTGTTCGGCTGCATCCCGGCGGCCTCGAGTTTCGCGAGGACGAAATTATCGACGGGATTCTTCACCCAGGCGGTGTTCTGCACCGCGGGGAGCGCGGGTTTCTTGACCGGGAGGAAGGCCCAGTGGTTCTTGCCGACGCCGCCGTAGGCGGACGAGCTGCCCTTGGCCACGAGCGTGCGGGGATCGGGCATGCCGCGGCGCACCCACTCGGTGAGGTCGGCGATCTGCTGATCGGTGAGCTTCTCGCCCTTCGGGGGCATCTGGAGGTCCTCGTCCTTGTAGCGGACGGCCTGGATGAGGAGCGATTCGTCGGGTTTGCCCGGGACGACGGACGGGCCGGTGTTGCCGCCGTGGAGAATCGCTTCGCGCGTGTCGAGCAGCAGGCCGCCGCGGACCTTGTCGGCTTCCTTGCTGTGGCACTTGTAGCACTTGTCGACGAGGAGCGGGCGGATCTTCGTTTCGAAGAACTGCGCGTCGCTCGCGGAGAGCTTCATCGGCGGGTGATTCGCGGGCATGTCGGCGCCGCGGAGGCTCACGGCCACGAGGAGGAAGGCGGCCGGGAAGACCGCCGCGACCTTGGAGATGGCGTTCATGCTCAGGCGAGGATCGGCTTCACAACCTTGCCGGCGACGTCGGTGAGACGGAAATCGCGGCCGTTGAAACGGTAGGTGAGCTTCTCGTGGTCCATGCCCATGCAGTGCAGGATGGTCGCGTGGAGATCGTGCGGGTGGACCTTGTCCTTGATCGCGGCCGAGCCGAATTCGTCGGTCGCGCCGTGGACGGTGCCGCCCTTCACGCCGCCGCCGGCGAGGACCATCGAAAAGGCCTTGGCGTTGTGATCGCGGCCGGCGTCTTCGTAGCCATTGCGATCGCGCGTGGACTTGCGGCCGAATTCGCCGCCCCAGACGACGAGCGTCGAGTCGAGGAGTCCGCGCTGCTTGAGATCCGCGAGGAGGGCGGCGAGGGGTTGATCGATTTCGCCGGCTTTCTGGCGGAGGCGCGTCTCGAGCTGCTGGTGATGATCCCAGCCGGTGTGCCAGACTTGAACAACGCGGACGCCGCGCTCGACGAGACGGCGGGCGATGAGGAGCTGCTTGCCCTGCTCGCTCGTGCCGTAGGCGGCGCGGGTGGCGGCGGACTCCTTGTTGATGTCGAAGGCGTCGAGCGACTCCGCCTGCATGCGGAACGCGATCTCGTAGCTCTCGAGGCGCGTCTCGAGCGCGGCGTCGCGCTGGAGGTTTTTCGCGTGGAGCTCGTTGAGCTGGTGGACGAAGTCGAGCTGGCGGCGCTGCTCCTTCGGATTCACGTAGGTGTTGCGGATGTTCTGAATCATCTGCGGCACCGACGGCGCCTGCGTGTTGATGCTGGTGCCCTGGTAGACGCCGGGGAGGAAGCCGGACGCGTAGTTGGCGGCGCCGCCGTTGGGAAGACCGCCGCCGCGGAGGGCGATGAAGCCGGGCAGATTCTGGTTCTCGGTGCCCAGGCCGTAGACGAGCCACGAGCCCATGCTGGGCTTCGGCACGCGGACGGAGCCGGTGTTCATGAACACGGTCGCGACTTCGTGCGCGGGGATGTCCGTGTGCATCGACCGGATGACGGCGAGATTATCGGCGTGAGCGGCGGTCTTGGCGAAGACTTCGCTGACCTCGAGGCCGCTCTGGCCGTATGGGGAAAACTTGAATGGCGAACCGAGTGCGATCTCTTCACCGAGGATCGACTTGCCATTCATCTTGGTGAGCATCGGCTTCGGATCCCACGTATCGATGTGCGACGGCGCGCCCGAGGCGAAGATGTGAATGACGGACTTGGCCTTGCCCGGGAAATGCGACGGGCGCGGCGTGAGCGGGCCGGGGCCGGGCTTGGCGGCGGGCTGCGCGGCGAGCAGATCACGCGGGTCGAGGAGGTGCGCGAGCGAGAGGGCGCCGAGACCCATGCCCATCCGTCCGAGGAGCTGCCGCCGGGTCAGGAAGTAATCGGCCATGTCCGTGGAGACGCCGGTGCAGCGGTGATGGGGATGTTCCAGGTGATCGAGCGGTTCGTCGTGGGAGGAGGGCATGATGGGAAGCGAGGGTGGGGGACGAGGCGGGTGGACTGCGCACCGAGACGTTGCCTGCGCGGGGTGGTTTCAGGCAATTTGCCGGGGGCGGCGGCGGGGTTTACGCAGGAGAAAAACTCCCGGGGCGCGGCAATGCAACGCCTTTGAGCGAACTTGCTTTGACGCGGCATTTACCGGCCATCAGCGTCCCGCGCGATGCACCCCGACCCCGTTCCAGCGGCGGACGCTCCTACCCCGAGCCCGCGCAACACGCTCTACATCCAGGTCTTGATCGGCATCTTGCTCGGGGGATTGCTCGGCTACATGGCGCCGGAGTGGGGCGTGAAGCTGAAGCCGCTCGGCGATGCGTTCGTGAGCATGGTCAAGATGCTGATCGGCCCGATCATCTTCTCGACCGTCGTGGTCGGCCTGGCCGGGATGGGCGATCTGAAGAAGGTCGGGCGCGTCGGGGCGAAGGCGCTGATCTACTTCGAGATCGTCACGACGCTCGCGCTGATCATCGGACTCGTGGTGGCCAACACGCTGCGGCCGGGCGACGGGTTTCACGCGGATCCATCGAAGCTCGATGCGTCCGGCCTGGCGAAATACTCCAGCGCGGCGAAGCAGATGAGCACGGTGGAATTCCTGCTCCACATCATCCCGAAGACGTTTGTCAGCGCGTTTTCCGAGGGAGAAATCCTGCAGGTCCTGTTTCTCGCGATCCTCTTCGGCCTGGCGCTGGGCCGGCTGGGCGATCACGGGCGGCCGGTGCTGAACCTGCTGCACGAGATCGCGCGCGTGTTCTTCGGCATTGTGTCGATCGTGACGCGGTTCGCGCCGCTCGCGGCGGCGGGCGCGATGGCCTACACGATCGGCGAGTTCGGCATCGGCAAGCTGGCGCAGCTCGGCTACCTGCTCGCATGCGTCTACATCACGTGAGCGCTCTTCAACGTGGTCGTGCTCGGAGGAATCGCGCGGTTGGCGGGCTTCAGCCTCTTCAAGATCATCCGCTACATCCGCGAGGAGTTATTGCTGGTGCTCGGCACCTCGTCGTCCGAATCCGCGCTGCCCGGCCTCATGGAGAAGATGGAGAAAGTCGGGTGCGCGAAGCCCGTCGTCGGCATCGTCGTCCCGTCCGGCTACTCCTTCAACCTCGATGGCACCTGCATCTACCTGACCCTCGCCGCGCTGTTCGTGGCGCAGGCGACGGACACGCCGCTGTCGCTGCCGCAGCAGCTCGGCCTGCTGGCGGTATTGCTGGTCACCTCGAAGGGCGCGGCCGGCGTCACCGGCAGCGGCTTCATCGTGCTCTATGCCACGCTGGAGATGACGCAACAGGTGCCGGCCGCGGGTATCATGCTGCTGCTCGGCGTCGATCGCTTCATGTCGGAGGCGCGGGCGATCACGAATTTCATCGGCAACACCGTCGCGACGCTGGTCGTGGCGAAGTGGGACGGGGCATTCGACCCGACCAAGGCGGGCGAGATTCTGGTGGCAAAGAAATAAGCCGGGCGGCAGGTCCGCCCGGCCGGGACTCAGGCGGCGCGCCGCCGTTCGAGCGCGTTGGCACAGCGATCGCCGGATGGGCATGCCGTGCAGTCGCAGGCCGCGGACCGGGGCGCAGGCGCGGGGAGGGGACGGTGCGGTCGGAAATCCGCGAGCCAAGCGGGGTCCGGGCCGGCGCCGCGGTTGGAAGTGTCGGTGCGGTGTTGGATGCCCGTGACCGCGGCGATGAGGGCCTCGAGTCGCGGCCAGAACGCGATGCGTTCGAGCAGGGGATTCACGAGGTTGGTGATCGGGCAGTAGTAGGTGTTTTTCGGATCGGTGTGATGGAGGGCGTGGTGGCGCGGCGTCTGCAGCACACGGATGTCCTGGAGAAACGAGATGAAGCGTCCGTTCTCTGCGCGGGTGCGATGCGACCACTTGTGGACCTGGTTGGCATTGGCGCTCACCGCGACGAAGAGGCCGAGCTGCCACGAGAGGAAATCCCAATACCAGCCGGCCGCGAGCAGCAGCGCGCCAAGCAGGACGAGATCCCACGAACTCTGCCACCACGTGAGCCGGGTGAAGTGCCGCGGAAAATGGTGGTGCACGATGTTGGGGCGGATGAGCAACGGACCGACGACGGGGGTTTCTTCGGTGCCGTAGGCGTCCTCGAGCCAGTGCACGATGCCGGCGACGAAATCCGCGAGCAGCACGAGGCCGAGCGCCTGGGCGAGATTGAGGAAGAGGGAGCGCATGGTGGACGTGGTTGGGGTCGGCGAGCGGAGGCTCGTGGGCGACGGCCACATCGTAGCCGAAGGGCGCGCGGCGCCGTTAATCGATAAACCTGATGGCGCGCATCGGAATTTGTGATGGGCCCGGCGCGGAAACGGCGTTGCGTCGCCGGGCGCGGGCGATGTCTTCGGGCAGCGCGATGAACGTCCACCACCTCGAGCTGTTCTACTACGTCGCGACGCACGGCGGCATCAGCGCGGCGGTGCGGCACATCCCGTATGGCATCCAGCAGCCGGCGGTGAGCGGGCAGATGCGCGCGCTGGAGGAGAACGCCGGGGCCCAGTTGTTCGAGCGCAGCCCGTTCCGGCTGACGGCGGCGGGCGAGAAACTCTTCGCGCACGTGCGGCCGTTCTTCGCGCAGCTCGACACGGTGGCGGCGGAGTTGCGCGGGGGCGCCGCCGAGCCCGAGCTGCGGCTCGGGGCGTCGGAGCTGGTGCTGCGCGATCACATCCCGATCGGGATGCAGCGGCTGCGCGCGCGGCATCCGCGGGTGCGGCTGAGCCTGCGATCGGGCTATTCCTCGCAGCTCGAGACCTGGCTGCGCGACGGGCACATCGATCTGGCGATCGGGCCGATCGAGGCGCGCGCACCGGCGCGGCTGCGCACGCTGGCGCTCGCGCGGGTGCCGCTGGTGCTGCTGGTGCACCGGCGCGCGCCGGTGAGGTCGCTGGATGAATTGTGGTCGCGGAAAACGATCACCGAGCCGCTGGTCGGACTGCCCGCCGGCACGACGGTGATGAAGAACTTCCAGCGGGGCTTGAAACGCCGCGACGTCGTGTGGCCCCAGGCGGTCGAGGCGACCTCGGTTGAACTCGTGACGCGTTATGTCGCCAACGGCGAAGGACACGGCGTCAACATCGCCGTGGCGCGTGCGAGCCAGCACCGCGAGGTGCGCGTGCTGCCGCTCGACGGCTTCGATCCCATGATCATGGGCGTCCTGTGGCGCGGGGATCCGGCGCCGGTCGTGCAGGCGATGATTGACGAGGTGCGGCGCTATTCGCGCGAGACCTGGCCCGCGTGGGCCGCGGCGTCTGCGTAACCCGGATACGCCTTACGCCGCCAGCGGCGGCATCGGGCAATCCAGCGCGGCCGCCACCGCGCGCAGCAGCTCCGCCTCCGCGATCAGGAGCTGCCCGTCGGCGCCGACCACGTGGGCGGCGGCCACGAGGGTCCGCTGCTTGATCGGTCCGCTGGCGCGGGCGAGCTTGTCCAGCGCGCCGTCGAGGGCGGTGAGGTCCGCCGCGGCGGCGCCGATGAAATGGAGACCGGACTCGATCAACTTGAGCTGGGTGGCGCCGGCGGCAAAGGCCGCGTGCGCGAACGACGGGTCGGCCGTGGCCGCGTGCGCGAGCGCCGAGAGCACGACGGAAATCTCCTCGGTCACGGCATGGAAGGAGTGGTATTGCACGATGGCGGCGCCCGGCGTCCGGCCCAGCGCGAGCGTGTGCACGAGGAGTTTCTGCAGCGCGAACTCGAAGGTCGACACATGCGCGTCGGCGTGGACCAGCTCGTCGAGCGTATCCAGAAATCCATCGAGCGCGTCCGGGGGCAGGGGCCGCAGCACGGGCAGCGCGAGTTGGAGGAGCGGCAGCTTGTGCGCGGCGGCGAGCGGCTGGAGCGACCACTCGTCGATCAGCCGCACCGCGTCCGGCCCGGCGCGCACCGCGACGATCTCCCGCTGGCGGGCCCGGACGGCGGCGTCGGTGTCGAGGAGGATGAAGCAGACGAGCGTGGGCGCCTCTTCGGAGCGGTGGGCGGCGTCGCGCAGGCGCGGCGGGGTCGAGTCGAGCAGCACCTGGGCGTTGGCGATCTGTTCGGGCGTGAGCGAGCCGACCGAGGCGACGGCGGCGCGCGCGGTGGCGGGGGAGAGGGGCCGGGCGGGGAGGGGAGGCGGTGTGCGCGGCGCGGCGGCGGGCGCGAGACCGGCAGACACGAACGACTCGGCGGCGACGTCGACCTTTTCCTGTGGCTCGAACATCTGCCCGTCGAAGCGCGGCTCGATTGCGCGGATGCGCTCGGCGAGCGGTGGATGCGTCGACCACAGGCCGGTGAAGCCGGTGCGAAACGCCTGGGAGAAGAAGAAGTGGCCGACCGCGGCGCTGTGGTTGGAATTCAGGCGGGAGCCGAGCGCATAGCCGCCGATTTTTTTCAACGCGCCCGTCAGCCCGCCGGGATTGCGCGTGAACTGCACCGCCGAGGCGTCCGCGAGGAATTCGCGTTGCCGCGAGACCGCCGCCTGGATCATGCGGCCGAAGAAATAGCCGACGTAGCCGATGACCAACAGGGTGAGGCCGACCGCCGCGATGGCGAGGAGGACGCCGCCATGGTTCTTGCTGTCGCGGGAGGAGCGCACGCGCGCGCCGCGCAGGCTCCAGAGGATCCCGCGGCCGGCGAGGCCGATGACGAGGATGCCGAAGACGGTGGCGGCGATGCGGAGGTTGAGCCGCATGTCGCCGTTCAGGATGTGGCTGAACTCGTGGCCGACGACGCCCTGCAACTCGTCGCGGGAGAGCTTTTCGACCGTGCCGCGGGTGACGGCGACGACGGCGTCGCTGGTGGTGAGCCCGGCGGCGAACGCGTTGATCGCCGGCTCCTCGTCGAGGATGTAGACGGCTGGGACGGGCGTGCCCGAGGCGATGGCCATCTCCTCGACGACGTTGAGTAGGCGGCGCTCGTGTTGATCGGTGGTGCGGGGATCGACGCGGCGGCCGCCGAGGGTTTCGGCGACGACGCGGCCGCCGGCGGCATACTCGCGCCATTTGTAGAAGGACGCGGCGCCGACGACGGCGAGCGTGCCGAGGGAGACCCACGCGAAAATCTGCGGGTCCCAGAGCGCGGCGGCGGGTGCGCGCGGGTGGCGCGTAGCGGCATACGTGGCCTCGCCTTCGGGCTGCGGCTGGTATTCGCGGGCCGTGCGCAGGCCGAAGAGGGCGGCGAAATACGTGGCCGCGATCGTGCCGGCGACGGCGAGGCCGAACAACGCGAGCAGCCGCGTGGTGCGTTTCTTGGCGCGTGCCTGGGCCTCGAAGAAGTCCATGCCGGCGGCGCGCCGCTAGTTCATCTGCCGCGCGAAAAGCGGGATGCTGCCCTCGTGGCGGCCGTCGAGGGCGAGGTCGATCGAATACTCGCCAAAGGTGTCGATCTTCATGCCGGCGATGTTGGCGACGACTTGGATCGTGTTGGTCCGGGCCTCGGGCGGCATCACGACGTTGACGGGGATCTCCATGGCGGGCAGCACGAGCTTGCCGTCGTCATCGGAGATGGAGAGCCGGAGTTTCTTCGGGCCCTCCTCGATTTTTTCGAAGCGCAGTTTCACCGCGAGGCAGCAGTGCGGGTGCACGGCGGGCATCTGCTTGGCGAAGATCGAGTCGAAGACGCCGACGACGCTCAGTTTGCCGGCGTAGTCCGCGGCGAAATCGCACAGGGCGAAGAGTTCCACTTTCATCGGGCTGGCTTGCGCGCTCGCGCCGGGGCGCGCAACGACAATTGCGGCCTTCAGGTGAAGCTGACCTTCGGGGCCTGGCGCTCGGTCGGGTCCTCGATCTTGAAGAGCTCGGCGGGCAGGAAGCCGAACATGCCCGCGAAGATCACGGCGGGGAAGACCTCGCGCGCGGTGTTGTAGCCCATGACGCTGTCGTTGTAGGCCTGCCGGGCGAACGCGATCTTGTTCTCGGTCGAGGTCAGCTCCTCGGTAAGCTGGAGCATGTTCTGGTTGGCCTTGAGATCTGGATACTGCTCGGAAACCACCATCAGCCGGGAGAGCGCGCCGGTGAGGCCGGTCTCGGCGGAGACGAGGCTCTTCATCGCGTTGCCGTCCGCGGGATTGGCGGCGACGGCCGAGGCGGCGGCGGCGGCGATGTTGCGCGCCTTGATCACGGCCTCGAGGGTCTCGCGCTCGTGCTTCAGGTAGCCCTTGGCGATCTCGACCAGGTTGGGGATCAGGTCGTAGCGGCGCTTGAGCTGGACGTCGATTTGCGCGAACGCGTTCTTGAAACGGTTGCGGAGCGTGACGAGCGAGTTGTAGATGCCGGCCAGCCACATGGCCGCGAAGACGGCGATGGCGCCGAGGGCGATCAGGACGATGAGGACGGAATTCATGGTGACGACGGGGGAGTTGAGCGGCGGGACGAAACGTTCCGCAGTGTGCCGCGTCCGGGAGGTCGCGCGAGACGGAAGTCGCTACAACGCGGTTGATTGTTTCCAGCACCGCCGGCAACGTCGCGGGCACGTGAAGCGCATGCGAAATCTCCTGTTGGGCGGCGCGGGCGCGCTCGTCTTCGCCGCGACGGCGGGCGCGCAGGGCGCGGGTGCGCTCAATCCGCCCGCTCCGCTGGCGCCCGCGACCGCAGCGCCGTCGCCGGGGGCGCGGACGGTGACGCTGGCCGCGGCGCAGCGCGCGCAGGACCTCGGGCTCCCGCTGTTTGCGGTCGAGCTGTATCGGCAGGCCCGTGACGTGCCGGGCGCCGATCGCGCGGCGCTGACGCTGGCGCTGGCCACGGCGCTGCTGGATGCCGGCCGGGCGGAGGAGGCCGAGCAGGCGCTGGCGGAAATTCCTGAGCCGCGCACCGCGGCGTGGCACCTGCGGGCGGGGCTCGCGGCGGTGCAGCGGCGGCAGATCGAGGCGGCACGCGCGGCCTTTGCGGCGATCAAGGAGAGCGAGCTGCCGGAGGCGGACCATCCCTGGTATTGGTTCTTCCAGGGCGAGCTCGCCGATCTCGCGCCGGTGCGCGAGCTGTCGCGGGCCAACACCTTTTACACGCGTGCGGAGCAGGGCGCCCCCACCGAGCTGGCGCGGGCGAGGTTCCAACTCGCGGGCGAGCAGACCCGCCTGAAGATGGGCAACCCCACGGTCGCGGACTTGAAGCCGTTGCGCGACGCCTACGATCGGCTGCAGGGCACGCCGATGGGTTACAGTTACGCGGAGTCGATCGCGGTGATGCTCGACAAGCTCGGGCGCAAGAGCGAGGCGGTGGAGTTTCTGCGGGGCGTCCTGATTCCGCTCCAGCGGCAGGAGCGCGACTGGTGGCATCGGCTGCGGCTCGTGCTCGGGATCATCGGCGACAAATCGCGGAACGGCGCCGGGCGCAACGCGCTCAACCAGCTCGTCGAGGGCGGCAACTATGCCGAGCGCCAACGCCAGGCGCTGCAGATCCTCGCGGCCGAGTCGACGGCCGAGGCTGAGCGGCGCGCCTTCGGCGAGCTGTTGAAGAAACTGATCGACGCGCGGCCGGACCACGCAATCAAGGAGAGTCTGCTGTTTTATCGCGCGCAGCTTTCGCTGGTGGAGAAGGACTACGGGCAGGCGGAAGAGGATGCGAACGCACTCCTGAAGCAGTTTCCGCGCTCCCCGCTGCGGATCCATGCGCTCGGCGTGCTGACGCAATCCGCGTGGGAGCAGCGGCGCTTCCGGTTTGCGGCCGACTATGCGCAGAAGGCACGGGCGGAACTCGCTCTGGGTGGCACCGCCGGCGCCGGCGCCGCGACCAAGGTCGCCCGCGCGCGCGTGGACCTGGGCGTGCTCGAGGCCGAGGCGCGCTTCCGCGCCGGGCTCGCGGCGCGCGATCGCAACGATTTCCGTCTGGCCGCGGACGCGTATGCGACGGTGTTGCGCGAGCGCCCGGCGGAACTCGAGCTGGCCAAGATCGGCGCGCTGATGTTCCAGCGCGTGCTCGCCGAGATCAAGGCAGGGTCGGGCGATGCGGGCAGGATCCTGGACGAGCTTGCGGGCGATCCGGCGTTCGACGTTGAGAATCGCTGGGAGGCCGAGTGGAGCCTGGCGCGCGCCTTGCAACTGCAGGGCGCCGCCGGCGTGAAGGAGGCCTACGGGCGCGTCAACCGCCTGCTGGCCGCGCCCGTCGCCGGGGACGCCGCACTCAAGCCGGAGCTACGCGCGCGGATGGCTTGGCTGCAGGCGCGGCTGGCGTTCGAGGACAACGAGGCTCCGCAGACGATCAAACTGGTCGAGGCGCTGCTCGCGGCCCCGGCGCCCATCGAGGGCGGCCTGAAGTCGGAAATCGAAAGCACCGCCGTGCTCTTGAAGGCGAGGGCGGAGTTCTCGCTCAACCAGGAAGCGGCGGCGCTCGAGACCCTGAAGTGGCTGCGCGAGAAATATCCGATGAGCGACGCCGCGATCTCCTCCTTCCTCCTCGAGGCGGAGCACTACGCGCAACAGGACAACATCGACAAGGCGCGCAACCGCCTCATCAGCCTGACCGACAACGAAGCCTACAAGAAGAGCGAGTATGTGCCGCTCGCGTTGTTCAAGCTGGCGCTGCTTTCGGAGCGACTCGGCCGCAAGGAGAACCTCGAAGAGGCGAACAAGCGCATCGAGGATTTGATCGAGCTGGTCTCGAAATCGCCGGCGGCGGGCCAGGCCGATCTCATCTTCGACGCGCGGCTGCGGCAGGGAAACATCTTCCGGAAACTGAACGATTTTCCCGCGGCCCAGCGGGCCTATGAGGACTTGGTGAACCGCTATGGCCGGCGGCCTGACGTCGTGCTGGCTCAGCTCGCCCTCGCCGAAACGCACAACGCGCTCTCCTCCTCGGGCGATGCCTCGCACGCGGACTCCGCCCAGCGCCTCTTCGAGCAGATTCTGGATCGCGTGGACGCACCGCCGGACGTGCGCGTCGAGGCCGGCTACAATCTCGGGAAGCTGCTCGAGCGCCGCGGCAAGCCCGACGAGGCGGCGAAGGTCTGGTGGCAGGACGTGGTGCACCAGTTGTTCCTCGGCGAGACGGCGAAGCCGCTCGAGTCCGGCGCGAAGCGGCCCTACTGGCTCGCCCGCACGCTGCTGGATCTGGGCGATCTCTGGAAGAAACAGGGGCGCATCGACGAGGGCAACTCAGCCTACCGGCTCATCCTCGATTCACGCCTGCCCTACGGCGAGGCGGCGCGCGCCCGGCTCGAACAATCCGGCGCGGTCGCCGCGAAGCCCGCGCCATGATCGGCGCGCTTTCGGGTTTGCGGCGCCCGCCGGAACACTAAGTCTCACCCGCGATGCCCGGATTCGATTTCACGCTTTTCGCTCGCGGCGGCCCGATGATGTGGGTGCTGGCGGCGCTCGCCGTGCTTGGGCTCATGCTCTTCGTGGAGCGGACGCTCTTTCTGCACCGCAACCAGATCCGGGCGAAGGCCTTCGTCGACGGGATCAAGAACATCCTCGCGAAGCGCCGCCTCGTCGAGGCGCTGACGGTCTGCGAGGAGACGCCCGGGCCGGTCGCGGCGGTGGTGAAGGCCGCGCTGCTGCACGCGGACGATTCCGCGGAGGTGATGCGGTTTCATGTGCAGGAGGCCGGGATCGTGGAACTGCCGGCGCTCGAACGACGGCTCGGCACGGTCGCGGCCGTCGCGCAGGTGGCGCCGCTCGCGGGCCTGCTGGGCACCGTGCTGGGGATGATCGGGACGTTTCTGGCGTTCGAGAAGGGCGGCAATTACGCGATGGCGAGCGCGCTGTCCGCGGGCATGTGGCAGGCGCTGCTGACGGCGGCGGCCAGTCTCATGCTGGCGATTCCCGCGCATCTCTCGTATCACTTCCTTGTCGGCCGGGTGCGGGCCATCGTCCGCGACGTCGAATGGTCCGGCAACGAGATCATGAAATATCTGCAAACTGAATACCGCGGCATCCGGCCCGGTGAGCGGACGGACGAAGCCGCGGCGGGGAGCGTCCGCGCACCATGATCACCCGCCCGCTCGATCTGGCGGCGAAACTGCGCGCGGAGCCGTTGAATTTCGGCGCGCTGTTCTTCGCAAACGCCGGCCTGCTCGTGTTGTTCTTCGCGCTGTTCGGTTCGCCTTTCGTGCTGGCGCCGGGGCTCGGAGTGGACTTCCGCCTCCCGACCGCGGAAGGGGCCAATGCCAATGCGCGGCCGCCGACGCACGTGATCACGGTCACGAACTCGGGGCAGATTTTTACCGATGGTGGCGGTTGCAAACTGGAGGAACTCCCAGCCTGGCTGAAGGAGCAGGCGGCGAAGGTCCGCGAGCCGACGCTCCTCGTCCGCGGCGAGTCGCTGGTTCCGAATTCCGTCGTGGCCGAGATCTCCGGGGCCGCGCGCCGGGCCGGCTTCGAGCACGTGCTGTGGGCGGCGGAAGCGCCGGCGCCCGGAGTGGCGGAGAAGCGGCGCTGACATGCCGGCGACGCCGTCATCGCGTTTGCATTGGCTCATCGCCGGCGCTGCGGCGCTCGGGATTCTGGCCGCACTGGCCCTCCTGTTTCGCTTTCCGGCGGGCCCCGCGGACAGTTCACCCGCTTCACCGGCTGTCGCCCGCTCCCGGCTGCCGCTCGTGCAGATGGCGCGGGCCACCTCCGCCGATGCCGTGCTCAAGGAGGAAACAGAGATTCGAGATCTGCGGCCCCTGTTTTTGCCGACCGAGTTCAATGTCTCGCTGCCGGAGCCCCGCCGGGAGCCGGGCCGGACTTTCCTCGACAATGAGATGCTCCGGCTGGGCTTCGCCGAGATGGACTTGAATCTCGCGGGCGGGCTGCCGCCGTTGGTCACGCTGAATGGAAGCCCGGCGGAGCGCGCGACCCCGGTCGACGTCTTGGAGTCCGATCGCGCCGTGCCTGGGCTGGTGGGATTCGGCCGCCAACCGACCCCGTCTCATGCCCGTCCGGCCGGCGGTGGCATGTTGGACGTGGTGGCCGCGGCAAGCGGCAATCGCGTGTGGGCCGAAGCGCTGCCCTTGGAGGCCCGGCCGGCCGGAGACAAGCCGTGGGAACCGATCGAGTTGCTGGCGATGATCGACTCCGCGGGGCTTTCCACGCCGTTGGTGGTCACCGCGAGTTCGCGGAACGAGGAGGTCGATGCTCACTACCGAAACTATCTCGCGCGCCGCTATCGGATCGGTGACCGGCTGCCCCCAGGATCGTATCGAATTGTGGTCGGTCCATGATGAGTCTGACAGATTTTTGGAGAAACTCTCCAATTTGCTGTTGACGGTGCCAATCGTGGGTAGCACTTTCACCGGCTCTTTTCGTTTTTTGGCACTCCCTTAGTCTGCCCAGATAGCTCAGTTGGCAGAGCACCCCCTTGGTAAGGGGGAGGTCGACGGTTCAAATCCGTTTCTGGGCTCCAGGGCCAAAAAACACGTCGGCACAGGCTTCTACGACGCAAAACCAGAGGTCAATTTCATCACCAAACCATCCGTCTCCCATGGCTAAAGCCCAATTCGAACGCACCAAACCGCACGTGAACGTCGGCACCATCGGCCACGTTGACCACGGCAAAACCACGCTCACGACCTCGATCCTCGCGGTCCAGGCTCGCAAGGGCTTGGCCGAGGTGAAGACGTATGCCGACATCGCCAAGGGCGGCACCGTCCGCGATGCCTCCAAGATCGTCACGATC
>CAZENI010000045.1:0-7700 GCA_964513055.1 uncultured Opitutus sp.
CCATGCCAATTCCCCGCCTTCGCCTCACCTGCGCGCACCTCGTCCTTTCGCTGTGCCTCGCCGCCGCCGCCGCTGCCGCCACCTCCAGTTCCAGCGCCGCCGCCACGCCCCGCCCCATCACCGCCGAGGATCTCTGGGCCGTGAAACGCCCCGCCTCCCTCGATCTCTCGCCCGATGGCGCGCGCCTCGTCTTCACCGTCCAGGTCTACAATCTCGAGAAGAACAACTCGCAGAAACACCTCTGGCTCCTCGAGACCGCGACCGGCGCGACGCGGCAGCTCACGACGTCCGACAGCAGCGATAGTTCGCCGGTGTGGAGCCCCGACGGCACGCGCATCGCCTTCACCTCGAAGCGCGCCGGCGACGAACAACCCGCCCTCTACATCATCCGCACCGACGGCGGCGAGGCGGAGAAGATCCTCGAACTGCCCCTCGCCATCTCCTCGCCACGCTGGCTCCCCGACGGCAGGCGGATTGTTTTCGCGACCAATGTCCTGCCCGCGCTCGCCGCCGATCCCGAGGCGATGAAAAAGGAGCTGAAGAAACAGAAGGAGAGCAAGGTCTCCGCCAAGGTCTCCGAGCACAGCGTCGTTCGCTACTTCGACACGTGGCAGCTCGACGGCCAGGCGAAGCGCCTGCTGCTCGTCGACCTCGCCACGAAGAAAACGACCGACCTCACGCCGCGCCAGGACCGGCGCTTCACCTACAGCGACTCCGTCACGTTCGATCTCTCCCCGGACGGCAAATGGCTCGCGCTCGCCGCCGGCACCACCCCGCCGCCGTATCGCGGCAACGAGAATCGCGACGTGTTGCTCCTCTCCGTCGAGCAACCCGAGACGCCGTGGAAGAACCTCACCGCCGACAACCCGCAGTCCGACGACAGTCCGCGCTTCAGCCCCGATGGCCGCAGCCTCCTCTTCGGGCGCACCGTCCTCGAGCGCGGCCTCTCCGAGCAGACGAAACTCATGCGCCTCGACCTCGCCAGCGGCCGCCTCACCCGCCTCGCCGCCGCCGCCGATCTCGCCCCGCAGGACTGGGACTTCTCCAGCGACGGCCAGACCGTCTACTTCCGCGCCGAGGATCGCGGCCGCACCAAGATCTTCGCGACGCCGGCCGCCGGCGGCGCCGTCACCGAACTCGTGCGCGACGGCACCAACTCGGAACTCGTCGTCGGCGACCGGCAGTTGTTCTTCCTGCGCCAGACGTTCAGCCGGCCCGACGAAGTCTACGCCTACGATCTCGCCTCGCGCGCGACGACCGTGCGCACCGCGCTGAACGACGCGCTCTTCGCCGGGCTGAAGCTCGGAAAAGTCGAGGAGTATACGTTCACCGGCGCCGCCGGCGACACCGTGCAAGGCTGGCTGATCTATCCGCCCGACTTCGATGCCGCGAAAAAGTATCCGTTGCTCCAGCTCATGCACGGCGGCCCCGCCACGATGATCGGTGACATCTGGCAGCACCGGTGGAACGCGCAGGTCTTCGTCACGCCCGGCTACGTCGCCACCTGGGTGAACCGCCACGGCTCGACCGGCTTCGGCGAGAAATTTCTCCAGTCGATCGACGGCGGCTGGGGCGACAAGCCGTTCGAGGACGTGATGAAGTCCACCGACTTCCTGCTCGCGCGCCACCGCTTCCTCGACGCGGACCGCACCGCCGCGCTCGGCGCCAGCTACGGCGGCTACCTCGCGTCCTGGGTTTGTGGACACACCGATCGCTTCAAGACGATCGTCTGCCACGCCGGCGTGACCGACTTCGACACGCAGTATGCCTCCGACGTCGCGCTACTCTGGCAGGATGGCAAGATGGACGGCTCACCGTGGCGCCGCACGAAGGCCTACGAGGCGCAAAACCCGATGACCTACGCCGCGAACTTCAAGACCCCCACGCTGGTGATCCACGGCGAGCTCGACTACCGCGTGCCGGTGGCGCAGGGCATCGTCTTCTACGCGGCCCTGCAGGCGCAGGGCGTGCCGTCGCGCTTCGTCTACTATCCCGACGAGAACCACTGGATCCTGAAGCCGCAGAACTCCGTGCACTGGTATGGCGAGGTGCGCGACTGGCTCGGCCGCTGGCTGGGCGACAAGCCCGGCGCCCCCGCGCCAAAGCCCGCCCAGTAGTCCGAAGGTGGAGCGACTTGACCCCAAGTCGCCTGGTAGCGGAAGCCGTGAGGCTTTCGCGCGAAACGCTTTCGCCCACGCGTTCCGCTACGGCCCCAACCCAGCGGCTTGCGGTCAAGCCGCTCCACCCGCCGTGCGCGCCGCGATCGCGGCGAACACCGCCTCGCCCGTCGCCGGCGACGCCAGCCGCACTTCGCCGCCCGGCGCGCCAAAGCCCGCCACCGCGTCGCGGATCGCCTCGCGCACCGAGATCGCCAGCATCAGCGGCGGTTCGCCCACGGCCTTGCTGCCGTGCACGGCCTGCGCATTCGTCGCGCGCGGGAGCAGCGTCACGTTGAACTCCATCGGCGCATCGCTGATCGCGGGAATCTGATACGTGCTCGCGCTATGCGTCAGCAGCCGGCCCGACGCGTCCCACTTCAATTCCTCGCTCGTCAGCCAGCCCATCCCCTGCACGAAGCCGCCCTCGATCTGCCCTCGATCGATGCCCGGGTTGAGCGAGTCGCCGACGTCGTGGACGATGTCGACGCGGCGCACGCGGCTCATGCCCGAGTAGCCGTCGACCTCCACCTCGCTCACCGCGACGCCGCCCGCGTAATACGCGAACGGCCGGCCCGACGCCTTGCTCCAATCCCAGTGGATGCCTGGTGTCGCGTAGTAGCCCGTCGCCGACAGGCTCACGCGCTCCACGTAGCACTGCGTCGCGATTTTCGAAAACCGCACGCGCACGTCCGGCCTCGCCGCGGTCGCGGCGCTGCCGTCGACGAACACCACCTCGCCCGCCGCCACGTCGCGCCCGAGTTCCTTCGCCAGTAATTTCGCCGCCACCGGCGCCATCCGCTCGCGCAGCATCGCGCACGCCGCGCGGACCGCCGCGCCGTTGAGATCCGCGCCCGCCGACGCGGCCGTCGCCGAGGTGTTCGGCACCTTGTCCGTGCTCGTCGGCATCATCCGGATCGCCGCGGCCGGCAGTCCGAGTTCGCGCATCGCCACGCCAAGGATCTTGGTGTGCAGCCCCTGCCCCATCTCCGTGCCGCCGTGGTTCACCTGCACCGTCCCGTCCTGGTAAACGTGCACGAGCGCCCCGCCCTGGTTGTAGTGCGTCAGCGTGAAGGAAATCCCGAACTTCACCGGCGTGATCGCGAGGCCGCGCTTCACGCGCGGATGCGCGCGGTTCCACGCGTCGATCTCCGCGCGCCGCTCCGCGAAGCGCCCCGCCGCCAGCGCCGCCCGCCAGAGCTCGTGCACGCGGTGGTCGCCGATGTCCTCGCCGTAGTGCGTCCGGTTCGTCTCGCCGTCGCCGTGATAGAAATTCCGCTCGCGCACCACCTCCGGCGGCAGCCCCGTCGCGCGCGCCACGCGATCCATGATCTCCTCGATCACGAGCATGCCCTGCGGCCCGCCGAAGCCGCGGAACGCCGTGTTCGACGCGACGTGCGTCTTCGCCGCCCGCCCCGTCACGCGCAGCGCCGGCAGGTAATACGCGTTGTCGACGTGAAACATCGCGCGCTCCAGCACCGGCTGCGACAGGTCGAGCGACCAGCCCGCATCCGACACGAGATCGATCTGCGCCGCGAGCACGCGGCCGTCGGCGTCGAAGCCGATCTCGAAGCCCGACCAGAACGGATGCCGCTTGCCTGTGAGCTGCAGATCGAGGTCGCGGTCCCATTGCAGGCGCACCGGCGCGCCGGTCTTCAACGCCGCGAGGGCGACGAGCGCCGCGGGCGTGTTGCCCTGCGTTTCCTTGCCGCCGAAGCCGCCGCCCATCCGCGGCGCCTGCACGATGATCTTGTGCCGCGGCAGGTGCAGCACCTCCGAAAGGATCGTCTGGATCTCCGACGGATGCTGCGTCGACGACTGCACCAGCAGGTCGCCCTCGTCGCCCGGCTCCGCCCACGCCGCCTGCGTCTCGAGGTAGAAATGTTCCTGGCCGCCAAACGCGAACTCGCCCGCCAACCGCCGCGGCGCCGCCGCCAGCGCCGCCGACGGATCACCGCGCGTGATCGTGCGCAGCGGATTGTGAAAACTCTCCCGCGCGCGCGCCTCCGCGATCGTGAGGATCGCCGGCCGCGGCTCATACTCGACCTCGACCCGCGCCGCCGCCGCCCGGCAGGCCGCGATCGACTCGCCCACCACGAGCGCGACGAGATGGCCGTGATAGAGCACCTCGTCCGCCGCGAACAGCGTCTCGTCGTGCCGCGACACGCCCACGTTGTTGTGCCCCGGCACATCCTCCGCCAGCAGCACCGCCGCGATCCCCGGCATCGCGCGCGCCGCGCTCGCATCCCGGCGCGTGATCCGCGCGTGCGCATGCGGCGCCAGCACCGGCCACACGTCGAGCATCGGCCGCCGCTGCGCCGTGTCGTCGACGTAGCGCGCCCGGCCCGTGACGTGCCCGACCGCGCTCTCGTGCCGCAGCGCGCGCGAGGTGTCCGCCACCGGCCACGGCTCGCCTCCGGCAAACGTCGCCGGCGCATCCACCGCCAGGCTCGTGTCGCCCGCGACGAACTTCTCCCACAACGCCACGACGACGCCCCGCCGATACGCCGCGCTTCCGCGCACGTCGTCGATCGGCGTGAACTCCTCACGCAGAATCGCTCCCACCGCGGCCGCCGCCTCCGCGAGCGTCCGGCCCTCGAGCGCGGCCTCCGCCCGCCGCGCGCGCAGCGGCAGCGCCGCCACGCCGCCGTAGGCGATGCGCGCCGTGCGCACCACGCCGCCGGCGTCCAGCTCGACGCGATACGCCCCCGCGACAATGCTGATATCCAGCTCGCGCCGGTGGGACACCTTCTGGAAATCCACCCGGCGCGTCGGCCCGCCCTCCGCTGCCGCCGCGGCACGCGGCAGCACGATCTCCTTCATCACCTCGTCCGGCCGGAGCTGCGTCTTCCGATAGCCCGTGAAGAACGCGTGCAGCGGCAGCGTGCGCTCGCCGAGCGTCGAGGCCAGCACCACGCTCGCGTCGAGTGTCAGCAGCACCGGCGCGCTGTCGCCGATCGGCGAAGCCGTGACCAGGTTGCCGCCGAGCGTGGCGCGGTTGCGGATCTGCCGCGACGCAAAGACCGACAGCATCTTCGCCAGCGAAGGATACTCGGGCGCCAGCGTCTCCTCGATCGCCGTCAGCGTCGCCGCCGCGCCGATACGCCACTCCACCGCCGTCGCTCGGATCTGCGTCAACTCGGCGACGCCCTCGGTCGAGATCAGCACCGGAAAGCGTTTGAACTTCTTGTTCAGCTCGACGCCGATCTCCGTCGCGCCCGCCACGAGTCGCGCGTCAGTGTGGCGCTTCTTCAGCTCAAACAACTCCGCCAGCGTCGCCGGCCGGAAGAACTTCTCGCCGCCCGCCGCATACGCGAGCTCGGCCGGGAGCGCGACCGGCTGATCCAGCCGCGCCGCCCACCGGTCCACCGCCGCATCCGGAACTTCCCCGGACGCCGCCGCGCGCGCGGCCAGCACCGCCGCCGCCGCGTCCCGGATGGGGCGATACCCGGTGCACCGGCAGAGGTTGCCGCAGAGCTGGTCGTTGATCTGGCACGGCTCCGTGACTCCGCGCCGGTGATACGCCTCGAACAGCGACACCACGAAGCCCGGCGTGCAGTAGCCGCACTGCGAGCCGCCGTGCTCCACCATCGCCGCCTGCACCGGATGCAGCGTGTCGCCGTCCGCGAGGCCCTCCACGGTCACGACTTCCCGGTCCGCGAACATCGGCAGCAGCGCGATGCAGCTGTTGATCGCGCGATAGGCGGGCCGCCCGGCGCCGTCGCGCTCGACGAGCGCGACCGTGCACGCGCCGCAATCACCCTCGGCGCACCCGCATTTGCTGCCGGTGCGCCCGGCCCGCCGCAGCCAGTCGAGCAGCGTCGTCGTCGCCGGCGCGCCCTCGACCCGGACGCGCTCGCCGTTGAGCGTAAACTCGAAGCTGTCCCTGGTCGCCGCGCTCGTCGGCGCCGCGGTGGTCGTTTGCATGGTGCGTATCTACCTGCAAGCCGCGTGCCCGCAACCGAAAGGTAAACGCGTTTTTCCCCACCACCCCGCTCACAGCGCCGCGCGATTCACATCCTTGTAGTAGAGATAGCTCGCCGGCGTCTTCCCCATCGCCACGAACCACTGCGGGCAATACGGCGCCATCCAAATCACGTCACCGGCCGCGACCGGATACCAGGAATCCTCGAGCCGGTAAACGCCCTGCCCTGACAGCATCAGCAGCCCATGCTCCATCACGTGAGTCTCCACGAACGGCAGCGTCGCCCCGGGCTGGTAGGTAAACACGTTCATCGCCAGATCGAACGCCGGCTCGTCGGGCAGCAACACCTGCAACCGCGCGTCTGGGTCGCCGAGAAACGGCTGGCCGGCAACTGCAGATGCCTCGCCGAACACCACCCGCGGCGCCGGCAGCCCGCCCGCCGGCTTGAAGCGTTTCTGGAAAAGCGTCACGCGCGTGCCCGCCCGCGGCGCCGTGAGCGACCAGGCCTGTCCGGCCGGCGCGAAGAAAAACCCGCCCGCGCCACACTTCCGCTTCTGGGCCTCGATCGTGACAGTCGCGCCGCCCGACTCGATGTAGCCGGCGGTCTCGGTCTCGTTCGCCGGAAACTCCGCCTGCCCGCCCGTCTCGAACGTCACCAGCACCTGCGCGAAATGCGCGCCCATCGCCTCGTTGATCAGGATGACCGTCGCCGCCCCGGTGATCCCGGGAATCACGCTCTTCACATGCCCGTCGGGCGCGATCAGCGCGTGGCGCGAAGCGATCCGGGTGCGGGTCTGGCCAAAGGGGAAATTCATCGAGCCTCGAACTTAGCCGGATTGCACCGAATGCACAGAGCAAACCTCCGCTGCGGTTTTGGAGTGCGGCGACGTGTCGCCGCTCTTCTGGGGCGGGACACGTCCCGCCGTCAAAGCGGTGACCTGTCACCGCACTCCAAATCGATCACCCCGGTCTCAAAAACCGCCCCGGCGGCGGCAGGTTCACCAGCCGGCCCTCCGCATAGACCGCGTGGCCGCGGACATAGGTGTCCGTGATGCGCGTGCGACTCTTGCGACCGACGTAGGCGCTGATCCGGTGCCGCGTCCACAGCTCGTCCGCCGCGATCGCCCGCGGCGAGGCAAAGTCCACCAGGCAGAAATCCGCGTCGCGGCCCTCCGCGAGCAGGCCCTTGCAGCCATCGAGCCGGAAACGCCGCGCGACATTCCGCGCCAGCGCCGCGGCGAGCACCGGCAGATCCGCTTCGGCCGTCGCCGCGCACTCGGACAACAGCAGCGCCGCCCCGTGTTGCACGCCGCCGATCCCGCCCCAGATCGCGAAGAAATCCGCCGACGTCTTCAGCTCCGCCGGCGCCGGCGAGTGATCCGATCCGATGGTGTGGATCCGACCGGCGCGCACGTCCGCCCACAACGCCTTGCGGCGTTTCTCGTCGCGAATCGGCGGCGCGCACTTCGCGGCTGCCCCGATGCGCGCGACGTCCTTGTCGTTCAGCAACAGATAATGCGGGCACGTCTCGGCCGTCACATCGACGCGCTGATCGCGCGCCGCCTCGACCAGCGCCACGCCTTCCGGGCTGCTCACGTGCACGATGTGCAGGGCGCAGC
>CAZENI010000045.1:7710-27468 GCA_964513055.1 uncultured Opitutus sp.
GGCACGCGCAACTTCCAGCCTGCCCTGGACATTGCCCGCCAGTTCCGTCGCCAGTCGGATGGCCGCGAGTTCCACCTCGACCGGCCGCGACTCCAGCCACGCCTTCGCGTCCGTGCGCCCCTTCGCCTTCTGCTCCGCGGTGAACCTCGCCGCCAGCGCGTCGTCCTCCGCGTGCACCGCCACGATCAGCCCGAGCTTCGCGGCGCGCTTCATGCCCTCGCGCAGCGTCCTCGCGTCCACGCGCGGGAAGCTCTCGATCCCGCTCGCGCTCATGAACGCCTTGAACCCGATCGCCCCCGCGTCGCGCAGCCCCGCCAGCTTGTCGAGGTTCAGCGGCGTGAGTCCGCCCCAGAGCGCGAAGTCCACGCACGACTTCTGCTCCGCCAGCGCCCGCTTCTCGCGCAGCGCCGCCGCATCCAGCACCGGCGGCTCCGAGTTCAGCGGCATGTCGAAGAACGCCGTGCCGCCGCCCGCCGCCAGCGCCGCCGATCCGCTCGCGAGCCCCTCCCACTCCGTGCGCCCCGGCTCGTTGAAATGCACGTGCGCATCGATGATGCCGGGAAACACATACCGGCCGCACGCATCCAGCGTCGCCGCCGCCGGCTCGTCGATCTCCGCCGCGATCTGCACGATGCGCCCCTCCGCCACCGCGAAGTCCGCCACAAACGTGCCCTCCGGCGTCACCAGCACACCGCCGCGCACAATCAGGTCGAGTTCGCCGGTCCTCATGCGCCCTCCCCCGTCTTCTTCGCCATCCGCTCGAGGAAGTTCATGACCACGCGCAGCGCCACGCCGATGTCTACGGGTGAGGCATACTCATCCGGATGGTGGCTCAGCCCGCGCCGGCAGCGCACGAACAGCATCGCGACCGGCGTCAGCGCGGACATCACGACCGCATCATGTCCGGCGCCGCTGACCAGCCGCTCGCCGGCTCCCTGAATCTCTTGCACGCTCGCCTCGAGTAAATCGGTCAGCTCCGGCGCGCAGGCCACCGCACCGTTGTCCTGCGTGCGCTCCCACGTGAAGCGCAGCCCACGCCGGCGCGCGATCGCCCGGCCCTCCGCCAGCAGATGCTGCAACGCCGCCTGCCGCGCCGCATCGCGCGCGTGCCGCACATCGAGCGACAGCACCGCCTCGCCCGGAATCACGTTGGGTGCCCCCGGAAAGACCGCGAGCGATCCGACGGTCGCGACGAGCGGTGCCCGCAGGCGCGCCGTCGATTCCACGAAACGGATGAACTCCGCCGCGCCCGTCAGTGCATCCCGCCGCAGCGCCATCGGCGTCGTGCCCGCGTGCCCCGCCTGGCCGCGCCACGTGATCCGCCCGCGCGTCTGTCCCGCAATCGCCGATACGACGCCGACCGCGCGTTTCTCCGCCTCGAGCACCGGCCCCTGCTCGATGTGCACTTCCAGGTAACCCAGCAGATCCCGCTTCCGGGGCGGGAGCGGCATGAGCACTTCCGGCGGGCCCGGGTTCACCGGCAACGCCGCCACCGGTTCGGGCTTGCCCACCGGGTTCGGCACGACGCCGTTCCAGCGCGCGATGGCGTCGCGCACCGTGATTCCGCTGGCATCGCGGCGCTCCAGGTCCGCGTCCCCCAGCCGGCCCGTGTAGCCCTTGCTGCCCAGGTAGGCGCTCGAGAACCGCACGCCCTCCTCCTCGGAAAAACCCAGCACCTCCACCGCAAACGGCAGCGCCACGCCGCGCCGCCGCAGCTCGGCCAGCGCCACGATCGGCAGCAGCACGCCCAGCGGCCCGTCGAACCGGCCCGCGTCGCGCACGGTGTCGAGATGCGAACCGAGCAGGAGCGTCCGGGCCCCCTGCTTTGCGCCTTCGAGCCGCCCGATCAGGTTGCCGACGCTGTCCTCGCGCACGGTCAGCCCCGCGCCGCGCATCCAGTCGCCGACCTTCCGGTTGGCCCGCCGCATCGCCGGCGAAAGAAACGTCCGCGTCAGCCGCTCGGTTTCATCGGAGATCTTGCCCAGCTCGTCGAGCCAGGCGCTCAGTTGTTGGACGGGATTCATCAGCTTCCGCGGTAGGTGTTGTAGGCCCACGGCGTCACCAGCAACGGCACATGGTAGGACGCGTTCGGATCGGTGATTCGGAAGAAGACCGCCGCGTAAACGAAGAACGTGGAGGCCACGCCCTGCCGCGCGAAGTAGTCCTGGATCTTGAACACGAGTTGGTAGTCGCCCGCCGTCAGCTCGTCGCCGCTCAGCAGCGGCGCCTCAGTGCGGCCGTCGGCGTTGGTGGTGACGACCTTCAATTGCGTCGGCGTCGCGGCGAGGCTCCAGAGTTCGATCTCCATCCCGACGGCGGGCGCGCCGCGCGTGAGATCGAGGACATGGGTGCTGAGTTTGGCGGGCATGGAGGGTGGGTAGACCGCGGATTACGCCCATGGCGCGGAGAAAGACCATTCTCATCCGCACCATCGGTGGAATCCGCCGTGAAATCACTTGAGCAGGTCGTCCAGCCGCAGCCGGGCGATCTTCTCGATTTCGCCGAGCGCGGTCGCGAACTCCTCTTCGGGCGGGTTTTGGGTCCGTGCGCGCATCGCGGCCACGATCGCCTCCTTGGCATTCAGCCGCGCGCAGATGATGAACGGAAAATCGAAGCGCGCGCGGTAGGCGTCGTTGAGCCGCTGAAACTCCGTCAGCTCGTCCGCGCCGAGTGCACCCAGCCCCGCGCTCGCCTGCTCGCGGGTCGACTCCGCGGTGAGCTGCCGCTGCTGCGCCAGCCGGCCCGCCAGATCGGGGTGCGCACGGATCAACGCCAGTTGCCGCGCGCGCGGCGCGGCCCGCATGCTCGCGCAGAGCTCCGCGTGCAGGTGCGACGCATCGCGAAACGGCCGCCGCGCCCACGTCTCCTCCGCCACCCACGGCGAATGCTCGAACAGATGCCCGAGCGCGGCGGTGAACGCGGCTTGAGGAAGCTGATTCAGTTCAGAAATCGTCGGCATGAGACGAATGCGGAAAGCGGGAAATCAGAACCCAATCCATCATGTGTTTTCCCGCTTTCCACATTTTGTCTTTTCACCTCAGCAATTCATACGCCGGCAGCGACAGGAACTCATCGAACTGCGTGCTCTTCGACATCCGCATGAACAGCTCGACCGCCTCCTGGAAATGCCCGCCGTCGTAGCGCGCGTCGCCATACTCGGCGCGGATCTTCTTCAGCTCGTCCGCGAGGAACGCGTCATACATCTCCGCCGTGATCGCGCGGCCGTCGTCGAGCTTCGCCCCGTAGCGCAGCCATTGCCAGAGCTGCGAACGCGAGATCTCCGAGGTCGCGAGATCCTCCATCAGATTGTGAATCGGCTCGGCGCCGGAGCCGCCCAGCCACGCCTCGAGGTAGCGCACGCCCACGTGCAGGTTCCAGCGCACGCCTTGCTCCGTGATCGGTCCGCGCAGCGGCTCGAGCAGCATCGCAGCCGTGACCTGCTGGTCGTGCAGGACCGCGAGATTGTTCGGGCCCCGCATATGCGCGGCAAACGCGTCGAGCGCCGTCTGCACCAGGCCCGGATGCGCGACCCACGTGCCGTCGTGGCCGTCGCGCGCCTCGCGCTCCTTGTCGGCGCGCACCTTCGCGAGCGCGGCGTTGTTCGCGTCGGGGTTGTTCTTGATCGGAATCTGCGCGGCCATGCCGCCCATCGCGTAGGCGCCGTGGCGGTGGCACACGTTGATCACGTGCAGGCAATACGCCCGCATGAAGGGCACCGTCATCGTGATCAGCGTGCGATCGGGAAACAGATACTCCGGCCGGTTGCGCAGCTTTTTCACGAAGCTGAAAATGTAGTCCCAGCGCCCGCAGTTCAGCCCGCTCGCGTGCTCGCGCAGCTCGTAGAGGATCTCCTCCGCCTCGAACGCGCCGAGGATCGTCTCGACCAGAACCGTCACGCGCACGCTGCCGCGCGGGATTCCGAGCGCCGCCTGCGCGTGCAGGAACACATCGTTCCACAGCCGCGCCTCGAGGTGGCTCTCCAGCTTCGGCAGGTAGAAATACGGGCCGCTGCCGCGCGCGAGCAGTTCCGCCGCGTTGTGGAAGAAATAAAAGCCCCAGTCGCAGAGCGACGCCGACACGCGCCGGCCGCCGAGCAGCACGTGCTTCTCCTCGAGATGCCAGCCGCGCGGGCGCGCCACGATCGTCGCGGTTTTCTCCTTCAGCGCGTAGCGCTTTCCCTCGGGCGAGGTGAACGCGATCGTGCGGCGCACGGCGTCGCGCATGTTGATCTGGCCCTCGATCACGTTCTCCCACGTCGGCGAGTTGGCGTCCTCGAAGTCCGCCATCCAGCACTGCGCGCCGGAGTTGAGGGCGTTGATCGCCATCTTGCGATCGACCGGACCGGTGATCTCCGTGCGGCGATCGACGAGATCGGCCGGCGGCGGCGGCACGCGCCAGTCGCCGCCGCGGATCGCGGCCGTCTCCGGCAGGAAATCCGGGAGCCGGCCGGCGTCGATTTCCCGCTGACGCTCCGCGCGGCGGGCGAGCAGCGCGCGCCGGCGTTCGCCGAACTTCGCCTCGAGCTCCGCCACGAAGCGGCAGGCGTCGGGCGTGAGGATGTCCGCGTATCCGGGAGCAAGCGGTCCGGTGATCTCGAGGCCGCCAATGGCAGTGGTGGGCATCGCGCGATTGAACGGCTCCCGTCCCAACTTCCAAGCTTCAACCCCATGTTTGCGGCAGGAAGCAGCATCTTGGAATGGTGCTTTTTGCCGCTATTCGGTCTTTTCGTGAGTTCCTGATTTCCACATTTAGTTTGTTCAGAGCTTCTTTAATTCAGAAGCCAGAAAGCCATGAAGTTCGGCCCATCGGAGATCGGCTCATGGATCGATTCCTGGCTTTCTGGCTTCTGAATTCCCTCCGTCTTTTCCGCGATCATTCCCTGGTCTCCTTGCTTCCTGCTTAACCTGATTGTGCTCGAAGCATCGCCAATTCCCGCTCCACTTCCCTACCTGCAATGAAACGCGAAGACTTCATGCGCGAAGCGATCCAGGAAGCCGAGGCCGGCATGCGCGCGGGCCGTGGCGGCCCCTTCGGCTGCGTGATCGTCCGGAAGGGCGAGGTCATCGCCCGCGGCCACAACCGCGTCACCTCCACCAACGACCCCACCGCCCACGCCGAGATCACCGCCATCCGCGCGGCCTGCACCACGCTCCAGACCTTCCAACTCGCCGACTGCGAGCTCTACACCAGTTGCGAGCCATGCCCGATGTGCCTCGCCGCCGTGTATTGGGCGCGCATCCCCACGCTCTACTACGGCAACACCCGCGCCGATGCCGCCGCCATCGGCTTCGACGACGACTTCATCTACCAGCAGATTCCGCTGCCGCCCGAACAGCGCACGATCGCGATGCAGCTCCTGCTGCGCAACGAGGCGCAGGTCGCGTTCCAGGAATGGCAGGCCAAGGCTGACAAGGTCCGGTATTGAAACGGCGGATGCCACGTCGCCTCCACGCCCGCCTCGCGCTGGTTTTCGTTTGTGCGCTGGCCCTCCTCCGGACAACGCCGGCCCGCGCCGCCACCCCGGCCGCGATCACCGACGCGGTCCGCACCGCCGCCGAGACCACCCTCGCCGCCGAAGCCCCCGGCGTGCGCCTGCTCGCCGCGTCGCTCCAGGACCACCGCCTGACCCTGGACTTCAGCCGTGAACTGCTCGCGCTCGCGCCCGGTAGCCTGCGCTTCGAGCAGTTTTCCCGCCGCCTCCACGTGGCCGTCGCCGATCCGTTGCGCGAGCACTTCACCTCTTTCGAGGTCCGCACCCTCGTCGAGGGCACCGCGCTGCCGCGCCTGCTCGACGTCACCGCTCCACCGCCCACGGCCGCCCTCGCTGCGCCGCCGGAGTCGCCCGCGTTTCCCACGCCCCACGCCCTCGCCGCGCGCCGCATCGCCCTCAGCCCCGGCCACGGCTACTACCTGAACGGCACCCGCTGGGTCCTGCAGCGTGATTTCTTCAGCGGCATCGTCGAGGACTTCGTCAACCACGACCTCATCACCCTGGTGAACGGCCTGCTCGTCGAGGCGGGCGCCGACGTGCGGCCGACGCGCAATCTCGACCGCGACGCCGGCCCGGGCGAATCCGGTTTTCCGAAATGGCAGGAAGCCGCGCGCTACCACGTCAAGGCCCTCGGCGCCGATCCCTCCGTGTGGAACGAGTCGGGCTTCACGCACCTCGAGCAGGACATCCGCTCGCGCCCGCGCTACGCCAACGCCATCGGTGCCGAGGTCCTCGTCAGCGTGCACAACAACGGCGGCGGCGGCACCGGCACCGAGACCCTCTACGACAACGCCAACGCCGCGGCCGCCGAGAGCCGCCGCCTCGCCGACGCGCTGCACACGCGCGTGATCGCCGCGATCCGCCGCGACTACGACCCCGCCTGGGCCGACCGCCGCGTGCAGGGCTTCAACGGCAACTACGGCGAGAACCGTCTCGCGACGCGCCCCGCCGTCATCATGGAGATCGCGTTCATGGATCGCCCCACGCCGGACAACGCCGCGCTGCGCGACGATCGGTTCAAACGCATCGTCGCCACCGCGATCCGCGACGGCCTCCGCGACTACTTCGACGCCGCCTCCGCCCTGCCGCCCGCCGCCCCGACCGCGCTCATCGCCACCGGCGACCCCACCGCGATCGCACTGACCTGGACCGACCACGCGAGCACCGAGACCGGGTTCCGCATCGAGCGCCGCACCCCCGAGGCCACCACGTGGACCACGCTCGGCACCGTCGCCGCCAACGTCACCACCTACCGCGATGCCACCGGCACCGCCGGCGCGAGCTACCTCTATCGCGTCCACGCGTTCAACGCCGCGGGCAGCTCCGTCACGCCCTCGAACGAAGCCGCTGCCACCCTCGCGCCGGGCGGCCGGCCCGGCCTCGTCCTCACGCTCGCTGACGCGTCCGCCGCGCCGCTCGTGCGCGACTGGCAGGGCGAGGTCGCGCTTACGTTCACTTTGGCGGATACGGCGGGCCGCGCCGTCCCGGAGGCCACGCTCGTCGTCACCGAAACCTGGCGCGGAGACGCACCCGTCGCCCAGACCGTGGCGGGCGGCTCGCTCGTGTTTCGCACGACCGTCCCGGCCGGCCAGGCCAACGGCACGTATGCCCTGAATTTTCAGGCCACGCGCGCCGGCTTCGCCCCGAGCAATATCGTCACGCGCTCCGTTCAGGTGAGCCACGCCGCCTCGAGCGCCACCGGCGCCCCTACGTTTGTCACGCAGCCCGCCGCCGCGTCGGTCGCGGCAGGCGAAACCGCCACGCTCACCGCCGTCGCGCAGGGCGCCGTGCCGCTCTCGTATCAGTGGCGCCTGAATGGCACGCCCATCGCCGGCGCGACCCACGCGACGCTCACGCTCGAGCGCATCACCGCCGCCAGCGCCGGCAGCTACTCCGTCCTCGTCACCAATCCGGCCGGCAGCCGCGTCAGCGAAACCGCATCCGTGTCCGTCTCGCCCGGCGCCTGGCTCGCCAACGTCTCGCTGCGCACCTCCCTCGCCGCCGGCCAGGGCGTGATCGTCGGCTTTGTCGTCGCGGGCGGCGCCAAGGACGTGCTCGTGCGCGCCGCCGGCCCCGCGCTCCTCGCCTTCGGCCTCGCGGGCGCGATGCCCGATCCGCGCCTCGAGCTCTTCCGCGGCAGCACGCGGGTGTTCGACAACAACGACTGGCCCGCCGCCCTCGCCCCGACGATCGCGTCGCTCGGCGCATTTCCCTTTCCCGCCGCCAGTCGCGACGCCGCGCTGCTCCAGACGCTCGATGGCGCGCACACCGTGCAGGTCACGGGCACCGCCGCCGGTCTCGTGCTGATCGAGGGCTACGATGCCGGCCGCGGCAGCGCGGTGCGCTTCGCCAACCTCTCCGCCCGCAACCGCGTCGGCACCGGCGCCGACATCCTGATCGCGGGCTTCTACCTCGCGGGCACCGGCACGCAACGCGTGCTCGTCCGCGCCGTCGGCCCCGGCCTCACCGCGCTCGGCGTCACCGGTGCCCTCGCCGATCCGCGCCTCGAGGTGCACGACGCCACCGGACTGGTCGCCGCCAACGATAACTGGGACGCCGCGCTCGCGGCGACGTTTGCGCAGGTCGCCGCGTTTCCACTCACCGCTGGCAGCCGCGACGCAGCCCTCGTCCTCACGCTGCCCGCCGGCCGCACTTACACCGCGCAAGTCTTCGGCGCCGCCGGCACCACCGGCGAAGCGCTGATCGAGATCTACGAACTCCCGTAGCGCTCCTGAGCCGTGTCCATGCAATCGAGGTTAGCAGCCGAGGTAACGAGGCTGAACGAAGGTGACCGGGCCAAACCAGCCTCGTTACCTCGGCTGCTACATCGTTGCGCAAAATTCAACCGCATGGTTACGGCTGAGCTCCGCGACCCGCCAAAACTTTCTGGCCATCGCGGCGGCTTCTCCCTCGTGTAACGCGATGCACCCGCCCCTGCGTCTCCGCGCTGCGTTTCGTCTCGTTGTCCTCGGCGCATTGCTTGGCGCTCCGCTCGCCGCCGCCGAGAAGGCACCGGCGCCCGCCGCCCCCGCCACGCCCGCGAAGTCCGCCATCTCGGTCGAGAACACCGTCGTCAAAATCTTCTCCACCGCGCGCTATCCCGATCCCTACAAGCCGTGGACCAAGCAGGGCCCGCGCGAGTCGACCGGCACCGGCATCATCATCGAGGGCAAGCGCATCCTCACCAACGCCCACGTTGTCCTCTACGCGAGCCAGGTGCAGGTCCAGGCCAACCAGTCCGGCGACAAGATCTCCGCGACCGTCGAGTCCATCGCCCAGGGCATCGACCTCGCGATCCTGAAGCTCGACGACGAGACCTTCTTCGAGGGCCGGCCCCCGCTCGCCCGCGCCACCACCCTGCCCGCGGTCAAGGACTCCGTCCTCGTCTACGGCTTCCCCGCCGGCGGCACCAACCTCTCGATCACCAAGGGCATCGTGTCGCGGATCGATTTCACGCTGTATAACTTTCCGACCTCGGGCCTGCGCATCCAGATCGACGCCGCGATCAACCCCGGCAACAGCGGCGGCCCCGCCGTCGCCGACGACAAGATGATCGGCCTCGCCTTCAGCCGCCTCGGCGGCGGCGACAACATCGGCTACATCATCCCGTGCGAGGAGATCGAGCTGTTCCTCCGCGACGTCGCCGACGGCCGCTACGACGGCAAGCCCGCGATGTTCGACTCGCTCCAGACCTTCGAGAATCCCGCGCTCCGCCCCTTCCTCAAGGTCGGCCGCGGCATCGACGGCATGATCGTCACGCAGACCGACGCCGACGATCCGTCGTATCCGCTGAAATCCTGGGACATCATCACGCGCATCGGCGACACGCGCGTGGACAACGAAGGCATGGTCAAGGTCGGCGACATTCGCGTCCGCTTCCAGTATCTCATCCAGCAGGTCGCGCGGGACGGGCGCGTGCCGCTCACCGTCGTGCGCGCCGGCGAAGAGCTGAAGATTGAGCTCCCCGTCTCGCCGCAGCGGCCGATGCTCATCCCCGATCTCGACGGCAGCTACCCGTCGTATTTCGTCTACGGACCGCTGGTGTTCTCCACCGCCACGCAGCTCTTCCTCGCCGGCCTGAACAACGCCGCGGTCGGGCTCGCCGCCGGCAAGAGCCCCCTCTCCGCGCGGCGCTCGGACCGGCCGGCGTTTCCCGGCGAGGCGCTGGTCGTGGTGTCGTCTCCATTTTTCCCGCACAAGCTGTCGAAGGGCTACTCGCAGGCCCAGTCGAGCGTGGTCGAAAAGGTGAACGGGATCGCGATCAAGAACCTCGAGCACCTCGTCGCCGTGCTCCGCGACGCGAAGGAGGAGTTCATCGTGTTCGACTTCGCCGGCCGCCGCTACGAGACGCCGGTGTTTCCCCGGAAGGAGATGGTCGCCGCCACCGAGGAGATCCTGAACGACAATGGCGTCCGCGCCCAGGGCTCGCCCGACACGCTCGCCGTGTGGAACAAAGCCGGCGCCGCCAAGCCCGCGCAGGAGTAGGTCCGCACGAGCGCCCTGGAATTCGACGCGCACTTGCCAATCGCACCAACCCGCCCAACGTTCGCGCCCTATGCATTTCGCCAATCTTCAGCCCGGCCTGTCCGCCCCGGTCCCGCGTCTCGACGATGATGACGATGATGACGACTCGCCGGCGCAGGAGCGCAACCGCGCCCGCCACACGCCCGTCGCGATGCTCATCCAGAAGCAGTTCCTCGAGCAGCGGAAAATCTTTCTCTGGGGCGCGGTGACCGACGAGACCGCCAAGGACATCACCGAGAAGCTGCTCTATCTCGAGTCCGTGGCGCCCGGGAAGGACATCACCTTCTACATCAATTCGCCGGGCGGCTCGATCACGGCGGGCATGGCGATCTTCGACACGATGAAGCTCGTGACCTCGCCCATCACCGTCGTCGTGACCGGCATGGCCGCGTCGATGGGCTCGATCCTGCTCTGCGGCGCGGCGAAAGGCCGGCGCCTGCTCTACCCGCACTCGCGCGTGCTGATTCACCAGCCCCTGATCTCCGGTCGCATGATCGGGCCGGCGAGCGACATCAACATCCAGGCGAAGGAAATGGAAAAACTGCGCCTCGAGTTGAACCACATCCTCGCCACGACCTCCGGCCAGCCGATGGAGCGGATCAACCGCGACACGGATCGCGACTTCTACCTGAACGCCCAGGAAGCGATCGAATACGGCCTCGCCGATCGCATCGTCGACAAGGTCTGAACGCCACCGGGCGCCCGGACTCCGCGGGCGGCCCTATTTCCTTTCCGCCGGCAGCGTGAGATCGGACCACTCCGCCTGCCACGCGCTGGCCTGCGGAAAGTCCTTCGCCGCGATCGCCGACTTCCGCGCGTCCGGGAGCCAAGCGACGCGGAGTTCCCGGGTGAGACCCGCGCTGGCCAGCAGGGCCCGCCACACCACCAGCGCGCGCGCCGGCCGGCCCGCCGCCTCGAGCAGCAGCGCGGCCTCCCGCGCGACCGCCCACTCGTTGGCTTCGAAGCTCTGCAACAGCGGAGCGAACCCCAGTGCGTTGCCCGCTTTGTCGTTGTCGCCGGCATCGCGGTAGCGCCGCGCGAGGGCCACACCCACGGCGAGGCTCGGCACGTCGCGCTGCGCCGCGACCCCGAACGCCGTGGCCTCCGCCCGCCGGTCCGCCTGATCCAGCTCGTGCATCCGCCGCAGCACGGCGTAGCCGGCCAGCCGCGGCGGCAGCGCCGCGAGGTGCCCGACCTGCTCGCCGAGCGGGACGGCGAACGGCCGGTAAAGCGGATCGCCGATCAGGACCGCCTGCCAGCTCAGCGCCGCGAGCGAGAAGTAGGCCGCCTCGGCCAGCGTCGCGCCCCGCGCCAGCGCGCGGAGCAGCAGGTGCGGCTGGTGCGTGAACTGCAGATACGGCTCGTGCACGTTGCCCACCGTGGCGGTCACCCCGCGCGCAATCAGCGGGCCCGTCCAGCCGCTGCCCGCCTGGCGGAGCGTCGCCGCGGAAAAGCTGTGGATGTGCAGCGCGATCGCCCCGGGCGGAAATCGGAAGCCGGGCAGCAGGAAGGGACCGTCCACATTGCCTGAATACCAGCCGAAATAAAGCGCCGGCGCGTCGATCCGCGCCGTCGGCGGCATCGTGCCGTTCTCGCGATCCACGCTCGTGTCGAAGCCCAGCGCCTGGAGCTGCTTCGCCGCCACCTCGAGCCACGGATCGCCGATGTTGTCGCGGTTCGCGAGGTCGACGTAGGCGCGGCCGAGCAGGCCGGAGCGCTCGGCCGCGAGCGCGCGATCGACGAGGGCGTTGGCGTCCTCGACCGTCGGGCCGTCGAGCCGCGACACCAGGACGACCTGCGCCCGCTCGGTCGCGCCCGGGCGCTCGTTCTGGAAGAGCGGATTGGGGACGAACGCGTTGATCGGATAGTTGGGCAGCGCCAGCAGGCTCAGCTCGGCGTCGACCGCGCCGGCATTGGTGCGGAACTCGCCGCGGCGCGTGTAGGGCAGCGCGTCCGCGTAATACTCCGCCGCGTGCGCGATGCGCAGCGGCACGCCCCGGCACACCACCAGCGCGGCGATGCGGTGCTGGTAGGGTGCGAACTTCTGCCGGCCGACCGCGTCCGTCAGCGCCATCGGCGTCGCCTCGATCCATTTCGCCGGCACCAGCACGTCGAGCAGCGGCTGCCAGAGCGTCGCCACGAACTCGCGCCAGGTGATGGTCTCGGCCAGCGGCAGTTTCAGCGCGACGAGATTGGCGGCCGGCACGCCGCGCGCCTCGGCGTAGTGCCGCGCGATCTTCATCGATCCGGGATCGTCGCTGTTGGCGAGGATGATGACCCGGCTGGCGAGGCTCTCTTCCGCGGCCCCGGCCGCGGCTGCCAGCAGGCCGAGCCATGCGGCGAGCCACCGGGTGCGTCTCATCGCGCCAGCCTCCAGCCGAGCCAGGTGGCGGCGAGGCAGAGCCCGACGGAGAGCAGCACGTTGGCGGCGGCCGCGCCCCAGTGGCCCTTCTGCGCCTGCTCGAACGTCTGCCAACTGAAGGTGGAAAACGTGGTGAAACCACCGCAGACGCCGACCACCCAGAAGCTGTGCGCCCGGAGCGACAGGCCGGCCCCCGGCGTCGTGAAGCGCGCCATGAGCGCGCCAATTACCAGCGAGCCCGCGACGTTCACGAGCAGCGTCGCCCACGGCAGCCGCCCGGCCGGGATCAGCAGGCCGGCGAGCGCCCGCGCGACCGAGCCCAGCGCGCCGCCGGCCGCGATCAGGAGCAGCGAGAGCGCGCTCATACGCCGGGACGGCCGCGGCTCACGGCGCGGCTTTCTTCGGCTCCGCCGCCGGCGCGCTCGTGCCCGCCGCGGTCTGGCGCTTGATCAGCATCGAGCGCAGGTAGGTGTCCGGCACGGCACCGCGGTAGGCGGTGAGCCAGATCGCCGCGAGCATCTGGCCACCCTCGAGCAGGCGCGCCTCGATGAAGGCGCGCGTCTCGGGCGCCACGACGCCGTTGGGCCCCTGGCCGAGCTTGCCCTCCTTCTCCAGCCGGTAGAGCGGCTCCACGTGGGCGTGCTGGGCGATCAGATACGCGAGCACCGCCACGAACATCGGGTCGCGCCCGTCCGGCGTCGCCGCGAGCGAGATCGGCTGCGCGGTGGTCACGCGCGGTGCGAGCTGCGCGGTCGTGATGCCCGTCCGCGCGATGAGCTGCCCGTCGACCCAGGAATGGAGCCCGCGCCACGTCGTGTAGCCGTTCGGGTTGGCTCCGGCCCAGCCGTTGAAGTGCTTGGTGGTGTGGAGCGGCTGCGCGCAGTCGCCGACGTAGTGCGCCATCACGCCCATGACGTAGACGATGTTGGCCTGGGCATTCAGGATCTCATCGGGCGTGCCGAGTTCCTCGTAAACCTTCAGGTAGGAAAACCCGGAGCGCAGCCGGCCGAAGTATTCCGTGATGGCCCACGGCGCGAAGCCGGGCCACTCGGCGGTGTGATCGAGGTTCTTGGCCGGATCGATCGGCGCAAAGTTCTTCGCGTTGGCCGCGCGGCCGGCGGCGAACTGCACGATGAAATCGTAGCGGAACGACGTGAGCGTCTCCAGCTTCAGGCCGGCCTCGGGAATGTATTCCAGGTCGAGGAAGTGATCGGTCCAGCTCCCGCCGGATTGTTTCAACGGCAGGTCGGGGGCGTTGCGCCAACGGTCGGGCTCGCCGGCGAGGAACGCGACGCGCTCCGCGTTGGCCACGGCGTGCACAAAGTGCGGATACTCCCGGGGCAGCGACGCCAGCGCGAGTTGGTTGACGATCCGGTGCCCCTCATAGTCCCACGCCCGGGTCGCGGGCACGGACAGGGCGGCGAGACTCACGACGGCGGCGAGCGAAAGGGACGAGAGGCGCATGGGAAAACCAAAGCACCTTTGCCGCGCCGAGCGAAGCGCAGAAATGCCCCGCGGCCGCGCTCACGCCTCCGGGCGCCGGCCGCCGGCGACGACCGCCTTCCGCGCCCGCGCCGACTCGCCCGCGGCCACGTAGTCGCGCACCCCGGCGGCGAGCGCCTCCGCGAGCCGCTGGCGATAGGCGGGCGTGGCAATCTTGCGCGCTTCGGCCGTGCTGGTGAGGAAGCCGCACTCGAGCAACACCCCCGGGCAGTTCAGGCCGCGCAACACGCCCCAATGTGCGAGCTTCTTGCCGCGATCCTGCGCGTCCAGATCCGTCACGAAACGTCGGTGCACCGCCTGCGCGAGGACGACGCTCCAGTGATCGTGGCGGTTCACCGGGGCCGCGTCAGACTCGGCGTCGTTGGCCGCGTGCGGACTCCAGGCGTTGGTCGAGCGCTGGAGCCGCGGCGCAAAGGTGAACACCTCGACGCCCGAGGTCCGCGTGTCGTTGGGCAGCGCGTTGAAATGGATGCTGGCGAAAAGATCCGCGCGGTTCGCCACGGCGATCGCGCTGCGCTGCGTGAGATCGAGGAAGACATCGGCGTCGCGCGTGAGCACGACGCGATGACCGGCGGCCTCGAGCAGCTTTTTCGCGCGGCGCGCGACATCGAGCGCAAAGGTCTTCTCGAGCGTGCTGGTGCCGTGGTCCTTCCCGCCGTGGCCGGGATCGAGCACGATCGTCCGCGGCGCCGGCCGCGCGGGCTGGCCGAAACCCGGCCGCAACAGCGGCGTCAGCGCGCGCTCGTAGTCGATGCGGCTGACGTAGAGATCGCCGCCGGCATCGAGCACGGGCTCGCCGAGAAAGACGCGCAGGCCGTTGGCCAGGATCTCGCGGGAGTCGTTCTCGAGCGCGGCCCGTGCGCCGGGCCCGGTGATCGTGGCCTTCCGGCCGCCATCGGAAGTGATGAGCCGGAAGCCGAGCCGGACCGCCACGTCCGAAACGCGCACATATTCGACCGCCCCGAATTTCCGCACCGCGAGCGCGGGCCCCGCCGTCGCCGGGGCGGCGGTCGCGGGCACAGGCGCGGCCGGCCGCGGTGCGGGAGCGACCGCCTGGGCGCCGGGCCGGGCGGGCGCGGCGCGCACCGGAGTCTCGGCGGCGCGCCCGATCCACGCCGCGCTCCCCATGAGCGCGACGCACAGGAACCGACCCGCTGCCGCACGCATGGCGGCCACCGAATTACGAAGCGGCGTTCGGGGGATTCGAGCCGGAGCCCTCGTCGCCCTTGCCGTCATCGTGCTGATGGTTCGAGGCCGGATCGTGCTCGGCGCGATTCTCGTCGGGCTCGTGGAACTTCGGCTTCCGCTTGTTCACCGGCAGCGGCGTGAGCATGACGTGGATGTTGCGGCCGATCAGCTTCGGTTCGGCATCGGGATGGCCCATGCCGGCAAGATCGACGACCGCGCGCTTCATCAGGTTGAAGCCGATGTCGGTGTGCGCCATCTCGCGCCCGCGGAACTTGAGCCGCATCTTCACCTTGTTGCCGTGATCGAGAAACTCCTCGGCGTGGCGCAGCTTCGTCTCATAGTCGTGCGTCTCGATGCGCGCCGTGAACTCGATCTCCTTGATCTTGCTCGCGGTGGACTTCGCGTGGGACGTCTTCTTCTGCTCCTCGTAGACGTATTTGCCGAAGTCCATGATCCGGCAGACCGGCGGCGTCGCGTTGGGCGCGACCTCGACGAGGTCGAGGCCGTTCTCCAGCGCGAGGTTGATGGCCTTCCCCGTATCCAGAATTCCGAGCTGCTTGCCTTCAGGGGAGATCACCCGGACGGTCGGGGTCTTGATGCGGTGGTTGCGGCGGATGGCCGCGAACGGGTCGACATTGCGACGTTGATACGAGCCTGGGCGGCCGCCGCCGGCGGAAGGGAACGAAGTGGCCATCAATAAGGTTTGGAACGGTGTCTGGTCGGGGTCGCATTTCGCCCGGAACTCCCGCGGGGGCAAGGGTTATTTGGCTAGGGAGAAGTCCCACTCAGACGCTGAAGCTCTCTCCGCACGAACAACTCGCCTTGGCATTCGGGTTGGAAAACTTGAATCCGCCCGCCACCAGCGCGCCCGAATAATCGAGGTGGGTGCCCTTCAGATAAAGGGCGCTCTTGCTGTCGACCAGCACCCGGGCGCCGCCGGTCCGCACCAGGATGTCCCCGCGCTTCGCGGCCGGGACGAACTTCATCTTGTAACTCAGCCCGTTGCAGCCGCCGCCGGTGATGGCGACCCGGAGAAACTCCCCCTGCTGCTCCCGGAGGATGAGGGCGGCCACCTTGGCGCCGGCCGCCGGGGTCAACTGGATCAGGTTCTCATTTCCTTCGCGCACCCCTTCCGGCAACGCCGCCGCCGCCGGAGGCACGACCGGGTCGGCGGCTGGAGTGGAGAGGGCGGCTTGCATGTGCTCCCACCAAACGCCATGCGCGGCCCGCTGCAACCCTTTCGACGCCATGCTTCCCGCCAAAAAAGTAGGTCGCGGCGCAGTGCTTTGCCTAATCACTGCGCCGCGACCGGTTGGGAACAGGGCGCAGCTTGCAGCCACCCCTGGCAAATTCGATGACGCCGACGATGTGCAATCGGCCCGGGGTTCCGAGCCCACGGTGACAGGCGGACGCGGATTTGTGACGAGCGGCGGCGGGCGCACGAGCGACCCGCCGCACGCGGCGAATCAACCCGGCGGGCGAATCGCCCGGCCGTTCTCCGTCGGCAGCAGCGTGCGCAACTCCACCCATTCGCGGCGGCTCGCCCGCAGCGGCGCGCGCAGCCCCGCCAGGTGCAGCAGCGCCCCGTCGCCACCATCCTCCTCGATGCGCGCGAGGCAGTTCAGGTTGACCAGGGCCTGGCGATGCGCGCGGGCAAAGGGAGGCGTCGGCAGCGAATCCTCCCATGACTTCAGCGTGTGGCGCACGAGGAGTTTCTCGCCGTTCACCAAATCGAGCTCCGAATAGTTTTCACACGACTGGATCGCGCTGATCTCGGCCAGGGGAATGAAGCGCGCGCCGTGGTCGGTCCGCACATAGACGGTGTCATCCGGCCGGAGCCGCGTGGGACGCGGCGTGCCCAGCGCGCCCGAATCGCCGGATGAACGCCGCGCCGCCTGGACGCAGCGCGTCATCGTCGCCGCCAGCCGCTCCGGCTTGATCGGCTTCAACAGGTAATCGAGGGCGTTCACCTCGAAGGCGCGCAGCGCATGCTCGTCGTGCGCAGTCACAAACACCACCGCGGCGCCCGGCCGCACCGAGGGCATCAGATCGAAGCCGGTGCCGCCGCGGAGCTGGATGTCGAGGAACACGAGCGTGTAGTCCGCGCCGGCCAGCAGCTCGCGGGCGGCGCGCAAGGTGCCCGCCTCGCCGACGATTTCCACCGCGGGGTGCGCGGCGAGCAGCGTGCGCAGGACGTTGCGCGCGGGCGGTTCGTCGTCGATGAGGAGGACGCGGACCACGGGGGCGGAATTCGGAGCCGGAGCAGCGGAGGAGTTCATCGGGACGGGGCCGTGGGGGCCTTTTCGTTTTCGGAAATCCGGGTCGGCCCGCTCCCCGCCACGGGCCGGAGCCGCAGCGTGACCGTCACCCAGCCGTCCGCGGTCTCGATCGCGATCTGGTGCGTGTCGGGGTGGTAGCGCTGCAGGCGCTGGCGGATGTTGGTGAGGCCGATGCCGGAGAAGGGCGGGCTCGAGCCGGTGCGCTGCACCCACTCGCCAGTGTTCGCGACGACCAGCACGAGCGTGCCGTCGTCCTCCACGCGCGCCTCGACCCGCACGCGCAGATCCTCCGGGCTCGTCGCGCCGCCATACTTCATCGCGTTTTCCACCAGCGGCAGGAGGAGAAACGGCGGGATCCCCGCGCGCCGCGCCGCGGCGTCCGCCTGCAACTCGATGTGCAGGCTCTCGCCCCAGCGGACCTTCTCGATGTCCAGGTAGATCGAAAGCTTGTCGAACTCCGCCCCGACGGTCGTGTGCTCCTCGTGCCGCCGATCGAGCGCGATGCGGCAGAAATCCGCGAGGCGCAGCACCATGTTGGCCGCCGCCGGCGGGGTCGTCAGGGCGAGGCTGTAGATCGAGTTCAGCGCATTGTAGAGGAAGTGGGGATTGAGCTGGTAACGCAGCACCTCGAGCCGCGCCTCCTCCTCGGCGAGGCGCGCCGCCGATTTCTCGTCGAGCTCCAGCCGGTGCAGGCGCGCGAGCTCGGTGTTGCTGCGGCGCAATTCCTCCGTGCGCGCCGCGACGGTCGCCTCGAGCCGCTCCGCCCTCCTCCGCAACGCCCGCGTGCGCAGCGCCACGCCGCCCGCCGCCATCAGCCCGACCAGGCTCGCATAACCCGCCCACGCCCATCGCGTGCGCCACCACGGCGCCGTGATCAGCACCGCCAGCGACGTCTCCGCGCTCGTGCGCCCCGCCTGGTCCGTCGCCTGCACCCGAAACGCATAGCGTCCCGCCGGCAGCCGCGTGAAGTCCCGCCACGGCTCCGCCGACCACACGCTCCAGTCGCGATCGAAGCCCGAGAGCTGCGTGCGAAACTGCACCGTCGGCCGCCCGCGGTGATCCGTCACGAACGTCGCCGCGGCCAGTTCGAAGCGCACCGAATTCTCGCCGACCGTCAGCGACAGCGGCTCGTCCGGCTCGCCCACCGTGTCCCGCCAGATCGCCCGGCCCGCATCGCTGACCACCCGCCGCACCCGCGCCGACAGCGGCGGCGGCGCCACCGGCGGCCGCCAGTCGATGTCGACCGACACCAGCAGGTCCTTGCCCGCCACCCAGAGCGTGCGCCGGTCTTCATAGAGACTGACCGCCGCCAGATCCCGGATCATCGGCGCCGGCAGCTCCTCCGTGCGCCAGCGTTCGGGCCCGTCCGCCTTCACCTGCAGGATGCGGCGGTCCGGCGCTCCGAGGCGCAGCCACCACGTGCCATTCTCCCCCGCCCCGATCGCCTCCGCGCCCCGCGTGGCCGGCGATGTCATGCCCCCGATGCGCGTCTCCGGCACAAAGCGATCCGTCGCCGGATCGTGCCGCAGCAACCACGCCGCGCACGTCGCGATCGTCGCATCCCCCAACGCCAGGAAACTGATTCGCCCCGCCCGCAGCGGCGTCGGCACGCCCTGCGCCGGCCCGTAATACGTGACCGCCGGCTCGACCGGTCCGGCCGCGGCGCCCGCCCGGAAATCCGCCCGCCAGATCCGGCCGTCGGTCGTCGTCCCCCACACCCGTCCATCCCCGCGATCGAAGAGCGTCGCCGTGCTGCCGTTCACTCCCGGCACTCGACCGGCGGGCTTCCAGTCCTGCCCCTGCGCGCGGAACAGCCACGCCCCTTGCGCATCTCCCGCCACGATCAAGTCGGGCACGGTGCGCACGCCCGTCAGCGTCGTCACCGCGAGATCGCTCCACGTGTGCGTGGCGACGCCCCCGTTGATCAACTCGACCAGTCCGGTCGCGGCCGCAAACACCCGATCTCCCACCTGCGCGAGCGCATCGGCGCCGCGATGCAGGCCGTCGGCCGGCGGAAACGCCCCCGGCCAGTCCAGGTGTCGCGCGACTCCCCCCGAATGCGCGACGAAGAGCGCGTCTCCGTGCCGCAGCAGCTGCCGCGGATTGCCCTGCAACCCCTGCGCGCCTTCGTGCCGCGCAAACGCCGACCGCAACTGCAGCCGCGCGATGTGATCGCGCGAAGTCACCCAGAGGCCACCTTCGTGATCGGCGAGCAGCGAGGTCACGCGCGGGTTCATCACCGCCGGCAGGCGATCGATCAGCCGCTCCACCGTGCCGTCCGGCCGCACCAGCACGCCGCCGGGCCGCGTGGTCGCAAACACCATCGCGCCGTCGTCCAGGAACGTCGCCGCGATCGCCTCCGAGTCGCGAAAGATCGGCGGGCGCATCGCCATCGGGCTCGGTGGCGGTGG
>CAZENI010000046.1:0-27111 GCA_964513055.1 uncultured Opitutus sp.
GCGGTGGCTGGAAGATGACGTTGGTCGGCCCACGTTGGGCGGCGGCCGCCTCGAGCCGCTGGCGTTGGGCGCCTCCGCCGACGAAGAGGAAGACGATCGCGGGGTGCGAGCGAAGCGCGGCGGCGAGATCGAGCACGGGATCGAGATCGTGGACGCGACCGAGATTGCCGGAGTAGCCGACGACGAATTTCTCCGCGAGTCCCCAGGCGCGGCGCTGCGCGGTCACCGCCGCGGGCGCGGGGGGCGCGGTGCCGGCAGGAGCCCAGTTGGGGATAATCGCGGTGCGATCGGCGGGGACGCCGGCGGCGGCGAGCGTCGCGGCCATGTCGGTGCCGAGCGTGACGCAGTGGGCAGCGCGCCGCCAGGCAGCGTCGCGCCACGGGCGCACGAGGCGGAGCCAGCCCTGCCCGGCGAGCTCGATCGCGAGTTCGGGGTAGATGTCCTGGACCCAGTGCACCACGCGGGCGCCGCGGACCGCGGCCACGAGGGACGCGCCGAGGCCGAGCAGCGGCGGATCGGTCAGGGCGATGACGATATCGCCGCGTCGCGCCTGACGGAAGAGCCGCCAGAGGGCGCCGACGTAAAACGTGGCGTAGTCGAGCGCCTTGCCCGGGAGGCCGCCGCGCTGGACGCGCGAGCTGCCGACGTGGAGCAGGCGGACGGCGGGCGGGGGCGGGCCGTGGCCCGTGGGGTGCGTCCCGGGCTGGCTGGCGATCACGGTCACGTCGTGACCGCGCGCGGCGAGCGCGGCGGCAAGATCGGTGAGGAGCTGGCCGGTGGCGGTCTCGTCGGGCCAGAAGAAGCGGTTGACGAAGATCAGACGGGCCATGCGTCAGCGGCGCGCCGCGCGGCGGAGTTCATGGGCCTTGGCGACGCTGAGAAACTCGTAGTAGCCCATGAGGCGGCAGAAGGCGAAGCCGCGATAGCCGTCGAGAAAGCCGGCGCATACAATATAATGATACAGGAAGCGCAGCGTGCCGCGGAACGGCAGGCGGGCGGCGAGCTGCTTCAGGCGCCGGCGGCGGGCGAGGGCGGGATCGAGCGGGGCGGCGGGGCCGGGGGCGGAATCCGCGGCCGGCTCGGAGAGGAGCAGGCGCGCCTCCCAGTTGGAGTAGCGGTTGTGCTTCTCGACCCAGATGTCGATCGTCGGGAACGCGTGGTGCTCCATTTCGTGGCGCAGCCGGCCGCTGCGGCCCTGGAGGAGGACGTGTTCGTGCACCTCGTTGTCGCCGGAGCGGGTGTCGCTGACACCGGCGAACTGTTCGTAGCGGCCGAGGCGGTGACGGAAGAAGCGGAGGTTCCAGCTCGGATAGTAGCCGCAGTGCAGGAGCCAGCCGTCGATGAACCAGAAGCGGCGGTTGACGTAGTAGCCGTCGAAGGCGGGGGCGGCGACGACTTCACGGAGTTCGGCGGCGAGCTCGGGCGTGATGCGCTCGTCGGCGTCGAGGATGAAAACCCACTCGTGGCGCCACGGGATGTTCGCGAGCGCCCAGTTTTTCTTCTTCGGAAATTTGCCATCCCAATCGAAGTCGACGACGCGCGCGCCAAACTCGGCGGCGATCGCGGGGCTGCCGTCGGTGCTGCGGGAATCGACGACGACGACCTCGTCGGCAAAGCGGCACGATTCGAGGCAGGCGCGCAGGTTGGCGCGCTCGTTCTTCGCGGGAATCAGAATCGAAATGGGACAGCGGTCGCTCATGACGCAGGGGCGTGGCCGGGGGCGAACTCGTCGCGATCGTGCAGCCGCGCGTATTGGACGGCGCAGAAGAAGCAGAGCCACCAGGAGAGCACGACGGCGATGTTGCCGAAGGGAAACTCGATCCACGCGTAGAGCAGGACGAGGGCACAGCCGGCGAGGAGGAACTGGGGCACGGGGCTGGTGAGCTGCCGCGGGCGCAAGCCGAGCAGCGGGAGGAGGCCGGTCAGGGCGAGCAGGGCAGTGCCGACGAAGCCGTGCTCGGCGAATGCCTGGAGCCAGTCGCTGTGGGCGTCGCGATAAAAAACCGGGAGGCGATCGACGGAGCGCTGGGTGTTGAAGAGCTGGGAGAAGACGTGGGGGTAGGACTCCATGCCCCAGCCGAAGACGGGCTTCGCCTGCGCCATGCGCCAGGTATCGTGGTAGAGTTTCCAACGCGAGCCGATGCTGCCTTTTTCCCACATGACGCCGACCTGATCGCGCGTGAGATTGGCGCGGACGAGGATGGTCTCGCGGGCCACGAACCAGACGCCCGCGGCGGCGAGGACGAGAGCCGCGGCGGCGCCGAGGAGGGGCGGGAGGGCGGACTCGCGCGCGCGACGGCGGCTGCGCACGATGCGCAGGGTCCAGTGGATCAGCGCGCCGCCGGCGAGGACCAGACCGGCGAGCGTGCAGGAGCGCGAGCCGCTGAGCGGGATGGTGGCGGCGATGAAGAACACCGCGATCAGGCCGCCGAAGACCGGCGAGTGGAAGAAATTGCGGGCGTCGTGCCGCCGCGCGTGGTGCCAGAGCAGGCCGAGGCAGGCGCTGAGCATGAGCAGGACGAACGCGCCCCAGTGATTGTGATACACGAAAGTGGAAAAGAAATACACCTGCCGCGTCGTGACCGTGCCGAAGTAGATGCCCTGGGCGTGGGCGAGTTTCTGCACGGTGCCGAAGACGGAGAGCACGGCGACGTTGGCGACGGCGAAGAGGAGGAGGCCGCGCAGCGCGCGCCGCTGGCGCACGACGAGCGCGAGATTGAAGCACGACAGCCAGAGCACGTCGAAGAGCAGCAGGGCGGGCCAGGCGAGCTGGGGGCGCGCCGAGCTGGGCCAGCCGGGGCGGCCGCCGGAGTGGGCGAGGAGCGTCTCGCCGCTGAAGTTCACCTCGCGCATGCTGGGGTTGAGGAGACCCGCGACGACGAAGAGGTTGAAGCCGAGCATCGGCCAGAGCCAGTGGAGGGGGCGGAGGCGGCCGTCGCGCCAGCGGTCGCCGTCGAACACGGCGCGCAGCGTGATGAGCACGCCGAGGCCGCCGAGCCAGGTGAAGTAAACGCGCATGGACTCGGCGGCGCCGCCGTAGGCCCACGTCAGCACGAGCAGCAGGCCGCCGGCATGCACCAGCGCGGCCCATTCGAGAAACGTGAGGCGGGAGCTGGAGGTTTTGCGCGGGCCGAGGCCGCGCGCGTATTTCAGGGCGTCGTCGGGACCGAACTCGGGTGTGGGAGAACTCATGGCGAACGGGCGGCCAGTTCGCCGTAGAACGCCGCGAGGGTCCCGGCGGCGCGCTGCCAGGCGTATTCACGCAGGACCCACGCCTGCGCGGCGCGGCCGCGTTGCGCGAGCTGCGCAGGTGACTCCGCCACGGCCTGAACGAGCGTGTCGCCGTAACGCTCCCACGGGACGCACCAGCCGAGGCCGGCGTCGTTGAGTGCGCGCCAGGGCGTGGTGTCGGTGACGACGACGGGGACGGCGTGGGCCATGGCCTCGGCGATCACGAGGCCGAAGTTCTCGTTGTGGGAGGGCAGGAGGAAGATCGAGGCCAGGGCGTAGGGCGCGGGGCGGCCGGCGCCCGCGAACGCGCGCACGCGGCCGCCGCCGGACATCTTGCGCGCATACGACTCGAGCATCTCGGGCGAATAGTCCTCTGGAATCCCGGCGATGAGCAAGAGCCAGTCCTTCGGGCCGCGCTCGAGCCACAGATCGATCAACTCAAGGACGCGTTTCTTCTGGTGAAAGCGCGAGTAGAAGAGCGCGACGCGCCGGTCCGCCGTCTCGGGGCAGGCCTGGCGCCAGTGCGCGGCGGCGGCCTGCACCTCGGCGGCATCGGGCGCGTCGACGCCGTTGGGCGCCACGCAGACCGGCTGGCGGAAGCCGAGCCCGCGAATCTCGTCGGCCTCGTCGGCGCTGGTGGCGTGCCAGCCGCGGACGGCCTCGAGTGCGCCGGGATGGATGAGGGCGCGCGAGAGGCGCTTGCGCAGGCCGCGGTGCCGCCAGGCCCAGCGGCTCATCATGCCGCGCGGAGAGAGGACGAGCGGCAGGGCGTCGCGGCGCGTGCGGGCGTGCGCGTAGTGCAACGTCCGCAGCCACAGCGCGTGGTGATGCACCACCTGCGCATCGACGGTGTCCACGGCGCGACGCAGCCCGGCCGAGGGGCAGAGGCGGGGCGGCCAGTCGCGATGATAGACGGAGGTCGTCAGGCGCCCGGTGACCTCGGTGGTCCCGGCGGCGGGCGCCGCGGGATCGGTGGCGAGGAGGCGCACGTCGTGCCCGAGGCCGGCGAGCGCGCGGGCGAGCGCGCGGACCGAGCGGCTGGGGCCGCCGTGCTGCAGTTCGAGGCTGGGGACGATGTGACAGAGCTGCATCGGGCCTTCAGGCGGGGACGGCCGCGCGCGAAACGACGCCGAGAGCGGCGAGCAGGCCGTGCGCGGCGTGCGGATACGTGTAGGCGGCGACGCGCGCGCGGGCGCGCCGGGCGAGGGCAAGGTGTTCCGCGGGCGGGCAGGCGAGCGCGGCGTCGAGGGCGCGGGCGAGGCCGCCGGGATCGGCCGCCGGAAAAACCCAGCCGGTGACACCCGGCTCGACGAGGTCGCGCTGGCAGCCGACGAGATCGGAGACGAGACAGGGCACGCCCATGTGCATGGCCTCGTTGATCGCGAGTCCCCAGGTTTCGTAGAAGCCGCGCGACGGCAGCGCGAAGACATCCGCGGCGAGGAGGCGGCCGGGCATTTCGCTCTGATTGGCAAAAGGGAGGAAATGCACCGCGCCGGCCGGGGCGGCGCGCGCGGCCTCGAGCAGCGTGGCCTTGTCGGGGCCGTCGCCGACAAAAAGCAGCGCGGCGCCCGGGCGGGGACGCGCGAGGAAGGCCGCGAGCAGTTCGCGCGGCTGCTTGGCCGGGACGAATTTGCCGGCGAAGAGGACGAGGCGCGTGCCGGGCGCGAGCTTCAGGTCCGCGCGAAGGGCGGCGGCGCGGGCGCGGTGCTCGGGCGCGTCGGGGTTGAAGAGCGTGTCGTCCACGGCGTGCGGCGTGAAGAACAGTTTCTCCGGCGGCACGCCGAGCGTGGTGAAGTAGTCGCGATTGGCGGCGCCGGTGGGGAGCGCGGCGCGGAACTGGGCGTAGAGGAGGCGGAGGGCGGTGCGGGTCGGCCAGCCGGGGCGGCCGCGGCCGAGGAAGTGCGAGTCGCCGCGGAAAAGCACGGGCACGCCGTGGCGGCGCGCCCAGGCGAGGGCGCCGAGGTGCGCGCGCCACTTGTAGCCGAACATCAGGAGCGCCTCCGGGCGCCAGGCGGCGAGGCGGCGCGTGAGGCTGGGATTGCGCAGGCCGCCGAAGTGGTGCGTGCCGGGGTCGCGCGCGGTGTTGGGCACGAACTCGTGGGCGTATCCGGAAAGCAAATCGACGTCCCAGCGGACCGTGGCCTGGAAATTCGGATCGCGCCGGGCGGTGACGCCGAAGTCCCAGAGGTAGAAGACGCGGAGGTCGAGCGCGGTGTGGGCGGCGAGCCAGCGGAACCACGGGCTGTAATACTGCGTGGGATGCGAAAGGATGACCGCGAGCCGCGGCGACCGGGCGGCGCTCATGCGGGCAGCGGGCGCACCACGGTTTTGCGGCGCACGAACGGCGCGCAGGCGGCGATCACCGGCACGAGAGATTGGAAAATGGACGTGACCATCACGCTGGACACGGCCTCGTAGGAGTTGGCGAGCCCGAGAAAGATGGCGAAGGCGACGAAGCCCTCGGTGGAGAGCAGGGGCTTGCGCGAGGTGTAGTTTTCCGCCCAGGCGAAAAAGACGCCCATGACGAGGGCGAGAAACACGGCGCCCTTGATCGCGCCGAAGTTGCCGTAGGCCTCGGCGAGGAGGCCCCAGGCCACGTAGGTCTTCAGCGTGGACTCGAGCTGCTGCCGGCCGAAGTGGACGTTCAACAGAATCTGGCCCTCGTGGGTGCGCGGCTTGTCCTTCCAGAGGAAGCGCGGGATCAGGAGCGGCGGGATGAGCGTGTAGGTCCCGCCATAGAGCGGCGCGATGTTCCACGACTCGGTGGCCTCGATGACGTAGAGGAGATTCTGGAGGTTGTTCAGTCGATCGAAGAGAGTCTGCTCGCCGCGCTTCGTCGGGTCCTTCTTCGTCATCTCCGCGAAGTCGTCGGGCTTGCTGCCGGCGATCGAGTCGAAGCCCGCGCGCGTCCACTCGGCGTAGAAGGTCGGCATCTGCAGGAGGTTGAACGAGGGCGGCGCCTCCTCCTCCGCGGACTGCCAGTAGCGGCTGCGCATCGCGTATTTTCCCGTGTTGAAGAACGACACGGTGACGGCGATCAACAGCATGAAGCGCCAGGGAATCCGGCCGGTGCTCCAGAACAGGCCGATGACGACGGAGGAGACGACGACGAGCGCGGAGGACAGCAGGAGGCTGGAGGCGCTGATCATGCAGTTGGCCGCCATGAGCGCCCAGAAGATCGCGCGTGGGACGGGGTTCATGGAGCCGGAGCCGACGATCATCGAGAGCAGGAAGAAGCCGCAGGCGCTGGCGGCGGCGGTGACGGCGATGATGATGGGATAGGAACCGCCGGGCAGCATCTGCATGAACGGGTCGAGGAGGTTCAGGCTCTGCAGGATGAGGAACGCGGTGGCCGCGCCGGCGAGGCCGAAGCCGAGGCGGGAAAGGCCGGCGACGCCCTCCTTGTCGACCCCCTCGAGGGCGTAGGCCTCGGCCTTGGCGGGCTGCAGCACCTGCATCGCGACGCGCCAGCAGAGGGCGAGGCTGACGTTGAACACGAAGACCTCCATGCCGGCGAGCGTGATGTATTCCGCCGGGTAGGCTTCGAGCACCTCGTGGCCGCTGGCGATGGGCAGCGCGTTGATGACGAACTGCTGCACGACGATCATCGGCAGCAGGGGCACGCCGATCGCGTTGTTGGCCCAGATGCCGAGCGCGACCAGGGTGCCGATCGACATGAGGGCGAAGGACAGGGCGCCGGGATTGCCGCTGAGCGCGAGGTAGACGGCGACGCAGCCGAGCAGACCGCCGCCGATGAAGAGGCTGCCCTTGAGCATGCGGCTCACATTGCGCGTCAGATCGCCCATCGACGTATAGCGGTCGAGCGCGGCGTGGGTGGTCGGCAGGTTCTTCATGGCTCAGGCGGCGGCCGACATCTCCCGATAAAGGGCGAGATACTCCGTGACACACGCCTCGACGCTGAACCGCGTCTCGGCCGCGCGGCGGCAGGCGTGGCGATCCAGCTCCTGGATACGCGCGACGGCCGCCACTCCCCCGGGGACATCGGCGAAGAAAAGTCCGGTGCGCCCGGCCTCGACGATCTCCGGGGTGGCGCCGCGCGGGCAGGTGAGCACGGGCGTGCCGCAGGCGAGCGCCTCGGCGAAGACGATGCCGAAGGGTTCCTCCCAGCGGATGGGCAGGAGGAGGGCGGCGGCGCGGCCGAGCAGGGCGTTCTTTTTGACGTCGTCCACTTCGCCGACCCACTCGATGCCGGGGGCGCCGAGCTCCGGGGCGATCTTCTCCTCGAAGAAACGCGCCTCCGGTCCGGTCGTGACGCGGTTGCCCGCGAGGATCAGACGACGGCCGGCCTGGCGGGCGATCGCGATCGCGAGGTCGGGGCCCTTGATGCTCTCCATGCGGCTGAGGAAGACGAGGGGCGCGTCGGGGGGCACGGCCGGGACGAACTCGAAGCGGCGCGGGTCGACGAAGTTGAAGACGGGGCGCCAGTCGCCGCCGGCCGCGCGGCCCTGGGCGCAGATGAATTCGCTGCAGCCGGTGAAGCGCAGGGTGCCGCGCCGGGCGAGGCGCAACGCGGGGCGCACGGTGCGGGCGCCGGTGTGGCGCTGATAGGACATGAGCTTGGGGACGGCGGAGGGGAGCAGCGGGAGCAGGTAGGCGAGGCGCGCGAAGCTGTGCACGACGTCGGGCCGGAAGCGGCGGACGGCGGCGCGCAGCGCGAGGGCGTTGCGCACGGTGTCGAGCCGGCCGCCGACCGCGGCGCCGGGCCAGGCGAAATGCGCGGTGACCGGGCAGGTGGAGCCGGCCTTCGCGATCAGGGCGACCGCATGACCGCGGGCCTGCAGCTCGCGCGCGAGGGCGTCGACGATGCGTTCGATCCCGCCGTAGCCGACGGGCGGCACGGGGACGATGGGATCGGCGGCGAGGAGAATGCGCATCGCGGAGGGAGGAGGCACGGCGGGCGCGCTCAGGCGGGCCAGTGAACCTCCACCTGGTGGAACGCCGCGGGATCGAGCGTGGCGGGCGGCTGGGAATCGGTGGTCTGGATTCGCAGACCGGGCGCGCGGGCGAGGCCGTCGAGGACGAGGCGCGGGGCGCCCATGCCGTTGAAGCCCTCGGGATGGAGTTCGAGGAGCATCACGCTGCCGGCGGGCAGGGTGAGCCGCGCCAGCGCGTCCGCCAGCAGCGCCTCGTAGCCCTCGATGTCGATCTTCAGCACGACGGGCGCGTTGACGTGTTGCGCCACCAAATCGGCGAGCGGCAGCGCGGCGACGGGCGAGGCGGTGGCCGAGACGTGGCCGATGAAGGAGCCGTCGCCGGCGTAGCCGAGGGACGTCTCGCGGGCGGAAAGCGCGGCGTTGACGAGGGTGGCGCGGTCGGCGCAGCCGTTGCGACGGAGGCTGGCGCCGAGCAGGGCGATGGCGCGGGCGTTGGGGTCCACACAGACGGCGCGGGCCTGGGCGTCGCGCAGGAGGACGGAGAGCGTCATGACGCCGACGTTGCAGCCGACGTCGATGAACCGGCCGCGCGGGCGCACGAGTGCGAGCAGGCGATCCTGGACGTCGCGATCGAAGGTCTCGAGCGGGCGGCCGCCGATCCAGGACCAGCTATGGTCGACGGCATCGAGGCAGATGACGCCGTGATGGAACCGTTGCCGCACGGTGAAGCCGCGGCCGAGGCTACGCGCAAGCCGCCGCAGCGCGGCGGAGCGGTGGAAGAAGCGGGCGCAGCGGACGAGCGCGGGGGTCATGGGCGCGAAGTCGGAGGTTGCGCCGTCGGCGGAAGAGTCGCCGCCCAGACCACGACGGAAGGCGAGGCCGTGGGCAGCGCGGTCCAGGCCGTGACGCCGGGCACGGTGGCCAGCAGGGGCGGGGGCGCGGTGCGTTGCGAGGAGAGGGCGCGCAGTTCGACGGTGCGAGAGGTGCGCCAGTGGTCGAGGCGCGCGGGGGGCTGGTAGATCTGGCGCATGTCCTCGGCGATGGAGCGGCCGGAGATGGGCGTGAGGGAGCGACCGGGCAGCTCAAGCGCGGCCTCGAGGTTGTCGACAATCCAGACGACGTTGGAGGCCTGATACGGGCGGAGCGACGCGAGGAGGGCGGCGTGGTCGCTGGCGCCGAGGCTCGGCAGGGCGAGCCCGGTGGGGCCGGGGCGAAGCGCGTGGGTGTGGGCGACTTTCAAGGTGACGAAGAGGGGGCCGTAGAGAAGAGGGACGACCAGATAGACGGCGGCTCCGGCAAGCAACAGTGCGCGCAGGGGAAACGCGGCGCCGAGCCACGCCGCGCGGGCGGCCACCAGAACCACGGGAAGCGCGGCGAAGGCGGCGGGGATGAAGAAGCGCGTGTCGCGCGCCACATCCGACGTGAGCCACATCCCGAGCATCAGCACCGCGAAGATCGGCAGGGCGAGGGCGGCGAGGGCCGCGGCCGGCGGTGCGGCCGGATCGCGGAGGACGCGGAGGAGGAGCCAGGCGAGCAACAGGCCGCCGGGAAAACCGATCCACGCCACGATGGAGTGGTGATGACCGCCGAGGCCGGCCACACCCGGGTGGACGAGGGCGTCGAAATACGGGCCGGCGGCATCAGCCAGGCCGAGCGCGGGATTGCCGATGAAGAAGAGCGCGAGGGCGGGCCCAAGATTGGCGGGGTTGGCGCGGCCGACAGGATCGAGCGCGCCCTGCGCGGCGTGGAGGAGTTTCAGAGCGAGCGGCCCGGCGGCGGCGGCCAGCGCCAGCGCGAGGAGCGGAAGGAGCGCCGGCCGCCAGCTGCGCAGCCAGCGCGTCGCGAGCAGGCCGGTCGCGAGCAGCGCGGCGGCGACGGTGACGAAGGCGCTATACTTGACCCAATAGGCAAGACCGAGGCCGAGACCGATGAGCGCCGGGACGCCGATGCCCGTGTGGCCGTCGCGGATACGTTCGAGGCCGCGGGCGCAGCCGAGGAAGATCCACGGAGCGACGGCAAACGCGAGAATCTCACCGGAGAAGCGGAAGTGGGCGGCGCTCGCGTGTCGCACCCAAGGCAGGAGGGCGCAAAGCGTGAATAGCCACGGGAGCGGCAGCGCGAAGCGCGCGAGCCACAAGGCCCAGCCCACCACGCCGAGGCCGCCGGCCACGATGACGAGCGTGCGGAGAGCGGAGCCGAAATTGAGGCCGAGGCCGGATGTGAGCGGATGCGTGAGCAGTGGAATGGACGGCGGCCACCAGCCGACCGGCTCGGCGAGATCGCGCGAGAGGTCGGTGGGGTCGACGCGCTGCCAGACGTGTCCGGCCGGGGAGTCGCCGCGCTGGAATTGCTGCAGTGCCTTGAGCTGCACGACGGGATCGTAGAAATGCAGCCCCTGCGGCGAGCGCGAGGTGGCGGCGGCCAGCAGCAGCCAGGAGGCGAGGGCGACGAGCGCGGCGTTGCGGGCAGGCGACATCAGGACGCGACTCCGGACGGCGCGGCGAGGAACTCGCTCCAGGCTCCGAGCTCGAGATCGCTGTGACCGCGCTGCGCAGGGGGAACGCGGCCAGCCTGCACGGCGGCGAGGATGCCGGGCAGCAGCGCGAGATAGGCGGGCGGCTTGCTGTTGGGGTGAAGCAGCCAGGCGCGGGGGTCGGAGAGGTTGAGACGGCGTTGCCCGCGCGGCCCGAGCACGTAGTGCAGCAGCGTTTCGGGGCCGACGGGATAACCGCGATCGAGCGCGCGCCGCAGACGGGATTCGAGCGTGCGGAGGCCGCGGACCAGCGGGAGGTGCGGCGCGAGCCGTTCGCGGTCGAAGAGGAAACAGCGCGTGCTAAACCAGTCGTTGAGCCAGCCGTCGCGCACGCGCTCGGCCGGGCGTCCCTCATGCAGCGACGGGGCGTCCTCGTCCGGGGTGCGCGCGAAGCCGGGCGGGCTGATGCGCGGCGTCGCGGCCACGACCTGCGGATAGTCGGCCCAGACGCGCAGCGCGGCGGCGGCCCAGTCGAAACCGTTTTCCTGATACAGGCACATGTCGGCGTCGTAGTGCAGGACGAAGCGCGTCGCCGGGGCGTCGATCGCGGCCCAGTAGCCCATGAAGGCGCAGCCGCCGTAGTCGTGGGTCTCCGTCATCCAGGGGCGCACGTAGCGCGCCGCGAGGCGGGCGAAGCGCGGCGAGCCCGGCTCGAGCCAGACGATCTCGTCGAAGAGGCCCTGTTGCTGGAAGCCGGTCGCCAGCTCGCGGATGCGCGCGAGGCGCTGGCCGTAGCCCGGCTCAGGGAGGCGGAGATCCGGGGCGAAGATGCGCGTGCGCTGCGGCCGGCAGCAGTCGACCACGGCGATCCGGCGCGCGACGCCGGGATGCGCCTGGACGAGGCGGGGCACGGTGCGATCGGCGTAGGCGGCATCGCCGGCGCTGAGGTTGATCTGCAGCGTGGTGTCACGGAGCGTCGGGGCCGGGGCGGACGAGATGGGCGCGGACGGCATGGCTTCAGGCGGCGCGGAAAAAGCCGCCGGCGCGCAGCGCGTCCGCGAGGGCGCGGCGGTAGTCGCTCCATTGCCAGCGCGCGGCGGTGGCGAGGGAGGCCTCGCGCATGGCAGCGAGCTCGGCGCGATGCTCGAGACACCACGTGAGGGCGCCGCTGATTGCGTCGGGAGCGCCGGCGGGGATGAGGAGGCCGTTGACGCCGGGCTGGAGGAGATCGGCGGCGCCGGCGCGGTCGGTGGTGATGACGGGCAGGCCGCGCGACCACGCCTCGGTGGCGACCATGCCGAAGCCGTCGCACAGGGTCGGAAAGATCAACGCATCGGCCTGCGCCATGCGCTCGAGGAGTTCCGGGCGCGGGATGCTGCCGCCGAGCGTCACGCCCTCCGGCAACGGCGCGAGCAGGCGCGCGGGGAGCGTGACGGCGCCGTAGATCTGCAGGCGGGCGTGACGGCCGAAACCGCCGCGCTGCCAGGCGTCGAGGAGGTAGTGCGCGCCCTTGCGCAGGTTGAGCGTGCCGGCCCAGATCAGGGTGAGCGGCGTGCCGGCGGCGGGACCGCGCAGCGCGACGTCGCGCTGCGCGGGCGGCGGCGCGCCGTAGGGCACGACGTGCACGCGGTCGACGGGCAGGCCGGCGTGCGCATAGCTGTCACGCGTGAAGCGCGAGGCCGCGATGACGAGGTCGGCGGCCTGCCACTCGGCGCGGCGCCGCGCCAGGCGGCGCGCCTCGCGGGCGGCGGTGTGGCGATGATAGGCGGTGCGTTGCTCCGGAAAACGATCGAGCTCGGCGGCGAGGAGGCGGTGGACGTATTCGGATTCCGGAGCCGGCACGTCGTAGGCGACGCGCAGCCCGAGGGCGCGGGCGCGCTGGAAAGTGGCGAGCGAGCTGTGCTCGAAGCCGTAGACGCCGCCGAGGCCGGCGTGCAGGTGGGCCGCGACGCGGCGGTCAAAGCGTTTCTCGGACCATTCCCAGACGAGGTCGGTGGCGCGACCGTCGCGATCGAGCGCGCCGGTGGCGAGGCGCAGCCATTCCCCGCCGGGGAAACCGAGCACGCGATCGGCGGGGACTTCCGTGACGGCGCGCCGGCGCAGTTGTTTCGCGAGGTCGCGGCCGAACAGCCGGCTGACGGCGCAGGCGGCGCGCTGCGACCAGGCGGCCGGATTGTCGCGCACGGTCGTGACGAAGCGGTCGAGCTGGCCGGCTTCGTCGAGGGCGCGGGCGGCCTGCTGGACGAACGGCGCCACGCTGGGGTGGAAGATCAGCATGCTCAGCCCACGAGGCGTTTCGCGAGCCGCCAGCCGAGGAGGCGCGCGGCGAGTTGGAAGCGGCCGCCGGCGGGCAGGGGGCGGGCGCTGCCGCCGAGGGCGCGGCTGCGGCGCTCGGCGTCGGCGGCGAGATCCGGCCGGCCCGGGTAGAGTTCGAATGCCAGGCATTTCCAGCCGTAGGCGAGGGCGGCGCGCGTGCGTGGCGAAGCATCCGCGGCGGCGAGATAGCCGAGCGTGAGGTCGAACGAGCGGTGCAGCGAGGCGAGCGAGCGCGGGTCCTTCCGTCCGCTGAGGCTCTGCTGCAGGTTCGAGCGATAAAGGCTCCGCGCGCCGGCGCAGAAACGGATGCCCGAGGCGCGCAGCATCACGCGCGCGAAATACTCGCCGTCGTCGTTGAGCGAGAGCGTTTCATCCCACGGCCCGGCGGCGTCGAGCAGCGCACGGGGCGCGAGCCAGGCGGCCGGGTGCATCATGCGGCCCTCCTCGAGGAAGAGCTGCAGGAACTCGACGGCGGTGAGATCGCGCCAGTTGGATTCGGGCCGGAAGTGCGCGGTGGCGGGATCGGTCTGGAAGCGCGCCCACTCGCCGGAGGCGAGCGCGAGGGGGCCGGCCGCCGCGAGCACGCGCACCTGGAGCGCGAGCTTGTCGGGCGCGAGCAGATCGTCGGCATCGAGAAACTGGATATACCGGCCGCGGGCGGCGCGCAGGCCGGCGTTGCGGGTGGCGGAGGCGCCGCGGTTGGGTTGATCGAGCACCGTGAGATCGGGACCGGCGCAGGCGCGGGCGGCGGCGAGGCTGGTGTCGGTCGAGCCGTCGTTTACCACGATGATTTCGCGGTGCGGCCAGGTCTGCGCGCGGACCGAGGCGATCGCGGCGGCGATCCACGGGGCGGCGTTGTAGCAGGGGACGATGACCGAGACGAGGTCGGGCGCGGACATCAACGGGAGAACGGGCGCACGGGCTGGCCGAGCAGCGAGGCGACGCAACGCGCGGCGGCGCGGCCGTCGCCGTAGGGGAAGGCGGCACGGCCGGCGCGCGGGTTTTTCCGCCGGGCGGCCAGCGCAGCGCGCAACGCGGAGGCGAGCCGCGCGCGATCGTGGCCGACGAGTTTCACCAAACCGGTGGCGAGGCCCTCGGGCCGCTCGGTGCGCTCGCGCGTCACGAGCACGGTCTTGCCGAGGGAGGGCGCCTCCTCCTGCACGCCGCCGCTGTCGGTGACGATCACGCTGCTCAGATCGAGGAGGCGGAGGAAGTCCGGGTAGTTCTTCGGCTCGGTGAGGAGGATGTTGGCGGTGGCGCCGAGCAGAGCGCGCACGGGCTCCTGCACGCGCGGGTTCGGATGCACCGGATAAACGAAGAGCGTGTCGCGGTCGGCGCGCGCGACATCGCGCAAGGCGAGGCAGATGGCGCGGAAGGGAAGGCCAAAACTCTCGCGCCGATGGCCGGTGACGAGGACGAAGCGGCGGCGCGGTCCGCCGGCGAGGAAGGTGCGCACGCGGGCGGCGTCGGGATCGGTGTCGGGGCGCGTGCGGAGGCGCTCGACGCCGAGGAGGAGGGCGTCGATCACGGTGTTGCCCGTAACGAGGAGGCGGGAGCCGGGCAGTGGAAGATTCTCGCGACGGAGCGCGAGGGCGGCGGTGCGCGTCGGGGCCCAATGCAGCGCGGCGATCTGGCTGATGAAGCGGCGATTGATCTCTTCGGGGAACGGCGAGCGGATGTCGTCGGTGCGCAGGCCGGCCTCGAGGTGCGCGACCTTGATGTCGAGGTAGAAGGCGGCGAGCGCGCAGCTCATCGCGGTGGTGGTGTCGCCCTGCACGACGACCCAGTCGGGGCGCAGTTCGGCGAGGGCGACGGAAAGCTGAGCGACGGCGCGGCTGGTGAGCGTGGCGAGCGACTGCCGGGGGCGCATGATGCGCAGCGTGACATCCGCCGTGAGGCCGAAGAACGCGAGGATGGGCTTCACCAGATGCGCGTGCTGGCCGGAAAACACGACGGTGGTGCGGACGCGCGGCCGGGCGCGGCGCAGCGCGAGGATCAGCGGGGCGACCTTGATGGCTTCGGGGCGGGTGCCCAGGACGACGGCGACGTGGAGCGGCATTAGGGAGCGGAGAGAGAAGCGGCGACGGCGGCCGTGAGGCGACGGGATTCGTGGTCCCAGTGCAGCGTCGAGCCGGCGAGGTCCCACGCACGCTGGCGTAGCGCGGCGAGTTCGGCGGGGGCGTCGAGCAGGCGGTTGAGGTGGGCGGCGAGTTCGGCGGGCGAGTTGGCCCCGAAGGTGAACGCACAATCCGGATACGCGGCGAGCAGCCGGCGGTGGGCGACCGTGTCGGTGAGCGCGACGGCGCAACCGGCGGCGAGCCCGGTGAAGACCTTGTTGCCGATCGCGAGCTGATGAAAGAGCTGCGTGCCGGGCTGCGTGCCGAAACAGAACGTGTGCTCGCCGGCGAGGCGCACCATGGCGGTGGGCGGAGCGGACGGCTCGATGGTGATGGCGTCGCGCAGGCCGAGTTGCGCGGCGAGGGCGCGCAGGCGGGCGAGATAGTCGGGCAGGGGATTGTTGCCGCGGAGGACGAGGCGGGTCGGATGCCGCACCTGCGCCATGGCCTCGAGCATGACCTCGGCGCAGGCGTGCGGGCCGACGGTCTGCCCGAACCAATACAGGCTCGCGATGCCGCCGGCGGGGCGCTGCGACGGGGGCGGCAGGCCGGCGCGTTCACCGAGCGAAGGGCAGTTGTGGAGGACGAGCGGGAGATGCGGAAGCTGGTAGGTTTCGCGGAGGCGATCGGCGGCGGCTTCCGACATCGTGGCCACGAACGCGGCGGAGCGCACGTGGCGCTCCTCGATCGCGCGCACGAGGGCGACGGGTTCGCTGGAGGACTCGGCGACGAGGTCCTCGATGTCGACGGCATAGCGGGCGCCGGGCACCGCGGCGGCGGCGCGGGCCGCGGCGGGGAGCGTCATCTGCTGTTGCGCGAGGACGAGCTGCGGGCGGGTGCGGATCGCGGCGGCGGCGAGCTCGGGGCCGAAGTAGCCGTAGGCGCGCTCGAGGCCGCGGGCGGTGGACGGAGCGCGGGCAGAGCGGGACCACGCGCGGTGGCGCAGGCGGATGAACTGCCAGCGGAGCCGGGCGAGCGGGGTCGTGCAGAAATCGAGCGGCACCGCGCGCCAGCGGGCGGCGGCGATGACGGCGGCGTCGTGGCCGCGGAAGCGCGGCAGATGATCCGGATAGACGACGGTGACGTCGTGACCGGTGGCGGCGAGGCAATCGGCGTTGCGGAGGAGCCGGGGATTGCTGCCGAGCTGGTTGGGGCCGAGGAGACAGAGGCGGGCCATCGCGATCAGCGGTTGCGCGCGGCGACGGCGAGCGCGTGGGACCAGTTGCGCCGGAAATACCAGCGCTTCGAACCGGCGACGTAGTGGTGCATGACGGCGCGGCAGTCCTGCACTTCGGGCGGCCCGGGCAGCGTGACGTAGTCGCTTATCGGCGCGACGGTGCAGCGCTGGCCGGCGACGAGCAGGGCGACGAGGGCCTGCTCCTGGTAATAGTGCGTGCCGGCGCGCTCGATCAGGGTGCGGCACCAGAATTCGAGTTTCTCCCAATCGATGAACTCGCTGCGCAGACCGCAGAGGCCGGTGTTGAGGCGCTCGGGCACGGGGCGGCCGGCGAGTTCGTGGAGCAACGAAAGGGAATAGCCGTAGGCGTTTTCGACGTCGGTGGCGTGGAGTGGCGTGTCGGGCCGGTCGAGCCAGTCGACGAGCAGCCGCGGGTGATGGAAGAAGAGAAGATCGGAATCGAGAAAGAGCCGCCAGCCGCTGCGGCCGAGGTGGACGTCGGTCAGTTTCCGGATCAACGGGAAATGCTGCCAGCGCTCGCGCAGCACGGGAAAACGCGCGACGGGAAGATGCGCGTCGAGGCGGGCGATGGTCTCGGCGACAGGAACAAAGCGGGCCGTCGGCGCGAGGCGCGCGAGGGCGTCGCGGAGGCCGGCGTCGAGCGTGCCGTCATCGAGGATGATCGGGAGCAGGCGGCGACCGGAGTGGTGCGCGAAAGTCCAGAGGCAGAACGCGGTCTGATACCAGAAGCGGCGGCCGGTGAGGAAATGCAGCTCCAGCGGCGGGAGGGTGGCATCGCCGGCCGGCAGCGGCGTGAGTTCGTGGGCGGCGGCCTCCATTGCGCGACGACCGCGCGCGGTGCGCCACTGCTCGACGGGTCCGCCTTCCTTCAGGCTGGCGCGCACGGCGCCGAGCGGCCGGTGGAGCAGTTGGTAGACGGCGCGACCGGCACCCAGGCGGCGCAACTGGTCACGCATGGGAAACGGAAGTCATCACGGCTTGGCCGGAGCGGACGCCGGGAGCGCGGCGAGTTTCGCGAGATCGATGGCGAGCAGCGCGTAGGGAATGGCGTCGCCGTTGCAGGGCGTGAGCGTGCGGGCCTCGAACAGGCTGAAGCCGCGCGTGCGGAGATACGTGGCGATGCGTTCGGCCTGGCTCGCGCCGTCGAGGAACACCGCGAGCACGCGGCCCGCGTCGAAGAGGCCCTGCGCGCCCTCGACGACGTCCCACTCCTGGCCCTCGACGTCAATTTTCAGAATGAGGCGCCGGCCCTCGAGCGGGCAGGCATCGAGGCGGCGGCACTCGACCTGGAAGGTCTCGTTGAGCTGGTAGCTGGAGGTGAGATCGCGCCGGGTGGAGACGTGGGAGACGGCGCCGCGGGCGAATTCGAGCGTGCCGTTGCGGTTGCCGGCGGCGAAGGGGAAGAGGCGGACGTTGGTGTCGCGGAGGGTTTTCTCCAGCCGGCGCGCCGTGTCGGGGTCCGCCTCGAAGGCGTGGAAGTGCAGGTGCGGGTAGAGGGCGCGCACGCGGTGGAGGATCTTGGAGTGGATGCCGACGTTGGCCCCAACATCGACGAAGCCGTCGGCGGCCGGGAGGAGGGAGGCGAGCGCGATGAGGACGGGGGCTTCGTCGTTGAGAAAGGAGCTGCGCTCCATCAGGCGCGCGGCGCGCACGTAGCCATGCTCGCGGATCGTGTTGATGTGGATCGCGGTGTGCATCAGCGCGACATCGCGGTCGTGGTCGCCCTCGAAGAGACGCGTCAGGAGACGCCGGATACGCGGCTGCTTCAGGAGCAGCCGGTCGATCAGCCAGCCGCGGAGGCTCATGGCAGGAGGAGGAGGGAGGACGGCATGAGCGGAAGGATCACGGCGAGAAACGGCCGGTGAGGAAGGCGCCGCGGACCCGGCGGCTGCGGCGGAGGGCGTTGCGGAGGGCGAGCGGGGTGCAGGCGACGCCGGCGGCGCGCAGGAGCTGCAGGCCGGTGCGCCACCAGAGGCGGCGGAGTTCGCGGGCGGAGGGCTGGCCGTGCAGGACGGCGTCGAGCGTGGGATGGTAGACGCGGTTGCCGAGCTGCGCGTTCAGGCGCGGGGCGAACGCGGCGAGGTCGCCCCGACCGTGGAGGATGCGCACCGGGCCGCAGGCGAGGTCGACGTGGGCGGGCGTGAAATCGAATTCGGGGCCGAGCACGGCGATCTGAAGCGAGGACTCGTAGAGCGTTTTTCGGAGGCTCTTCTGGTCGCTGACGTTGGAGTAGTGCGCGGCGCCGTCGCGGTTGAGGGCGCGGAACGCGTCGTAGTTCGAAAGCCAGGCTTCAAAAAACGCGCTCACGGCCGGCGAGCGCTTGAAGGCGAGCACGCCGCCGTTGAACTCGGGAAACGCATCCGGGATGCCCGGCAGCGGGCAATCGTGACCCTCGAAGAGCTGGTGGCCGGCGAAATCGAAGCGGTCGAGGAGCTGGAAGATTTCGCCGAGGTCGGCGACGACGTGGGTGTCGGTGTCGAGGTAGAGGAAGCGCTCGTAGGGGCAGAGGCGCATCGCGAGCTTGTCGCGGAAGCTGAACGTGGGATCGGGAAACAGGACGAGGTCGTCCCAGAACGCGGGGCCCGCCGCGTGATCGGCGATGAGGCAGACGCGCGCGCCCGGGTTGGTGCGGCGAAGCTGGGCGACGGCGGTGGCGGCTTCGCGCAGGTAGCGCTCGCCGGTGGCGACATAGACGAAGCCCGCGGGGGCGACGATGGGAGGGACGGCGGGCACGATCAGGACGCGCGGTTCATGAGCACGGTCACGCCGTTGCCGCGCTCGGTGGCGAAGGTGTGGCGGAAGAAACGGTCGGGGAGCTCCTCGAGCGAGCGGCGCACGCCGGGCAGGCCAACGCTGTCGTGGAGCACGAGGCAGCCGCCGGGGGCGAGGCGCGGGGCGTAGGCGAGGATCTCGTGCAGCGTTTCGGGGTAGTCGTGCGATGTATCGAGAAATACGATATCGAGCAGCGGCGGCAGGGCGGCGAGGACGGCGGCGTCGAGGGACATCCCGCGCACCGGGGTGAAGAGGGCGTCGAGGCCGTGGCGGCGGAGGTTGCCGCGCACGAGTTCCAGATACTCCGTCATGTAGTCGACGCAGATCAGCCGGCCGGTGCCGCCGCGGGCCTGGAGTGCGAGGGCGAGGTGGGCGCTGGTCCAGCCGACGAAGCTGCCGAGCTCGACGACGTGCGCCGGGTTCTTGTGGAAGACGAGCTGGCCGAGGAAGCGGGAGACGGAGGGCTCGGAGTTGAAGATGGCGGGGGCGCCGGGGGGCGTGAACGTCTCCACGGGTTGGAGACGGGCGGCGAAGTCCGGGCCGGGGGGCGCGCCGAGGATCGGGCCGGCGAGATCGAAGGGCCCGGCGTTGCCGCGCACGTCGGCGTAAATCAGGCCGTTGGCGCGGGCCATGGCGCCGAGGTCGTCATAGATGTAGCGCCGCGTGAGCGCGGTGCGCAGCAGGCGGAGGCGGGGGAGGAGGTTGGAGCGGAGGAGACTCACAGGCGGCGCGGACGGATCACGGTTTCACGGCGAGGCGGGCGGTGTAGTCGACGCGGTGGAGGAAGAGCGGATGCGGCAGGGTGCCGAGGAACTCGTCGGTGGCCTCGCGCGCGCCGCGCCAGTGGCCGTAGTCGTCGACGATCAGGATGCCCTGCGAACGGAGCGTCGGATAGAGGTGGTGAAACTCGTGGCGGGTGGACTCATACCAGTCGGTGTCGAGGCGGAGCAACGCGAGCTCGGGCGCCTTCGTGGCGGGAATGGTCTCCTCGACCTTGCCCGGGACGAAGATGATCTGGTCCGCCGGATAGCCGGTCGAGAGGAGATTGCGTTTCACGTCGGCCAGATCGGCATAGGCCCAGACGCCGGTGCGGACGGCGTCACGTTGCAAGAGGGCCGCGGCGGTGTGGCCGTCGACATCGACGTCCTTCGCGGTCGGCGGCGGCATGCCCTCGAAGGTGTCGTAGAGATAGAGGCGGCGCGAGGTGTCGCCGAGTCGCAGCAGCGTGAGCGCCACGGCCATCATGCTGCCGCCGCGCCAGACGCCACACTCGGCGATGTCACCGGGCACGCGGTGGCGGACGACGTGGTGCACGGCGTTGACGAGACTCGCGAGCCGCTCGGGGCCGGTGAGGGTGAACGGCTGCGCGCGGCGCAGCGTTTCGCGGTCCTCCACCGGCAGATCCGGGACGGAGGCGAGCGGATCCACAGGCGGTTGCAGCCGGACGAGGCGACAGCCGAAGGGGGCGAGCAGACGGTTGATCATGCGGAGTGGGGACGGGTCAGTCCCGAGCCGCCAGACTGGCGCGGCCCTCGAAGTGGCCGCAAGCTCCCTGCCAGCGGATGCGGGCGGCCGGATGCGACCAGGCCCGGTAGGCGAACCACGCCTTCAGGCTGCGGAGCGGGACGGTCCACGGGGCGATCGGCGGCCAGGGATTGGCGTCGTGCTTGGCCAGCACCTGCATCCAGGAGCGGGCGATTCCGCGGTTGAGCCGGGCGAGATAAGGCGCCGAGGTGCGGCCGGCCGGAATCAGGTGGGTGAGCACGAGGGCGGGAAAATAGCCGACGGACCAGCCATGGGCGAGCAGCGTGAGGCTGATGTCGTTGTCGCCGCCGGAGGTGAGCGCGCCGCCGCGGCGATCGGTCAGGGTGGTGCCGGCGGAAGCGGACAACCATGCTTCGGCGGCGGTGCGGCGGAGCGCCATGCCGGCACCGAGGGGCGCGCAATGGGGATAGGCGTTACGGCCGGTGCGGGCGTCGCGGAGCTCCGTGGCGAGCTGAGGCGTATCGCCCAAGTCACGACACGCGAGGAGGCCGTCGAATTCGCGCATCCAGGCCGGCGGGGCCTGCTCGAACTCCGGGAGGCTCCTGCCGCCAGCGGCGCCAAGACGCGGGTGGGCGGCGAAGATCTCGAGGACGCGCGCGAGGTAGTCGGGGGCGAGCACGTTGTCGTCATCGACGAAAACGACGAACTCGCCCCGCGCCTCATGCAGGCCGCGCCGGCGGGCGGCGGTGAGGCCGAGGTCGGGTTCGCGCACGAGACGGAGGGCGGTGGGCGCGGTCGCCGGGAGCGCGGAGGCGTCGACGGGCGGCTGCGAGGCGTTGTCGACGAGGAGCGTTTCCCAGTCGGCGGCGGGGAGTGTCTGCGCGCGGAGCGCCGCGAGGGTGCGGGCAAGCCGTCCGGCGTGCGGCTGGTGAGTGGGAATGACGACGCTGAGGCGCAAAGCGAAATGGAGACTACGGGCGCGCAGGCGCCGAGTCGCGCAGCAGGCCTTGGGGCCCGATCGGCCGGACGTAGACATCGTAGGCACCGTGCGCGAAGTCGGGCGGGCGCGACAGGATGTCGAGGTGGTGGAAATTGGCCGCGTAGATGGAGGGATGCATGCCGCCGTGGCGGTCGCGGAGGACGACGAGCGTCACGGGCCGGCTGGCGCGATATTCCACGGGAGCGCGCTGGTAGGACTCGAAGGCGTGCCGGCCGTCGAGGGCGTGCAGCACGCCGGGCTGAAAACACATCCAGACGATCTCGCGGCTGCCGGCGGACGGATGGGCGGCGACGGCGGCGCGAAGGGTCGCGGGGTTGACGCCGCCTTCCGTCATGATGCCGCCGCGCCCGCCGAACTCCGGGGCGCGGAGATTGCGCAGGCAGGCGTAGCCAGCATAGACGAGCGAGAGCGCGAGGGGAAAGACGAAGATCGCGACCGCGACGCGCCAGCGACGCGACTGCCGCCAGGCGGCGAGCGTGGCCTCGAGGAGGGCGGGAAAAATCAGGAGCGCCGGGGCGGCGAAGTAGCGCGGGTCGGTCTGCGGGATTTCGGATCGGCTGTAGAGCCAGAGCAGGCCGCCGCTGGTGCCGGCGACGCCGGCAAGGGCGAACAGCAGCGTCGGGCTGCGGCGGGCGAAGCGCGCGATCAGCAGCGCGCCGAGGAGAGTCGGGATGATGGCGAGCAGGAGACCCCAGCGCTGCTGGGCGTCGAAGGGCGTGAGGTCGGCGAAGCTCCCGAGCTGCGCGGCGGCGCGGCCGTAGACGAAGGCGGAGCCGAAAAGCGCCTGGACCGGCCCGGTGATCGCCAGCAGCCACTGGTTGAGCGAGGGCCAGTGCGGCGTCATTCCCCACGGCAGCGAACTGGAGGTGGAGTTGATCGCGCCGGTGTGCAGGTAGTTCGCGCCGCTCATGATCGCGACGGGCAAGGCCGCGGCGACGGCGAGTCCGACGACGCCGGCGAGCCAGCGCGCGGGCCGCCGCCACGCGAGCCAGCCGGCGGCGCAGGCGAGCAGGGGCAGGCCGGACAGGGGGGCGAGATAGCGGAACGTGTAGCTGAGTCCGGTCATGGCGCCGAGCAGAAGGAGCATCGCCAGCCGGCGACGGGGTGTTGCCTCCGGTTGCAACGCCTGGTGCAGCGCCCACAGCTGCCACGGCACGGTGGCGAAGAGAAACACCTCCGGCATCATGAAGCAGACCATGTGCAGGCCGTTGAAGGAGAGGCTCAGTGTCAGCAGCGCGACGGCCCGGGCGAGCGGCGAGACGCGGACGGCGTCGCGCAAAAGCAAATACAGGCCGAGAATGCCGGCGATGACGGCGCCGGCGGCGATGGTGCGGTGTGCGGCGGCGGGCGTGACGCCGAGCCGGGTGAGGGCGCCGCCGAGGGCGTTGTAGGAAAGGGGATAGCCGATCGTCCAGTCGAGCCGGTCCTGCGCGAGGTCGGCAGAGTCGGCAAAGCGGATGAGGAACGGGCTGGGCGAGTCGCCGCGCGCGTAGTCGCGCACGCTCATGAGCTGCCAGGCGTAGTCGAAATAGAGACGCGTCTGGCCGAAGACGGCCATGACGATGACAGCAGCCAGCGCGCAAGCGAGCGCGAGGCGCGGGGCGCGGCTCCGCCAGGAGGGAACGCCGGGCGCGTCGGGCGAGGCCGCGGGGAGCGTCATCGCGTATCGAGATCGGCCTGACGCCGCGACGGCCGCCAGCCGGCCGGGGCGGGGCGGGTCAAGAGGCGCAGGAGCGCGGAGAGGAGCTTCAGGGCGATTTGGCGGATCATGGCGGTCGGGGCGGAAGGGGCGCAGGGCGGGGCGGAGGGGTGAACGCGCGGCCGGGTCAGGGCGTGGTCGGGATCGCGACGGAAACGGAGGAGGTGACGGCCAGCCGGCCCTGCGCGTCGCGGGCGAGGCCGTGCAGCGGGTGAACGCCCGGCGGGCACACTTCGCCGGGGGCCAGAAACAGGAGGCGCGGGCTGAGGAGGGACCATTGCGCGGGCAGATCCGCGAGGCGCGCCCGCCAGTAGGTGCGCGGCAGGATCACGGGACGCGTATCCACCATCAGGACGCTCCACTGCGGAGCGGGATTGCCGGCGGGACCTTCGATGACGTAACCGGAGACGGCGGCGTTGCCATGCGCGGAGGCGGGCGGGCTGTTTCCCGGGGCGCGGGCCGGGAGCCCGCGGATGACGGCCAGGTCAGTGGGCGGGAAGAGCACCGGGAGCCGATAGACGCCCGTTTGCTCGGCACGGAGGAGCTGCGCGGCCGACTCTTGCCAAGCACTGTGATCGCTCTGCAGAAAGACCGTGCCGAGCTGCCGGTTCAAGGCGGTGGCTTCGCCCCAGCGGGCGGAGGCCACGAGCGGCGCGTAGAACGTCGCGTAGGAAAGGAAGCAGATGGCGCCCGCCGCGAAGGTGGCGGCGAGCGTCAGCCGGCGCTGCGATTGTGGCTGCGGCGGCGCGGACGCGACGGCGAGGAGATACACGACTCCCACCGCGAGCAGGCCATAGAGCCGGTAGCGATCCTGGAGCATGTAGGCGGGACCGCTGTCGAGCCGGCCGCGGGCGGTCATCGCGAGGCTGAGCAGGACGAACGCGAGGAACTGCGTGTGCGCGGGCAGGAGGCGGCGTCGGCCGGCCCACGCCACGGCGAGGCCCGCCGCGAGGATGACCACGGAGCCGACGGTGATCGCGAGTTCGAGCGGGAGGCGGGCGAAGCTGCTGAAGCCGCCCGCCATCGCCGCCAGGCACGCGAGGAAGTTGCCCGCGCCAAAGGTCGCCTTTGGCCACTCATAGCCGGTGAAGAAGAACGCCCAGGTGAGCGTGCCGAAGCCGGCGAGCAGGAGCGCGCGGCGGGTTTGCCGGGCCCAGGCGCACCCGGCGACCGCGACCGGGAAGACGAGGAGGCCGTTGACGGACGTGCCGGCGGCGGTGACGGCGAGCAGCACGGCGGCGATGAAGCTCGCGCGCCCGGGACGATCGGCGAGGGCGAAGGTGGCGAACGCGAGGAGCACGACGCCGAGGTTTTGCGGGCCCTGCATCGCGGTGTGAAAATTGGTGAAGCCCTGCGGATGCATGAGCAGGAGAAACAGCGGCAGCGCCCGCCAGGGCGCGCGACGCACGGCCGGCACGGAAAAGGCGAGCCAGACCGCGAGGGCCAGCCACGACCCCCAGCCAAGCGCCTGCAGCGCGATGAAGCCGGCTTCGCCGGTGAACCAGAAGCTCGCGAGCGCGGCGAGCTTGGTGAGGACGATACGGTGGCTGAAATACTGCTCGAACAGCAACGTCAGTTTCGTGCCGGCCGTGGGGCTGGCGATCCAATCGGAGAGGAAGCGCAGGATGGAGTAGTAGTCGTCGCCGCGCGGAATGTTCTGGGCGTGACGGAAAACGACGAGGAGGTAGGCCGCGGCCGGCGCGAGCGCCAGAGCGACGCCGGCCAGCAGGCGCGGTGACCACGGGCGGAAGGTGTGCGCCGCCGGCATCAGGCCGCCTTGGCGAACTGCTGGAGCCACGCGAGCTTCTCCTCGCGGGTCTTCTGGAACGGATTGCGGAAGACCTGATCGTTGAGCACGAGCAGATCGATGTCGGTGTTGACGAAGCAATCCCAGGCCTCGGCCGCCGTGTGGACGATGGGCTGGCCGGAGACGTTGAAGCTGGTGTTGATCAGGATGGGCACGCCGGTGAGGCGCTTGAAGGCGCTCAGCAGCCGGTGCATCGCGGGATGGATCGCGCGGTTGATGGTCTGGAGGCGGGCCGAGTAGTCGACGTGCACGACGCTCGCGATCTCGCTGCGGGGGAAGTCCAGGCGCTCGCGCAATGAGGCGAAGCTCGCGGGCTGCGGGCGGCGGCGCGCGGGCACGAGGTTTGCGGTGTATTGCATGAAGTCGCTCGGCTCGCGCGTGTCGAACCAGTCGGCGCAGTCCTCGGCGAGGACGAGCGGGGCGAACGGCCGGAACGACTCGCGGAATTTCACGGCGAGATTGAGGCGCGACTGCATGCCGGGCTGGCGGGCGTCGGCGAGGATCGAGCGCGCCCCGAGGGCGCGCGCGCCGAGTTCCATGCGGTCGCGGACCCAGGCGACGATCTTGCCGGCGGCGAGCTGGCCGGCGACGAAGTCGGACAAGTCACCGTCGAACGACACGCGCCACGGCTGCGCCTCGGCGGGCGCCGGGCCGGGCTCGGCCCCGAGGTAAAAACCATGGGTGTCGATCGCGAGGGGTGCGCCCGGCCGGCGGGCGCGTTCGCCGAGCAGCGCGGCGCCGAGCCCGCTGCCCATGTCGCCGCCGACGGGGGAATTGAAGACGCGCGAGAAGATGCCGGCGGCGCGGAGTTTGCCGGCGGTGACGCAGTTCTGCGCGCAGCCGCCGCAGAAGAGGAGGTTTTCCGCGCCGGTCACCGTGCGGGCGTGGCGCGCCATCTTGAAGACCTCGTCCTCGAAAATCTGCTGCAGCGAGGTGGCGAGGTCGATGTGCACCTCGGTCAACGGATCCTTCGGGCCGCGGACCGGCACGCCCGTGGCCTCCGCGACGAGCGGGAGCGCGGCCATGAGCGAGTCCCACTGGAACTTCACCGGCGCGCGCAGCCGGAAGCCGCCGCGTTCGTCGGTCGTGAAGAGGCGGGCGAGGCGGTCGACGTGGACGGGCCGGCCGTAGGGCGCGAGCCCCATCACCTTGTATTCGGATCCAAAGGACAGGAAGCCGAGGTAGTAGGTGACCAGGGTGTAGAACATCCCGAGGCCGTTCTCGTAGGACTGCTCGGCGAGGAACTGGATCTCGCGGCCGTCGACGGTGCCGAGGCTGGCGCTGTAGTCCTCGCCCTTGCCATCGACGCAGAGGAACGCCGCGCGCTCGAACGACGACGAGTGATAGGCGGCCGCGACGTGGGAGGCGTGATGCCAGGCGAACTGCAACTGTGCGCGGGGGAAGAGTCGCCGCGCCGGGTCCGTGTAGTAGCCGGGGACGCTCTCCGGGAGGAGGCGGCTGAGGAAGCGGCCGAAGGCGTTGGCGGGGACGCCGGAGGCGTTGAAGAGATGGGACTGCAGCGGCTTTTCGGCGAACACCACCTGCGTGACGTCCGCGGGGGTGAGCCCGGCTATCCGCAGGCAGTCCGCGATCGCGCGGTGCGGGAAGCTGCCGTCGTGCTTGATGCGGGTGTGGCGTTCCTCCTGCGAGGCGCCGATCAGGCGGCCGTCCACGAGCAGCGCGGCGTTGGCGTCGTGACCGAGGAGGCCGCCGATGCCGACGATGACGGAGCGGGGAGCGGTGGCGTTCATGAAGCGGAGGACAAAGGCGCAGGGTTCAGCGTGCGGGCGGGGGCGACCGGAGCGATGATCCTCCGGTAGTCGTCGGGCTGATACCGGGCGCGGGCGGAGGCGGAGGCGGCCTCGCCCAGCGCGCGCCACTGCGCGCGGGCCTGCCAGGCGGTGAGGAGCGTTTCCGCCAGAAGGGCGATCGTGGGAGCGGGGCAGAGAAATCCGGTCCGGCCTTCTTCGATCCAGTCCTCGGCGGCACCCACGCGCGTCGCGAGGACGGGCCGCCCGTGGAACATCGCCTCGGGGATCGTCATGGGAATGCCCTCATCGATCGAGGGCGAGACGAGCAGGTGATTCTCGCGCCAGGCGGCGTCGCGCGAGTCGACGA
>CAZENI010000047.1:0-26810 GCA_964513055.1 uncultured Opitutus sp.
GTATGGATTTTCTTCTCGGCCAGCGCGGCGGCGAGGTTGACCGCGGTGGTCGTTTTGCCGACGCCGCCCTTTTGATTGGCGATGGTGAAGACAGTGGTGGGCATGAAGTGCATCACGAATGCCGCAGGACGAATGGCGAATGAAGCACCAAATTCGCCGGAGTGTGCGGCTGCGGGCGTCGGAAAATTTCGGCACTTGCGCGTAGATTCCTTTTCCTGCAAGTTCCGCCGCCTTTGGGTTGGGCGCGGTAGCCAAGTGGTAAGGCCGAGGTCTGCAAAACCTCTATGCGTCGGTTCAATTCCGACCCGCGCCTCCAAATTCTTCGCACGGTTTGCGAGGAGAGTTGCGAAAGAGGGATGGGGCGCGAGCGGTGAAAGTCCATTACCCGGTCTCGCTGCGGGAGCACCTGCGACCGTCGGGATACGAGTGCGGGCCAGGGCGGTGTCCGAAACCCGATTAGGCTCGGTGCGACCGCTTCGCGCGAGTGCTCCCGCCTTTTCCCTGGGGCTGCCCGGCCAAGCGATGCGCAGTCTTTTCTCAAAAAGTGCGGAGCGTCTGCCGCCCGCCAGCGGCATATTGCCGCACAAACCCCGTTCCGAAGAACAGCAGGTGCGCCCTCCGGGCGAGAAACCTGACCGTGTGGACAACAAGGAGGTCGTATGAAAACCGAGACTGACAGAACCCCGCAGACGCCGGAAGACGTCTTGAATGAACTGCGCTCCCTGGTGAGCGAAGCGGAGAAAATCATGAGTCAGGCGCCGCAGCGCGGCGGCAACTGCGACGCGACCCTGGCGGCGTTGCGCGAGCGCTTCGAAGCGGCGCAGGAGCGGTTCTCGGCCGTCTTCGACAGCACGAAGCGCAAGGTCGTCGCCGGCGCGAAATATGCCGACGAAACCATTCGCGATCATCCCTACCAGTCACTCGCGGTCGCCGTGGGCGTCGGCGTCCTCCTGGGTGCCCTCCTCGGCCGGCGGACTCGCGAATAGTTGCCGTGCCCGTCCCCGACTCAGCTCCGTCGTCCGGCTTCGCGGGCTCGCTCCGCGCGCTGGGCGACGGACTGTTGGCCACGGTGCAGGACCGCGTTGAACTCCTCTCGATCGAATTGCAGGAGGAAAAGCGGCACGCGATCCGATCCGTGGCTTGGATCGTGTCGGTCCTGTTTCTCGGTGGACTCACGCTCATTCTGGGAAGCGTCACCCTGGTGTATGTGTTTTGGGACACGGCACGCCTGGCGGTGCTGGGCGGCCTGACGGCGTTCCATTTCGTCGCGACCGTAGCCGGGGCGGTCTACGTCCGGCGACTGCTGGCGCGCCTGCCCCCGCCGTTCGAAGCGACTTTGGACGAGATCAAGCGCGACCGCGCATGTCTCCGCGAAGACCAGTGAAGGGCTCCACCCCGGCGAAGGCCGCCGTGCGCTCCCGTATCGCGGCGCGGCGCATGACGATTGCGCTCGCGTTTGCTCGCGTGATGCAGCCGGTGCTGCTGCTGGATCGGGTGGGCGAGCTCTGGCAGAGCGTTCCGGGGCTCGGCAAAGTCGCCGCCGTGCCGCTCGCGCTGGCGTTGTTCCGCGGATGGCGCCGGCGAGGCGAGAAGCCGCGGCCATGGACGTTTTGGCTGCCCGTTGTCGTCGCCGGCTTTCGCGCCTGGCGGCGCTGGCAGGCCGCCCGGCGGCCGCCGCCTGGCGTATCCATAATCCGAGAACCGTGCGATTCCCGGAGAGGGCCAGCCTGCGGTGCAGTGCCTGTCCCGCCGTGCGCACCGCCGGCTTGATTTCGCTCCGGGCGCCGCGGCCAATTGATGCGCAACGTTTGACTCAAAGTGCGGAGCAGGGGGCGAGGGGCAGGACGACAGTCAGCGCGAACCCAGGTTGTGCTATGCGCTCATACATTCGCTGGTTCTCGGAAATCGGGCTCGCCGATATTCCCAGTGTCGGGGGAAAGAACGCTTCGCTCGGCGAACTCTTTCGCGAGCTGACCCCGAATGGGATTGCGGTCCCGTCGGGATTCGCGGTCACGGCCGAAGCATATCGCGCCTTCCTGCACGAAGCCGGTCTCGAGCAGCAGATCATGACCCTGCTCGCGGGCCTGGACGTGCGCGACCTCGAAGAGCTGCGCCGTCGCGGCGCGCTCCTTCGCCACGCCATCCTCGCGGCCGAACTCCCGGCGGACCTCGCGCGCGCGATCACCGAGGCCTACGCGCAATTGAACGGACCCACGGCGGTGAGCACCTCGGTGGCGGTGCGGAGCAGTGCGACCGCCGAGGACCTGCCCGATGCCAGCTTTGCAGGGCAGCAGGAGACGTATCTGAATGTGCAGGGCAACTACGCGCTCCTCGATGCCTGCAAGCGGTGTTTCGCCTCCCTGTTCAAGGACCGCGCGATCTCGTATCGCGTCGACAAGGGATTCGATCATTCCAAGGTCGCGCTTTCGATCGGGATCCAGCGCATGGTGCGATCCGACCTGGGCACGTCGGGCGTGATCTTCACGATCGACACCGAGACCGGGTTTCGCGACGCGGTCCTGATCAACGCCGCCTACGGCCTGGGCGAGAACGTGGTGCAGGGCACCGTCACGCCGGACGAGTATTGCGTGTTCAAGCCCACGTTGCAGTCCGGCGCGAAACCGATTCTGCAGAAGCGGATCGGGACGAAGGAATACAAACTGATCTTCGACCTGGGCGGGGGCAAGATGGTGAAGAACGTGCCGGTGGCGCCGGCCGATCGCGCGAGTTTCGCGGTGAGCGATGAGGACATCCTCACGCTGGCGCGCTGGGCGGTCCGGATCGAGGAGCACTATTCGCGGCGGCGCGGCGCACCCACGCCGATGGACATCGAATGGGCGAAGGACGGGATCACGGGCGATCTCTTCATCGTGCAGGCGCGTCCGGAGACGGTCCAGTCGCGCAAGGCCGCGGATATCATGGAGACGTTTCTCCTGAAGGAACGGAGTGCCGTCCTCGTGACCGGGCGCAGTATTGGAGAGAAGATCGCCTGCGGGCCGGCGCGGATCATCAAGAGCGCCGAGTTCCTGGAGCGCTTCAAGGCCGGAGAAGTCCTGGTCACGGACAAAACGGATCCGGACTGGGAGCCGATCATGAAGACCGCCGCGGCGATTGTGACGAGTCGCGGCGGGCGGACCTGCCACGCGGCGATTGTGAGCCGCGAACTCGGCGTGCCGGCGATCGTGGGCACGGAGCACGGCACGGGCAGGATCCGCGACGGGCAGATGGTGACTGTGTCGTGCGCCGAGGGGGACACCGGTTTTGTCTATGATGGCAAGCTGGCCTTCGAGGTGCGGCGCACGGATCTGAAGGCGCTCGGCCGGCCGCAAACCAAGGTGATGATGAACGTCGGCAATCCGGACGAGGCGTTTGCGCTCTCGTTCATCCCGAACGACGGCGTCGGCCTCGCCCGCGAGGAATTTATCATCACCACGTTCATCAAGGTGCATCCGATGGCGTTGCTCGACTACGAGAAACTGCCGCACGACGAGGTGCGGCGGAAAATCGACGCCCTCACCCAGGGATATCCGAACAAGCCGGATTTTTTCGTCGAGAAGCTGGCGCAGGGCGCAGCCATGATCGCGGCGGCCTTTTATCCGAAGCCGGTGATCCTCCGGCTGAGCGATTTCAAGACGAACAAATACGCGAACTTGATCGGTGGCAAAGCCTACGAGCCGGCCGAGGAGAATCCGATGATCGGCTTCCGGGGCGCATCCCGCTATTACCACGAGCGGTATCGCGCGGGCTTCGCGCTCGAATGCCGGGCGATCCGGAAAGTGCGGGAGGAGATGGGCCTCACGAATCTCAAGGTGATGATCCCGTTCTGCCGCACCGTCGAGGAGGGCCGGCGCGTGCAGCGCGAGATGGCGCAGCACGGCCTGACGCGCGGCGTCGGCGGTCTCGAAGTCTACATGATGTGCGAGATTCCGAGCAACGTGATCCTCGCGGAGGAGTTCGCGGAGATCTTCGACGGCTTCAGCATCGGGTCGAACGACCTCACGCAGCTCATCCTCGGGGTCGATCGCGACTCGGAAATCGTCGCGCCGATCTTCGACGAGCGGAACCCCGCGGTGAAGAAGATGATCGCGCAGGCGATCGCGGCGTGCCACGCGCGCGGGCGGAAAATCGGAATCTGCGGCCAGGCGCCGAGCGATTACCCCGAGTTCGCGCAGTTCCTCGTCGAGCAGCACATCGACAGCATCTCTCTGAATCCTGACACGGTCCTGAAGACCACGGCGGCGATTCTTGGCAAGGAAGCCTCATTAATGCTGGAGGACACGCATGAACTCGAAAACGCGATTCATTCTGTCGGCGACTGACTTCTCGGCCCGCGCCAGTGATGCAGCGGACGTTGCAGCCAAGCTCGCCCTGTGCCGCGGGGAAAGACTGGTGCTGGTGCACGTGGCCGACTCGCCACGCGCCAGCGTGCGGACGATCTTGCAGGGTCGGCTCGAGACCGAGGTGGAGCGGCTGAAACAGACCGGCGCCGAAGTGGAGGCGCGGTTGCTCGACGGCGCCAAGCCAACCGAGGTGCTGGTGAGCCACGTGCGCAGGGAAGCGCCGGGCCTGGTCGTGCTCGGCTCCGGCGTGAAAGGTCCGATGGATCGGTGGGCGCTGGGCAGCTTTTCCGAGGCCATCGCCGAGTCGTCGCCGGTGCCGACCCTGGTGGTGAGAAACCCCGCGGCCTTCGCGTCCTGGGATTGGACGAAGGGACGGCTTTCGATCCTGCTGGCGCTCGACTTCTCCGCATCGTCCGACGTCGTGCTGCGGTGGGCCAAGCAGTTTCAGTTCGCCGGGCCGTGCGATCTGGTGGCATGCCACGTGAACTGGCGGATGCCGTCGGCGGAGGAGGGGGCGACCGCGACGGAGGTGGCGAATCCGGCGGCGCTGCAACATCGACTGGAGCGCGACCTGCGCAAGAAGGTGCGCGATCAGATCGGAGACGACACGGTGGAGGTGGTTGTGCGCCCGTATTTCGGCGATCCGGGCCCCGGCATCGTGGAGATCGCCACGGAAAAGAAGGTGCAGCTCATCGCGGTGGGCACGCATCAGCGGCACGGGCTGCACCGGCTCATGCAGTTCTCCATCTCGCGCGAGGTGCTGCATCAGGCGGCGATCAATGTGATCTGCATCCCGCTCTCGGCGAGGTTCGATGCCCGGGAGGCGCATATTCCCGACTTCCGTCGCGTGCTGGTGGCGACCGATTTCTCCGACATGGGCAATTCCGCCATTCCGTTCGCCTGCGCGGCCTGTTGCAGCGGCGGGCTCGTGCGAATGGTCCATGTGGCGCCACCACCCGTGCCCTCGCGGCGTCATGCGGGCCCGGGCCGATCCGGTGATTGCCAGGAGCAACTCCGGGCCCTGATCCCGCACGAAGCCGGGGCGCGGTGCCAGCCGCCCGAAGTGGACGTGCTGGAGGACAGGGACGTCGCGAAAGCGATCTGTGCCGAAGCGGATCGATTCGGCGCGGACCTCGTGTGCCTGGCGTCGCACGGCCTCGGCGCCTCGCGCGCGCTGCACGGCTCGGTGACCAAAGCCGTATTGAAACGCCTGCGACGCCCGCTCCTCGTCATTCGGCGCCCTGAAGGATGACCGCACCGCGGCAGGCTTGCGATGAAACCGGCAACCCGACGCATTGTTTGCGCGACTGATTTTTCGCCCAACGCCCGGGCGGCGGCGGACGTCGCCCGGGCGATCGCGCGGCGGCTGAGGGCCACGCTCGTGTTGGTGCATGTCGCCGACCCGGCGCACGCGTTCAGGGAACGCACGGAGGATTTCCGGCGGGCGATGCGAAGTGCCCAGGCGCTCCTGCGGAAAGAAACGCGGCGTTTGCGGCGCGGCGGCGCGCGAATCGAGGCGGTGTTGCTCCATGGCCGCTGGCCCGGGCTCGCGGTTGGGGATTTTGTCGCGCGAACGCGGCCGCTGCTGGTCGTGGTGTCGTCGGTCAGCAAGACGGCGTTCGATCGGTGGACGCTGGGGAGCGTCTCGGAGCATATCGCGCAGCACGCGCCGGTGCCGACGCTGGTCGTCCGATCGCCTGAGCGGCTGCTCGCCTGGGCCGGGCAGGAGCGGCCGTTGCGCGTGGTCGTGGCGGTGGATTTCTCCGTCAGTTCGGATGCCGCGTTGGCGTTTGGGCGGGAGCTGCGGAAGGTGGGCGCGTGCGCGGTGACCGTGGTGCACATCCACTGGCCGCCGGACTCGAATCACTGGGCGCCGGGCCAAGGCCTGCCGCTGACCACCCAGCCGCCGCGCGTTCGGAAGTTTCTGCTGCGGAAACTGCGGCGCAAGGTCGGCGAGTTTGCGGAGGGGGCCGCCGAAATCCGCACCGAACCCAACTGGGGACGCCCCGACGCCGCGCTCGTGCGGCTGGCGGCCGAGGCCGACGCCGATGTGGTGGTGGTCGGCGCCCATCAGCGGCAGGGCTTGAAACGGCTGGCGCATGGTTCCGTTTCCCGCGGGGTGCTGCGGCATGCGCCGGTGAGCGTGATCTGCGTGCCGGTTCCCGTCGCCCTGGCCCACGGCGTGGCGCAGCACCCGCGCGTGCAACGCGTGCTCGTGGCGACGGACCTCTCACCTTCGGGTGACCAGGCGATTCCGTGGGCCTATGCGACCGTGGCGCCGGGTGGAGTTGTGAAACTGGTGCACGTGATGGAACCGTGGGAACTACCCAGCCCGCTGGTGCCGCGTTACGAGACAAAGCGCGGCGCGCACCATGCGCGCGTCGAACGGGCCCGCGACAAACTGGCGGCGCTGGTGCCGCCGGAGGCCGCGGTGCGCGGAGTCGAGACCGAAGTGGAGATTGTCGATGACCGCGATACGGCCCACGGAATCGAAGTGGCGGTCCGGCGTTTTGGTCCCGACGTGATCTGTCTCTCCACCGGGGAGCGTCCGGCCGCCGCGAAAGCGTTGTTCGGTTCGGTCGTGCGGGAGGTCATGAAGCAAAACGCCGGGCCGGTGCTGCTCGTGCCTCCTCAACCGCCGTGAGGTGCCATCATGCAAGCCACTCCCGCGCCCCCCGGCATAGCCGCCGCTCCAGGCGAGGCGGGCAATCGTCGCAGCCGGTGGGATCGCAATCCGCAGAGGCGAAGGGAGGACGGGGTTGGGTATCAACGGGGCGGAGACGAAGTGTTGCGCCTGTTCGAGGTAGATCCGCGCAGTCGCCTGACGACGGAAGAGGCGGTGCGTCGGCAGCCGAAGTTCGAATTCAACCGCATCACGCAGCGATCATTGTGCAACGAGTCGCGACTGACGCATGAGGTGGGCGTGCGCGGGCGGCGGGTGCCGTTCGCCTCCACGCCGGTCAGGCACCGGCTCTTTCACTCTGCACCGATCGGCGGCGAGTCCGGGCTCCGTATCCTGGGCGTGGCGACAACCGGGTTCAGCGCCGTGGTGATCGAGAAACGGCTTCGCTGCGGCCGGGTTCGTGGCGACCGCGCGTTCCCGGAGTAGATGCGATGCGAACTGAACCGCCATCGACGGCGTCGCCGCTGCCCGTGGTCCCGCCGAAAAATCAACGGCCGGCGTTTTCCGCTGAGCTGGGCGCGTTGCTCGCGCGTTTCGAGGACCGGCCCGTCCGCCTGATGGAGATACTCGAAGCGACCCAGGGGCGCGGCTATCACTTGCTGCTGTTGTTGATCACCCTGCCTTTCGTGGGGCCGATTCCGCTGCCGGGATTCTCAATCCCGTTTGGCTTTGCCGTGTCGTTGCTGGGGCTGCGGCTCGGGCTCGACCGAGGTCCCTGGCTGCCGCAGCGGTTGCTCCAGCGCGAGATGTCCGCCCAGGCGCTGCGACGGATGATCGCCGCGACCGGCCGCATCGTGCGCGTCATGGAAGTGTTGGTGCGGCCGCGGCTGGGCTTCGTGCCAAACCACCGGGTCTTCTCCCGCGTCGCCGGAATCCTGATCACCGCTTCCGGCGTGCTGCTGATGCTGCCGGTTCCGCTGCCGTTCAGCAATTCGCTGCCGGCCTGGACGGTCCTGTTCCTTTCGGTGGGAGCCCTCGGGCGGGATGGGCTCTTCTTTTTCGCGGGCTGCGCGATGTTCCTGGTCTCGCTCGCGTTCTTCGCGCTGGTGGCCTTTGGCGGCATGGAAGCGTTCGAACTCCTGAGATGGATTCTTCGCGGTTAGCCGGAATGTCACCGATGAATACTGCAATCACCGCAGCGACCGGATGCGCCGGACTTCGACCTGTGGCCGCGCGTTGGCGAAACCGAATTGTAGGTGCCTCCGGTCCCGTGAAGGCACCGTGCGCCACGCTGGAATTTCGCGATGAGCACGGGGTTAGCGGTCGAGAGGCCTTTGTCCGCGGTAGTGAGGCGAACGCGGTGCTGCCGGGATTTGCCGGAGTCCGACCGCCAAGGGGAGGGCCGATCTGACGGCACTCACCGCCGGGCCGCGAGCGGATCAATTATCGAGGAAGCCATCATGATCACCACACTCGCTACGACACCTGAAATCGACGAGACGTTGCGGCTGCTCGCCGACTTCTTTGCCCGGGCCGCGGCCGGAAATGTTTCGTTCAAGCTCTGGGATGGGACGATGTGGCCGGACGAGGCACCGCGCGCGGCGACGATCGTGCTGAAACATCCCGGCGCTGTGCGGGAGATGTTCGCGGCCGGCACGGAGAAAGGACTGGCGGAGGCTTTCATGCACGATCACTTCGAAGTCGAGGGCGACTTGGAGGCGGCGTGTGAACTGGCTGAGGCCCTCGCGGAGAATGCGTCGCGTGGCTGGTTCACGTCGGCTAGGCACCTCCTTCACCTGCGCCATCGTGCCGCGGTCATTCCGCACAGCCGGGCATGGACGGACGAGTGGATGCCCGGAATCCGGAAACACTCCAAGGCGCGCGACCGGCGTGCGATCCGTCATCACTACGATCTCTCGAACGAGTTCTACCGCCTGTGGCTCGATTCCAGGATGCAGTATTCGTGTGCGTATTTCGAGCAGGCGGAGGAATCTCTCGAGGCGGCGCAGACGGCAAAGCTGCACCATATTTTTCGAAAACTCAGGCTGGCGTCCGGAATGCGACTGCTCGACATCGGTTGCGGCTGGGGAGGCCTGGCGATTCAGGCGGCACAGCATTGCGGGGTGCGCGTCACCGGTGTGACGTTGAGCCAGCAACAGGCATCGCTGGCGACGGCGTGGATCCGAGGCGCGGGAGTCGCTCCCCAAGTCGCCATCGAATTCAAGGATTACCGGGACCTCGATGCGTCGGCGTCCTTCGACGCCATCGTGAGCGTGGGCATGGCTGAGCACATCGGTGCGGAGAACCTGGGCGCCTATTTCGAGACGGCGTTCCGCCTCTTGAAGCCCGGCGGGGTGTTCCTGAATCATGCGATCGGCGACGGGGTGCGCGCGCGGGCCACGCGAGGCGGTTCGTTCATCCAGGACTACGTCTTTCCGGATTCCGACCTGCCCCGGATTCCGGTGGTGCTCGCCGCGGCGGAGGCGGCGGGCTTCGAAGTGCGCGATGTCGAGAACCTGCGGGAGCACTACACGCTCACCCTGCGCCAGTGGCTGCGGCGACTCGAGGGAGCGCACGAGGCCGCCGTGAAATTCGTGGATGAATCGACCTTCCGCCTCTGGCGCCTCTACCTGGCCGCATCGGCCCACGGCTTCAAGTGCGGCCGGCTGGCCGTCTATCAGACCCTGCTCGCGAAACCGGATCAGCACGGTGACTCGCATGTGCCACTGACGCGGCGCGACTGGTTTGAAGCGCGGTAGGCAAACGAGCCCGCCCGCCGCACCGCGGCATCCCGTGTGGAGTGAAGCGCTCGCGCTGGTCGCGCGCGCAGCCGAGATGGGCGGGAGGCATTCCACCTCTGCTCGCCCGGGGCGCCAAGATTTGCGCATGATCCGCCAACTCCCGCGGAGCACGCCGGCCGGTGACACGCTACTGTCTGCCAAAGCCCGGAGACTGTCGCGCAACGCGCGCCCGTCATGAAAACCGTCCTCGCCGCCATCGATTTCTCGCCTGTCAGCCGGGCAGTGCTCAAGACGGCGACGGCCATCTCGCAAGCCATCCACGGCCGGATCGTTCTGCTCAATGTGGTGCAGCCGCCGATGATTGCGACGGACTTGGGACCGCTCGTGGGCGAGGTGCTGCAGTTCACCGCGGAGATCGAGCGGGGTTCCCGGCGTCACCTGAAACAGATCCAGCAGCGTCTCGCGGCCGACGGGGCCGCCGTCGAGAGCATCTGTGTCCAGGGCTTTGCGAGCGTGACGATCCTCGCGCACGCGAAGAAACTCGGCGCGGATTATATTGTGCTCGGTTCGCATGGGCACACGGCCTTCCACGACCTCATCGCTGGCAGCACCGCCAGCGGCGTGCTGAAACGGGCGCCCTGCCCGGTCGTGGTGGTGCCGGCCGCACCCGCCAAAGCGAAACGGCGGAAATCCCGCGGCCAATAGTCGGTCGTTGCGACGAACCATGCGAGCGCGCCCCAGCCACCATGAATGCGAGCGGCCTGGAGCCAGCAGTGACTTTCGTCTCGTGTCATGCTCGTGCGCGACCGCCCGCGCAGGTGATCGCACCGAGCCGCGAGTTCGACGTCCGGGCTGATCGGCCGAGAACGGCGTCCGGTTGGGTCAGGGCTGACGACTTTGCGCAGGGTCCGTGGCGGTCGGGCCGGTGGGCGTTTGGGCCGCGACCTGGTTTGGCATCTGCCCGAATTCAATGAAGGGAATCTCACACGGCCGTCGTGGAAGGGATCTGAAAATGAAATCCTCCTGGAAAATCGGCACCCTGTTCGGAGTGGCCATCGGGATTCACGCGACGTTTCCCTTGCTCGTGCTGTGGGTGGCCGCGCTCGATTTCGGCGCGAGTGGGGACGGGAGGAAGATCACCGTCGGCGTCGCGTTCACCCTGGCGATTTTCGGCCTGGTGGTTCTGCACGAACTGGGCCACGCGCTGGTCGCGATGAGATTTGGCGTCCGCACCCGCGAGATCACGCTGTTTCCCCTTGGCGGGGTGGCCCGGTTGGAACGGATTCCGCGCCGCCCGGCGCACGCGTTGTGGATTTCACTCGCCGGACCCGCGGTGAACGCCGCGCTGGCGATTCTCGTGCTCCAGATTGATCCCGTGCGGGCTACCGACATCGCCGTGATGGTGGGCAAGGGTCTGGCGGTGCTGCTCGGGATCGTGGGTGTCGCCACCAATGCCGTCCTCGCGAGGATCGCCGTGTTCGTGTGGTTCGGAGCGGAACAGGAAGGCGGAGCCACGCCCCTGCGGCCGGCGCTCGAAGGCGTGCCGCTCGAGGACGTGATGATGAGGGAATTCCACGTCTTGTCGCCGGAGGATCTCCGGCGGGCGCGCGGCTATTCCGCTGCGCGCCTCGGACAATACTCCCCAAAATTGGAAGCGAGGGCCGCGTGAACCGCACCTTCGAGGGAACCGTGGCGTTGATGGACGCGATTTTTCACCGTCGCGCGGTGCGCGCCTATAGTGCCCGGGAGGTGGATGAGGCGACCGTGAACAAACTCCTGCTCGCGGCGGTGCAGGCGCCGAGTGCGATGAACCAGCAGCCCTGGGGCTTCGCGGTGTTTCACGGTCACCAGCGCCTTCGCGACTACTCCGAGCGGGCGAAACTGCATCTCGTCGCAACCTATCCTGCGACGTTTGAGCTGCATTCGCGCAGCGAATTCTACGAAAGCCCCTCCTACGATCTCTTCCACGGAGCGAATACCCTGATCGTAATCTATGCGACGTCGGGCCAGTTGCATCCGAACGAGGATTGCTGCCTGGCGGCGGAGAACCTGATGCTCGCCGCCTACGGGTTGGGACTCGGCACGTGCCCGATCGGCTATGCCCGGCCGTGGTTCGACCTGTTGGAGACAAAGCGGGAACTCGATGTGCCCGAGCACTACAGCGCGGTCTTTCCGGTCGTGGTGGGCTATCCGGCGGGTGTCACCACCAGTCCGGCGCGGGACGAGCCGAAGATCGTCTGTTGGAACTGGGACGACGCGTAACCGCAGCAGGCACGACACCCATGCCCTCGATACTCCTCTCCGAGTCAATTGCGGTCGCGGGCACGGGCGCGCAGGCATGCGGGCGCTGGGCGCGGCTCGCCCAGACGTCACGTTGCCACGCCCGCGCGCCGGCGTCACGCACCCCCATCGTCCCAAAGCCCGGAACTGGAGAAAGCCATGAATGAAAATGCGCCAGCGACTTCGCCCGTGTTGCAACGATTCGAACCGGTGGAGCAGGAGGTCTACTCGATCGAAGCGGTAGTCCACCTCACGCAAACCCCGCGGCACCTCATCGCGGTCTACTGCCGACACGGACTCATCGCCCCCGTCGCTCCGCCCGAGCGCGGAGGCTGGCTCTTTGATGGCGGGACGGTTCGTGAACTCAGGCATCTCCAGCGACTGCGCGACGAGTTGCAGTTGGAATTGCCCGCGTTGCGGGCGGTCGTGCAGTTGCGGCGAGAGGTGGAGCGCCTGCGAGAGGAAGTGCGTCTCCTGCGCAGCCGGTGACGGCGGGGAGCGGTTGCAGGTTCAGTCCGCATTTTCTCTCCCATCCGCCGGCCAGCGTTCCGGGCCATGGGCGGGCCAGCCGGCTCGGGCGAGGCTTCTGACCGTGCCGCGTGCGTGGAGTGGCGGTTTCCACAGCTCCCGCCTTGAACTTCCGGCGAACTCCACGGCGCCAAGATCCGCGACACCAAAGCCAACCGGTGCGGAGCATGCGTCGGCGAATGAGACGATATTGGCTCGCAGATCGTCGGGGGCCGCCGGGCGCGGCCCAACGTATTTAGACTATGAATGCGGTCCTTCCAGGCCGAACCGAAGCCGGGAGGATCCTTGCGCATGCACCGCTCGGATCCGCCATTCCCCAGGCGACCGAATCCCGGCGGGGTGCGAACCGGCTCTTGCCGAACTTGACGGACTCAACTGCCGCCACCTTGGCCGGCCAGATGAGGGACCGGCTCGTTCGCGCTGCTGGGGCCGGGAGGAACGCCGACGACTCCATCCGGCCAGCCACGACACTCCGCCTGCCGCGAAGGCGCAGAGCGGGAAATCCTCATGCACCTCTGCCATGAAAACATCACCATCACCCGTTGCCAAAGCGGCGACTCCGACGACATCGGCGAAAGCGCACCCCGTTCAAGGCCGTCATTCTGATTCGCGGCCCTCTTCAGATCCGATGAGCGGCGGGCGGTTCAAGGTCGAGCCGCCAGCGACCGCCCCTGGCATTGAGCCACTCGTCCCGCCGGTCGCCCCCGAGCAACGTCGTGTGCGTTTCGGCTATTTCCAACCCGACGCGCGTGAGGTGTATCTCGTCGGTTCGTTCAACGGCTGGGATCCGCGCATCACGCCGTTGCACCGTGACTCGCTTGGCGACTGGTCGGTTCAACTGGAACTTCCGACTGGAGAGCACCGCTACCGGTTCGTCGTCGATGGACAGTGGCGCGACGACCCCGCGGCCCAGCAGACGGCCCAGAATCCCTACGGCGGCTTCGATGCGATCATGCTGGTCGTGTAGCCGCCGGCGTCAGTCGAAGGAAAGGAGGCACCATGAAATCGAAGTAGTTCAGTTCCTGCCTCGCGTTGACCAGCCTGCTTTTCGGGGGCTGCGACAATCTGCAATCCGGACGTCGCCTGCGGTTGCCGCCAGGCAGCGCGGAGAATGGCAAAGCCGCCTTCATTGCGCTGCAGTGCACGGCGTGCCACACCGTCGCGGGCGTCGAATTGCCGAAGCCCACGATTGAGCCGGATCTGGTGGTCGCATTGGGTGGAAGTGTCCCCAAGCTCCGCACGGTCGGCGATCTCCTCACCGCCATCATTCATCCGACCCAGGGCGTTTCGTTCCGGGCGAAGCGGCCCGCGGTGGGGCCGCCCGTTTCGGGCATGCCAAACGTGAACGAGGTGATGACTGTCTCGCAGATGGTCGACCTGGTGAGGTTCCTCCAACCGCGTTACTCGGAGATGGCGCCTCCGATGGACTGGACTTACTCGCTGTAAGCGAGACCCGCGTCGCGCGCGCCCGACATGATCGTGGGCGACCTCCATCGAACCTCCGTCCCGGCCGCCCCGTCGGGCCGGAGCATTTTTGTGACTCGGGCCGTGACGAAAATCTACGGCGCGGGCAGTGCGGAGGTCCGCGCGCTCCGCGGCATCGATCTGGAACTCTACGAAGGCGAGTTCGTCGTTCTGCTCGGCCCATCCGGCAGCGGGAAATCGACGCTACTCAATATTCTCGGCGGACTCGACGTGCCGACCGGCGGCACCGTGCACTATCGGGACCGGGATCTGACGGCGTGCGATGACGCGGCGCTGACCCGCTACCGACGCGAGCACGTGGGCTTCGTCTTTCAGTTCTACAATCTGATGCCGAGCCTCACGGCGCGGGAGAATATCGAACTCGTCACCGATATTGCGAAGCGGCCGATGCCAGCTGAGGAAGCGTTGCAGCTCGTGGGGCTCGCCGCGCGCGGCAATCACTTTCCCTCGCAGCTTTCCGGGGGCGAGCAGCAGCGCGTCGCCATCGCGCGCGCGATTGCCAAGCGCCCGGCCGTGCTCCTCTGCGACGAACCCACGGGCGCGCTCGACGTCTCGACCGGCATTCTCGTGCTCGAGGCGATCGACCGGATCAATCGCGAACTCGGCACCACGACCGTAGTGATCACACACAATGCGGTGATCGCCGACATGGCGGACCGGGTGATCACGCTGTCCGATGGGCGCATCGCGGCGGTGCGCACCAATTCCCGCAAGACGCCCGCGCGTGAACTGCACTGGTGAACATGAAACGGCTCGACCGAAAACTCCTGCGGGATTTCTGGGCGCTCAAGACGCAGGCGCTCGCGATCGCCCTCGTGATGGCGAGCGGCGTCGCGACGTTGGTTCTGTCGCTGAGCACGGTCGACTCCCTGCGCGCGGCGCAGCAGCGGTATTACGACCTTTATCATTTCGCGGAGGTGTTCGCGCACGTGAAACGCGCACCCGACACCCTCGCGACGCGCCTGGCGGAGATTCCCGGCGTCGCGCGGGTGCAGTGTCGCGTTGTCGTCGACGTGACGCTCGACCTGCCCGAGCTTACGGTGCCCGCCGTCGGCCGGTTGATCTCGCTCGAGACGGTTCCAGCCGCCGGATTGAACCGGCTGCATCTGCGCCGTGGACGATTCCCCGAGCGGTCGGCGCGAAACGAAGCGGTCGTGTCCGAGGCCTTCGCCGACGTGCATCGGCTGAATCCCGGCGATGCGGTTCGCGCAATCGTCAACGGGCGCCTGCAGGCGCTCGCGATCGTGGGCGTCGCGATTTCGCCCGAATACATCTACAACATCCGGCCGGGCGAGTTTCTCCCGGACGACAAGCGTTTCGGCGTGTTCTGGCTGGAGCGAATGGAACTCGCCGCCGCTTACGGACTGCAGGGCGCCTTCAATGATATCGCGCTGACCCTCGCGCGCGGGGCGAGCGAGCGCGACGTCATCGATCGGGTGGACGAGCTCACCGCGCGCTACGGCGGGCAGGGCGCGCACGGCCGGAGCGAGCAGACATCGCACCGGCTCGTGTCGGACGAATTGAGCCAGTTGCGCGCGATGGCCTCGATCCCGCCGGCCATCTTTCTCGCGGTCACCGCGTTCCTGTTGAACGTCGTGATCTCCCGCCTGGTCCAGACCCAACGCGAGCAGATCGCGATCCTCAAGGCGTTCGGCTACACGACGGGCCAGATCGGTGCGCACTATCTGAAGCTGGTCTCGGTCCTCATTCTGGTGGGGCTGGTCCTGGGCATCACGGCCGGGGCCTGGCTGGGCCGGGATATGGCGCAACTCTACGCGCGGTATTTTCGGTTTCCGACGCTGGAGTTCCGGCTCGGACTGCCGGTGGTGATGTTCGCCGCCGGGGTGAGCGCGGGTGCGGCGATCGCGGGGGCCTTCGCGGCCTTGCGCCGTGCGGCGATGCTGCCGCCGGCGCAGGGGATGCGGCCGGAAGAACCGGCGCACTTTCGGCCGCTGCTCGTGGAGCGACTGGGCGTGCAGCGCTTCGTCGGCCGCATCCCGCGCATGATTTTCCGTCAGTTGGAGCGCAAACCGCTCGCGGCGACGTTTTCCATTCTCGGGATCGCACTCGCGATGGCGATTGTCGTCCTCGGGAGTTTTGCGAGCGACATCGTGGACTTCGCGGTCGATCTGCAATTCTTCGGCGTGCAGCGCTACGATGCGCGCGTCGCCTTCGTCGAGCCGGCCTCCGCGCGCGCGTTGAACGAACTCCGGCATTTGCCGGGCGTGCTCGCGGCCGAAGCGTTCCGCGGGGTGCCGGTGCGCATCCGGGCCGGGCATCTTTCGCGCCGGCTGGCCCTGCTCGGGCTGGCGGCGGATGCGGAGCTGATGCGGCTGCTGGATCTCGAGTGGCGCGAGCAGCCCTTGCCGCCCGCGGGCCTCGTCGTTTCGGGCAAGCTCGCGGAGCTTCTGCAGGTCGGCGTGGGCGACGTGGTCAACGTCGAGGTCATGGAAGGCCAGCGACCGGTTTTCACGGCACCGGTCGCGCGCCTGCTCGATGATGTCTCCGGCACCTCCGCCTACATGGAGCAGGCGGCGCTGGGCCGCCTGCTGGGTGAGGCCGGCGCGGCGTCCGGCGCCTTTCTCCGGGTGGATCCCGACCGCGAAGCGGCGTTTTTTGCGGCGCTGAAAGTGACACCGCGCGTGGCCGTGGTCAGCACGAGGACTGCGACCCTGGCGACGTTCCGCGCGATGATGGCGGAAAATCTCCTGCGCATGAGGGTGATCAACGTCGTGTTTGCCAGCATCATTGCATTCGGCGTCGTCTATAACGCCGCGCGAATCTCGCTGGCCGAGCGCAGCCGGGAGTTGGCGACGCTGCGGGTCATCGGTTTCGATCGGCGGGAAATCTCGCTCATCTTCCTCGGCGAGATCGCCATTCTCACGGTGCTGGCGATTCCGTTCGGCCTCCTGTTTGGCCGCGGTTTCGCGGCCCTGGCGGTGGTGGCGCTCGCGACGGAATCGCAGCGTTTTCCGCTGCTGGTTTACCCGGCCACGTATGCCTTCGCCGTCGCGACGGTGGTCGTCGCGGCAGTGGTTTCGAGTCTGTTCGTGCGTCGCCACCTGGACCGGCTGGATCTGCTGGCGGTCCTGAAAACGGGAACCTGACCATGACTATCACACGTCGACAGGGGCTTGGTGCCGGGTGCGTGCTCGCGGTGGTGGGCGCCGTGTGGCTGGCGCTCTCGCCGCGGCCGGTGGCGGTGGAGGTGGCGCGCGTGGCCCGAGGACCGCTGCGCGTGACCGTGGACGAAGACGGTCGGACCCGGATCAAGGAGCGCTATGTGGTGTCGGCGCCCCTTGGCGGTCAGTTGCGCCGGATCGAGCTGGAGGCGGGTGACTGTGTCATCGCGGGCCAGACGCTCATTGCGACCCTGGAGCCCACGGCGCCCGAGTTGATCGACATTCGATCGCGCGAACAGCTCGAGGCCCGCGTTCGCGCCGCGGAAATCCAGGTGCAGAGCGCGGGCGCGAGGCTGGAGCGCGTGCGCGTCGCCCATGAGTTGGCCCAGGTGGAGCTGGCGCGGGCCACGACATTGACGGAGCAGGGGGCCATGGCCCGCCAGGAATTCGATCGCGCGCGTGAAGCGGCGCGGGCCGTGACGGAGGAACTCAAGTCCGCGGACTACACCCGGCAGATTGCGGGCTTCGAACTCGAACAGGCGCGCGCCGCGGTTTCCCGGACGTCGCTGAAGTCGCGTGCGGCCGAGTCGTGGGACCTGCGGATTTTGTCGCCGATCAACGGCCGTGTGCTGCGCGTGTTTCACGAGGACGCTGCCGTCGTGCCGGCGACGACGCGACTCGTGGAGCTGGGCGACCCCGCCGACTTGGAAGTCGAAGTCGATGTGCTCTCCTCGGACGCGGTGCAGATTCGCCCGGGCGCGGCGGCATACTTCGAGCACTGGGGTGGCGACACTCCGCTCGAGGGCCGGGTGCGCGTCGTGGAGCCCGCGGGCTTTCTCAAGATTTCCGCGCTGGGGGTGGAGGAACAGCGGGTAAATGTGATCGTCGATTTCGTCACGCCAGCGGAGCGCCGCCGCGCGCTGGGCGACGCCTATCGGGTGGAGGCGCGCATCGTGGTGTGGGAGGCCGACGCGGTTCTCAAGGTGCCGGTCGGCGCGCTTTTTCGCCGTGAGGGCGAGTGGGCGGTGTTCGCGCTGGCCGGAGGCCGGGCCCGGCTCACCCGCGTCAAAGTCGGCCATGGCAATGGACGCGAAACGGAAATCGTCAGTGGCCTGGCGGCGGGCGACACGGTGGTCATTCACGCCAGCGACAAGGTGGCGGATGGCGTCAGGATAAAGCCGCGAGCCAGGCCTTAGGCGCCGGCGAATTCACCTGGGCCGGCAACGTGGGTCGCAGCCCGATGCTGTTTCACCTCGCCGCGAAGGCGGTGAACGTAGTCCTCGAGCTGGCGTCGGGCGGTGTCGAAGGCCTCGCGAATGACGCCATGGAGATCCTGGCGCGGGGGAGACATCCGCGTCCTGACCCCGGCGGGCGTGGCGTATCGGACGATTGACTACAGCGGGCGGTCTCGTGGCGGCGAACCACGGCGCCGCCGGACCGGGCGCAACGCATCACTGGCCTGGCAAAATCCGCCGCGCGAAAACCAATTTATGCGAAGCACGGCGAGAATCCCGGAGCTAGGTTCCGCGCAGGAACTCCCCCCGCAGGAGGCGATCATCATGAAAACAAGATGGCTTGGTCTCTCGTTCATCGCGGCCTGGGCCGCTTTCGGACTTGCCGGCTGTTCCACTCCGGCCACCCGCATCAAGGCCAATCCCGACGCATTTGCCCGGCTGACTTCCCAGCAGCAGGCGCTCGTCCAGGCGGGACAGATCGCGCTCGGGTTCGATTTCGAGGCGGTGAAGCTTGCGCTGGGCGAGCCGGATCGCATCGCCGTCCGAATCGACGCAGACGGTGAAACCGTCATCTGGCACTATGTGAGTTACGAGGCGAACGGGCATGTCCTGTTCACCGGCCACTATCACACCGGCCGGCGCTGGTGGGGGTGGGGACCCTCCTATGCCTACTATCTCGATTATCCGGATCGGCGTGTGCGCGATCGCTTCCGGGTCGATTTCAAACGCGGTCTGGTCGCCGCCATCACGGCGGACCAGTCGCCATGACCCGGGGCGTGCTTCGGCACGCGCCGTGAAAACGAATGCCGCGGTGTCGCCGCCATGGGGTCGAAGCGCGATCATCCAGGGTCAACCCGATGGGGAGATCCCGCGCGGCCGCGGCGCGCGCGGCGGCAGGCACCCGGCCGCGAGGGACGGTGAATCGATATGAGCGATGAGGCGCGTGTCGCGTATTTCTCCATGGAGATCGCGGTGGAGGCTGGCATGCCGACCTACGCGGGCGGGCTGGGCGTGCTGGCCGGCGATACCTTGCGTTCCTGCGCCGATGCCGGAGTCAGCATCCTCGCGGTGACGTTGCTGCATCGAAAGGGATATCTGGTCCAGAGCTTCGATCCTTCCGGCTGGCAGCGCGAAGGTCCCGCCGAATGGAGCATGGCGGATTACCTGACAGAACTGCCCCAGCGGGCCTCGCTCCAGATTGAAGACCGCACCGTGGTGTTGCGTGCCTGGCGCTACGAAGTCGTCGGAGTCTCGGGGGTCAAGGTGCCGATCTTCTTTCTCGACACGGACGTGCCGGAAAACTCCGCGTGGGATCGCACGCTGACGCATTTTCTCTATGGCGGAGACGCCTACTACCGTGTGTGTCAGGAGATGGTCCTGGGAATCGGGGGCGTCCGAATGCTCCGGGCACTCGGCTGGACCGGACTTCATCGTTTTCACCTCAACGAAGGCCATGCGAGTCTGCTGACCCTGGAACTGCTTCGCGAGGGGGCCGAGCGCGCCGGCCGTCGGACGATCTCCAGCGAGGACATCGAAGCCGTCCGCGCGCGCTGCATCTTCACGACGCACACGCCCGTGGCGGCGGGTCACGATCAGTTTCCGATGGATTTGATCGGCCGCGTTTTCAAGGGACGCCTGGGGCTTGTTGAAACGCGCGATCTCTTCTGTGCCGAAATCGTGCGCCGCGTCGTCACGCTGCGGGCGCCGGCGGCCGAGTTCGCGCATTTCTTCGTCCGGGAAAACACGCTCAATCTCACGCATCTCGCCCTCGCGCTCAGCCATTACGTCAACGGCGTGGCCAACCGGCATGCAGAAGTAACGCGGCAGATGTTTGGCAAGAATCAGATCGACGCGATCTCCAACGGGGTTCACGCGGCCACCTGGACATCGCCGGCGTTTCAGGCGCTCTTCGACCACCACATTCCCGGGTGGCGGGCGGATAATTTCAGCCTGCGCTACGCCCTGAGCATTCCGGCTCACGAGTTGTGGGGGGCGCATGACGAAATGAAGCAACACCTCATCGCCCAGGTGCGTGAGCGCAACGGAGCCGAATTGGATCCGCAGGTCCTGACCCTCGGGTTCGCGCGGCGTGCGACGCCTTACAAGCGACCGGATTTGCTGCTCACCGACATCGAACGTCTCAGGTCGATCGCCGCGCGGGTGGGCAAGATCCAGGTCATCTATGCCGGGAAGGCGCACCCGAATGATGCCGGGGGCAAGGAGGCGATTCAGCGCATCCTGCGCCTGCGGGACGCGGCGCCGAAGGAAGTGTGCGTTGTTTACCTGGAGAACTACGAACTGAGCAGCGCCCGCTTGCTCACGTCGGGCGTGGACGTGTGGCTCAACACTCCGCTGCCACCCCTGGAAGCGTCGGGCACCAGCGGCATGAAGGCGGCGCTGAATGGCGTTCCCAGCCTGAGCGTGCTCGACGGTTGGTGGCTCGAAGGATGCATCGAAGGTGTGACGGGGTGGTCCATCGGCGACCCTCACGCGGATTCAGGTTACGGGCAGGATCGCACGGCGCATGACGTGGCTTCGCTCTATGATCAACTCGAGCACGTCGTCCTGCCGTTGTATTATCGCGAGCGGCCGCGATTCATCCAGGTCATGCGGCACGCGATCGCGTTGAATGGCTCGTTCTTCAATACGCAGCGGATGGTGCAGCAGTATGTCGCCAAGGCGTATTCGTAGCCAACCACCGAGGATCATCCTCTAGGGGGTTGGTGGACGATTTGTTCAGGCCGCTGCGAGTCGGGCGTGGAATAGGGAATCCAGTTCCTTGAGACGGCGCGATCGCGGGCGTCGTCGTGGGAGTTGCGGTCGTGCCCGCAGGGCCCGCCTGGGTGGCGCCCGGCGCCGGCTATTTTTTCCCCAGTCTGGCTTTCCACTCGGCTGCGCGCTCCGGCTTGCCCCACGCGACGTAGAGTTCGATCACGTGGTCGCCCATGTTGGAAATGAACTTCCGGAACGACGGGGGGACGTCTTTTTCGCCCCGCCGGAAGTCCTCGAGTCCGCCGACGAGCAGCGGCTCGGCTTCCTCGAAACGGCGCTGCTGGGCGAGGGCATGGCCGAGTTGCGAGCGCACGGCGGCCAGCCGCCAGCGGGGCGCGCCCTCCTTCTCGTAGGCGGCCAGCGCTTCGCGCAGCAGCGGCTCCGCGCGCGCGGCATCGCCCAGCGCGATGAGCACGTCGCCGAGGGCGCCGAGCGCGGCGACGGTGTTCGGATGCGTGTCGCCGTGCGTGCGCCGGCAGGCCGCAAGATTCTCGCCCAGCAGATCCGCGGCGGCCTGCAACTTTCCCTGCAGCCGGTAGGTGTCGGCGAGATTGCGCGTCGTCTGCAGCACACGGTGATGATCGGGACCCAGGGCGGGACGCATGATTTCGAGCGTCGCGAGTTGCAGCCGCTCGGCCTCGTCGAGCCGGTCGCGCGATTTGTAGAAGCTCGCGAGATTGCCCATCGACGTGAGCGTGTGCGGATGCTCGGGGCCGAGCACGCGCCGGCGGAGAGCCAGCACGCGCTCGGTGATGGCGCCGGCCTCGTCGACCTTGCCGGCGCGTTGCAGCATCACGGCCAGATCGCTGAGCACGACGAGCGTCGCCGGGTTCTCCTCGCCCGCCACGCCGGTCTGGATGCCCAGCGCTTCTCGGACCAGGGACTCGGCCTCCGCCAGCCGCATCTGCGCGTAACGGATCGCCGCCAGCGAGCGCAGGGGCAGCACCAGGCTCGCATCGCCCGGACCCCGCGCGCGGCGGATCGTGGCGATAATCCCGTTGAGCGCCGCCTCCGCCTCGGCCGTCCGCCCGAGATCGCGCAACGCCACGCCGCGCATCGTCGCCGTCTCCAGCGTGGCCGGATGCTCGGGACCGAGGACGCCCTCGCGCCCGGCCAGCGTGCGCGCCGCGAGCTTCTCCGCCTCCGCGAGCCGGCCGTGGCTGTGGTGCACCCCGGCGAGCCCGTGCATCGCGGCGAGCGTGCGCGGATCCTCCGCCCCGAGGTGCCGCTCGCGCAACGCGAGTTCCTGCTCGAAATGCCGCCGGGCGGACTCGTATTCCCCGAGCGATTCGAACACCTGGCCGATCACCGCGTGCAAATCCGCCGCGACGAGCGGCTGGGCGGGAAAGCGTTCGTCGATCTTTGCCGCCGCGCGCTCGAGCACGGTGCGGAGCTTCACTTCGCGGTCGGGCTGCTCGTTGGGCGAGGCCTGGGCGAGGAGGTCCTTCTGGAGAAAGCCCGCGAGCGCGGTGGCGGCGGCCGCTTCGGCGGCAGCGTGTTTCTCGGCGCGGCGGGCGCGCACGGCGAGGGTGGCGCTGACGGCGGTCGCGGCGACGAGGGTGGCGGCCACCACCCCCGCGGCGGCGACGCCGGCCTGGTGCCGCCGGGAGAATTTCCGGAACCGCTCCCACGCGCCCGGCGGGCGCGCGAGGATCGGCTCGTCGGCGAGGAAGCGGCGCAGATCCTCCGCCAGCGCCGCGGCGCTGGCGTAGCGGCGGGTCGCCTCGCGCTCGAGGCACTTCAGGCAGATTGTCTCGAGATCGCGCGGCGTGGCGGGGGCGAGCGTGCGCGGGGCGGGCGGCTCCGATCGCTCGATGATCGCCGCGAGCTCCGCGGGCGACGTGCCGGCGAAGGGCGTCCGGCCGGTGAGCAGTTCGAAGAGAATCACGCCCAGCGCGTAGATGTCGCTTGCGACCGTGAGCGCCGCGCTGCCGCCGCGCAGCGCCTCGGGCGCGAGATAGTGCGGCGTGCCGAGCACGCTCGTGGCCGATGTGAGATCACCGCCGGCCTCGAGTTGCGCCGCGAGGCCGAAGTCAGCGAGCCGCGGCTCGTCGCCGTCGAGCAGGATGTTCGAGGGCTTCAGGTCGCGGTGCAGCACGCCCTCGCCGTGCGTGTAGGCGAGGGCGCCGGCGATCTTGTGCAGCAGTCCGGCGATCGCGCGCGGTGCGAGGGGCTGCGCGCGCGCCCGCCGCGCGAGATCGCCGCCCTCGATGTAGTCCATCGCGAAATACACGAAGCCGTGCGCGCGGCCCGAATCGTGCACCGCCACGATGTGCGGATGCCGCAGGCGCGCCGCGGTCTGCGCCTCGCGCAGGAAACGCAGCTCGAGGTCCGCGGTGTTGCGGCCGGCGGCGAGCGCCTTCAGCGCCACGATCCGTCCGAGCCCGATCTGGCGGGCGGCGAAGACGCGGCCCATGCCGCCGCGGCCGAGCTCCTCGATGATTTCGAACGCGCCGATCCGCTCCGGCAGGTCGGCGGCGGCCGCGCCTCCGGCGGCGTCGGAGCTGTCGGTCGTCGAGATGGCGGTCTCGAACTCGAGGACGCGGGTGCCGGCGCAACGCAGGCACACGCCGGCCGCCGTGAAGGGCGACGCCGACGTGCCGCCGCAGCGCGGGCAACCGGCGCGGGCAAAGGGCGGATGACTGGCTGGACGTTTGCCTTCCACGAAAGGGGGATTACCGGAAAATCCCGGCCGGCATTACAGCGGCGCGCGGATTCATTTTCGCAGCGCCTGCAGCAGGTGGCGCATCTCCTGTTCGACGTCCGCCGGGTGCTGCACGGTGGCGGCCACCTCGAGTTTCACCAGCTCGGCATAGCGGGCGTTGAGGCGGTGCACCCAGACGGCGACGTTCGTGCGCGTCGTGCCGAGCGTCCGCGCGGCCTCGTCGTAATCGCCGCGCGTGGGCGTGGAACTGAGAAACGGCTTCAACACGTCGAACTGCCGCGCGCGGCCGGCCGCCGCCTGCTCGCTCTCGAGCCGCGTGAGTGCGCGCGCCAGCAGGGTCAGCGCCCAGGTCGCTTCGTAGGCCTGGCTGGGGTCGTGGGACTCCTGATCGACCGCCGCAAGTTCACGCTCGGGGTCGAGCCCGGTCCAGTCGATGAACCGCACGCCGCCGCCCCGCTTCTGGGCGCCCTCGCGCTCGAAATGCGAACCGAGATAATGCCGCATCGCGCCGATGAGATAGCCGCGGAAGCGTCCCTTGGCGGGGTCCGGCCGGTCGAGGAAATCGCCTTCAAGCAGGTAGAGGAAAAAGCCCTGGGTGAGGTCTTCGGCGTCGGGGCCGGCGTGCCCGCGCCGCCGCAGGTAGCCGTAGATCGGCAGCCAGTAGGCGGCGCACAACTGCTCGAGCGCCTCGCGCCGCTGCCCCGAATCGCTCCGCGCGCCGAGGACGAGGCTCCATTGGGTGGATACAAACCCGGCGGCGGGTTTCGCCTCGCCGGCCGGGATGCGTGCGGGTTGGGAGCCGGACATGGTGACGCTGGGGCCTTGCGGCCGACAGGTCGTTACGGGGACCATGTCCGAAGCTCAAGCGTGCGTTTAGGAATCGGCCGCCGGGCGGGCGCCCGGCGGACCCACGGGCGGGCGCGGAGCGTGGAGCGCGCAGCCGGCGCGGTCGTCCCGCGCAGGCCGGGCGCGTGCGCCGGCGGGCGAGCCGGCGCGGCAGAGGCCGCAGGCGGCGCAGCGGCTGCCGCGGCCCGCCGGGTGCTCGGCCAGGCCCGCGCCGCCGGTGGCCAGGGCTTCGAGGGCAGCGGGTGCGATCATGACATGAAGCCGAGGTCGTTGGTCGGGAAGTTGGTGGTGATTTTGTCGAACACCTCGTTGATTTGCGTGCCGGGCACGCCGAACCAGCGCGCGAGCGTGGCGCCGTATTGGGAAATCGATGTCGTGGGGATGAGCGCGCCGCGGTGGCCGGCGTCGTCGGGACCGCCGAGCGCGAGGTCGGGAAACGTGCCGTAGACATCGCCGCCGCGCACGGCGCCGCCCATGATCAGGTGATGGTTGCCCCAGCCGTGGTCGCAGCCGTCGCCGCTCGGCTGGAGCGTGCGGCCGAAGTCGGACAGCGTGAACGCCGTCACCTTCTCGGGCATCTTCAGGTCGTTGTCGGTCGCCTTGTAGAAGGCGGCGAGCGCTTCGGACAGATCGTTGAGCAGGTTCCAATGCCACCAGCTCTGGCCCGCGTGGGTGTCGAAGCCGCCCATCACGCAGAAGAACACCTGGCGGCGCATGCCCACGAGCGAGCCGGCCTTGATGGTTTGGGCGACCTGCTTGAGCTGCGCGCCGATGGGCGTGGTGGGAAACGGCGTGGCGATCGAGGCGGGCGCGGCGGTGAGCAGGGCGTTGAGGTCCCTGGCGTCCTGGCGCGAGAGGTTCGCCGACTGGATGAGCTTCAGGCCGCTGTTGAGTTCGAGGAGCTGCTGGTAGCCGTGGGCGCGGGCGGCGGCGGCCGCGGGCGGGAAGATGTTCATGCCGTCGACATCGCAGTTGAAGCCGGGGAAGAGGCTCGTGGATTGGATCTGGCCGCCGGCGCAGAAGAGCGACGGGCCGGACAACGAGACCGCGGTCGGGAAACCGGGTGCGCCGTTCAGCGCCTGCACGAGGTCGGCGGTGCGTCCGCCCCAGCCGGTGCCGCCGCCGGGCGAGGGCACGCCGCTCTGCATCTGGAGGATCTGATCGGCGTGCGAGAAGAGGTTGGTGGGCACGGGCACGCCGGACTGCGCGTCGAGGTATTGCGTCCGCGTGACGGGCTTCACGAGCATGCCGACGTTGGCGAGCACGGCGAGCTGGCCGGGACCGCCACCCGGCGGTGCCCAGAGGTGCTTGATGTGCGACAAGCCGGGATTCAGGGCGTAGCGCTGGCCGTTGAGCCGGGTCTGGATGGGCAGGAGCGGGCCATTGGCATCGGGCAGCGCGAGCTGGCCGCGCGACTGCCGGTAGCTGTCGGTCGTCGTGCCGTCGTCCTTCAGCGGAATGATCGTGTTGTGCCCGTCGTTGCCGCCGGCGAGGAGCACGCAGACGAGGGCCTTGTAGTCGTTCGCTGGAGACGCGGCCTGCGCCAGTGCATTGAAGGAGCCGAAGCGGGCGAGGAGCGCCATCGCGCCCATGCCGCCGCAGAGTTGGCGACGCGTGAGGGTGGGGGAATTCATGAGTGGAGTGGAGGGCTGAGAGTTGAGGATTGAGCGCGGAGCGCGGAGCGAGCGGGAGAGCCTTGGGGCGCTGGATTGTGGCCGCGGTGCTCCCGGCCCGGCTCAGTGTTGCACCGCGTAGTGGCCGCTCAGGGCGGTGAGGTAGAGGACGGTTTCGATCCGCGTTTGTGCGGTCTGGCCGGGAGCGGCGGCGGCGATCAGGACCGACTTCATCTCGGCCGGCATGCGGCCGTAGAGGAGCGCCTGGTTGGCGGCCTCGACGAGTCCCTCGAGGTCGTTCCCATAGGGCTGGAAGGGCGCGAGGTTGATCGTCGCATCGGTGCCGGGCTGGTGGAGCACGGCGTGAAGGTAGTTGCCGCGGAGCGTGGCGTCGGTCGGCGAGTAGATCTGGAACTCGGGCGCAAACAGCGACGGATCCTCGGGCAACCGGTAGAGCGGCGAGAACCAGCTGAAGACCGAGTTGGGCGTGAGCACGCCCTGCGCGACGTAGTCAAAAAGGTAGGCCAGCCCGGTGTCGGCGGTGTAGTGGCCGCCGAGCG
>CAZENI010000048.1:0-26770 GCA_964513055.1 uncultured Opitutus sp.
AGCAGGTTGTTGAAATCGTGCGCGACGCCGCCGGCGAGGCGGCCCACGGCGTCGAGGCGCTGCGCGTGCACGAGCGCCTCCTGCAGGCGGCGCTTCTCGGTCTGGTCACGATACGTGGCGACGACGTGCGTCACGCGCCCGCGCCGGTCAAACAGCGGATCGAAACTCCAGGCGACACTGATCGTGCCGCCGTCGCCCCGCACGAGGAAGCCGTCGCCAACCAGCGGCTGCCCGGGATGGGCGCGCGGCAGCCAGCGCCGGAGCCGCTCGACGTCGGCGCGGTCCAGGTGCAGGCCGCCGTGGGGCCGGCCGACGAGCTCGGCCGCGGGGCGGCCGATCATGGCGCAGAAGCTGTCGTTGACGAAAAGCACCTCGAGGCCGCCCCGGACCGTGCCGCGCCGGGCGATGAACACGCCCTCGCTCTGCGCCCGCAGCGCGGCGGCGAACAGCGCGGCCGGCACCGGCTTCGGGGCCGGCTGGCGACGGGGGCGCGGTTTCTGGGACGAGGCGGGCACGTGGCAGCAGGAGAGGGGGGCGGGCGGGCCGGGGACAGCAAAAAAGCGGCGCGCGCCGCGCCGCGGCTCAGGGCGCGAGGCGCTCGACGGTCCAGCCGTCCTTGCCGCGTCGATACCGCAGGCGATCATGCAGGCGGCTGCGGCGGCCCTGCCAGAATTCCACCGTCTCGGGCAGCAGCCGCCAGCCGCCCCAGTGCGGCGGCAACGGCACGTCGCGGCCGGCGTATTTCTGCTCGAGCAGCTTCATGCTGTCCTCCAGCACGCTGCGCCCGGAGATGATGGCGCTCTGCTGCGAGACCCAGGCGCCGAGCTGGCTCGCGCGGGGCCGAGAATGAAAATACGTCTCGCTCTCCTCGCGCGGCACCTTCGTCACCGTGCCCTCGATGATCACCTGGCGCTCGAGGGCGAGCCACGGCAGCAGGAGCGTGGCCTGCGGGTTGGCCTCGAGCTCGCGGCCCTTGCGGCTCTCGTAGTTCGAGTAGAACACGAAGCCGCGGCCATCGAGGCCCTTCAGCAGCACCGTGCGCGCCGAGGGGCGGCCGTCGCGCGTGGCGGTCGCGAGCGTCATGGCGTTGGGCTCGTGAATCTTCGCCGCCTCAGCCTCCTGGAACCACTTCTCAAACTGGCGGAAGGGATCGCGCGCGAGGTCCTTCTCCACGAGACCGGACAGCGAATAGTCTTTCCTGAGATCGGCGAGGGACACGCCGGCGACCGTGAGCCGCACGCGCGGCCCTGTCAAAAATCATCTCGTCAACGCCGCGATCAACGCGCCCTGCGCCGGGAAAGCGCGCAGCAGGTCCGCGCGGCGGGCGAGTTCGAAGCCCCGTTCGTCCCACGGCGGCGACACCGTGCAGCCGACCAACGCATAGCCCTGCGTCGCCCCCGCGGCCAGCCGCGCGCCCTGCCAGCACCCGCCCGGCACGATCACCTGGGGCTGATCGCCCGCGAGCACGGCGGCGCTCATGACGGTGACGCGCACCGTGCCGTCGCGGGGATCGAGCTGCACGTGCTCGATCCGGTCGCCAGCGTGGAAGTGCCAAATCTCATCCTGCTCGAGCCGGTGCAGCGCGGAAAAATCGTCGGCGGTGAGCAGGAAATAAATCGCCGAGCCGGTGGCGTTGCGCCACGTGGCCCGGAAAAATCCGCCCTCGGCCGGCAGGGGCGCGAGATCGAGGGCGGCGATGAGCGCGCGGGCGGCGGCGTTCACCGATCACGCCCCTTGCGATGCTGATCGATGAGTTCGCCCTGCTTGGTCCGCGTCGGCAGGAAATGGACGAGCTTTTCCACGACCGGCGTGAGAAACCTGGGCTCCTTCCGTTCGTAGACCCAATAGAAGAGAATCAGACACCCCGCGAGGGTCGCGGCGATGTAGGGGAGGAAGTCGTTGAGCTGCTTCATCGCCTTCCACAGGCGCACGATCACCACGACGGCGACCACGCAGATCACGAGGTTGATCCAGGTGTCCTTGGGCACGCTCTTGATGTTCTCCCACGCGGTCGGCGGCGCGGCGGCAAGGACGAGTGCGAGCTGGATTTGCACGGGGGATCGTTATCGCGGCACCGAAGCGGCCCGCAAGCCGTTCGTGGCGCGGCGCGCCGGCGGCAGTCGTGGCCCGCGCTTGAAAAAGCGCGGCGCGTCAGCGACGGTCCACGTCCCTCCCGCCGCATGATCGCCACCGACGACGCCCTCGAAACCGAAGCCGAGCGCCTGCTGCGCTCGCTCCTGCACGTCGAATGCGATCCGCGCGGCCGGACCTGGAACCTCGACACCTGCCGCGCCATCGCGCCGCTCACGCTCGAAATCAACCGGCTGAAGAAGGAAAAAGACGCCGTCATCCTGGCGCATTCCTACGTCGAGCCGGAGATCATCTACGGCGTGGCGGATTTCCGCGGCGATTCGTATTACCTCAGCCTGAAGGCGCGGGAGGCGCGCGCGAAGGTGATCGTGTTCGCCGGCGTCGTGTTCATGGCGGAGACGGCGAAGATCCTCTCGCCCGACGCCACCGTGCTCGTGCCGGACCGCGAGTCCGGCTGCTCGCTCGCCGATTCGCTCACCGGCGCGGAATTGCGCCGGCTCAAGGCGCTGTATCCGGATGCCACGGTCGTGTGCTACATCAACAGCACGGCGGACGTGAAGGCGGAGTCCGACGTCTGCGTCACCTCCGGCAACGTCTACCACATCGTCGAGCACCTGCCGGCGCGGCGCATCCTCTTCGTGCCCGATCGCCTGATGGGCCAGAACCTGCGCGACGAGCTGAAGCGGCGTGGCGTCGACAAGGAGATCATCACCTCGGACGGCACCTGCATGGTGCACGATCAGTTCGGCCCGGCGGACATCGCGGCGGCACGCGCGCAGTTTCCCGGCCTCCAGGTCGTGGCGCACCCGGAGTGCACGCCGGAGGTGGCGGCTGTGTCGGACTTCGTCGGCAGCACGGGCGCGATGATGAAATTCGTGAAGACGACCGGCGCGCCGTATTACCTGATGCTGACCGAGTGCGGGCTGGTCGGGCGCCTGCAGGTCGAGGCGCCGGAGAAGGCCTTCATCGGCGGCTGCCGCCTCTGCCCGTATATGAAACTGAACTCGCTCGAGAAGGTGCGCGACGCGCTCCGGGCGCCGCGCCCGGAGCAGATCGTCACCCTCGACGAGGACGTGCGCCGCCGTGCCGCGCGCTGCATCGAACGCATGTTCGAGCTGTCGCCGACGGACTGACCTCAAGTCGCGACTCTCATGATCACTCCCCGCACCGACCACCTGATCGACCTCGCCCTCGAGGAGGATGCCGGGCTCGGCGATGTCACCAGCCGCGCGATTTTTTCGGCGCGGGACCGGGCGCGCGGGTTCATCGACGCGAAACAGGATCTGGTGCTCTGCGGGCTCGCGGTGGCGGAGCGGGTCTTCGCCCGCGTCGACCCGGCGCTGACGGTGCAGCGCCTCGCGGCCGACGGCGACCGCGTCAAGACGGGGACGCGCGTCCTCGCGGTCAGCGGCCCGACGGCGGCGATGCTGACGGCGGAACGCACCGCGCTGAATTTTCTCCAGCGGCTCTCCGGCATTGCGACCCTCGCGCGCCGCTACGCCGATGCGGTCGCGGGGACGGGCGTCCGGATCGTGGATACGCGCAAGACCACGCCGGGCTGGCGCGCGCTCGAGAAAGCCGCGGTGCGCTGCGGCGGGTGCTGCAATCACCGTTCGTCGCTCGGCGAGCACGTGTTGATCAAGGACAACCACATCGCCGCCGCCGGCTCGCTCACGCGGGCCGTCACGCTGGCCCGCGCCGCCGCGCCGCACCTGGCGAAGATCGAAGTCGAGGCGAAGACCCTCGCCGAGGTGAAGGAGGCGCTGCGCGCGCAGGCGGAGGTCATCCTGCTCGACAATATGCCGCCGGAGATGATCCGGCGGGCCGTGGCGCTGATCGCCGGCGCGGCCGTGGTCGAGGTCTCCGGCGGCGTGCGCCTCGAGACGGTGCGCGCCTACGCGCTGCCCGGCGTCGACGTGATCAGCGTCGGCGCGCTGACGCATTCCGCGACCGCGGTGGATCTGAGTCTCGACGTCCGGCCGCGAGGGATGCGGTGAAGTCGTCGCTTGCGCCACCGCGCGGGTTCAATAGCTCTCAGGCATGAGCGAAATCTTCTTCGAGGTGAGGGAAGACGAGGTCGATGGAGGTTGCTATGCCACCGCCCTCGGCCATGCGATTGCCACTCAAGGCGAAACGTTGGACGAGCTTCGGGAAATGGTGCGCGACGCGGTGCAGTGCCACTTTGGCGACGGCGCCGCCGGAACCACGCCGAAGTTGATTCGGCTCCATTTTGTGCGCGACGAAGTTCTCGCGGTGTGAGGATTCCGCGGCAGGTTTCCGGTCTCGATCTGGCCCGGGCTCTGCGCGCACTGGGCGACGAACGTGTGCGCCAGGACGGGTCTCACCTTCGCCTGACGACCGAGGTCAACGGCACGCATCATGTCACGATTCCCGCGCACAAGCCGATCAAGGTCGGCACGCTGCTCAATGGAATTCTGAAACCGGTCGCCGTTCATCATCGCATCACCGTGGAGGCCTTGCTCGCCCGGCTCGGGCTCTGAACACGTGAAAATCCTCCGCACCGACTGTCTCGTGATCGGCGCCGGCCTGGCGGGCTCGGCCTATGCGCTGCGCGCCGCCGGGCTCGGCCTCTCGGTCGAGCTGCTGTCGCTCGCCGAGCCGCTTCAGGCCAACAGCGACTGGGCGCAGGGCGGGATCATCTACGACGTCACGCGCGACCCGGACCTGCTGGCGCGCGACATCGTCGACGCGAGCGATGGCACCGCGAACCCCGCGGCGGTCGCCCACCTCGTGCGCGAGGGCCCGCGCGCCGTCGAGGAGCTGCTGCTTGACGAGCTGCAGGTCGGCTTCGATCGCGACGCGGCGGGCGCGCTCGACTTCACCCGCGAGGGCGGGCACCGCGCGCGGCGAATCATCCACGCCAAGGACGCCACCGGCCACGCCATCCTCGCGGCGGTCGCCGCGCGCGTCGACGCTACGCCGCGGATCACGCGGCGCGCCGGCTGGGTCGCGATCGATCTGCTGACGCTCTCGCACAACTCCGCCGATGCCGCGGATCGCTACGAGCCCCTGACGTGCTTCGGCGCCTACGTGCTCGATACGCGGGGCGGCGAGACGGTCGCGATCGTGGCGAAGAAGACGATCCTCGCGACGGGCGGGCTCGGGCAGATCTTCCTGCACACGACCAACGTCCCGGGCAGCGTCGGCCACGGCGTGGCGATGGCCTACCGGGTGGGCGCGCGCCTGATCGATCTCGAATACGTGCAGTTCCACCCGACGGTCTTCGCGAAGAAGAACGCCCCGCGCTTCCTCGTCACCGAGGCGCTGCGCGGCGAGGGCGCGGTGCTGCTCAACGCCCGCGGCGAGCGTTTCATGGACGCCGTCGACCCGCGCGGCTCGCTGGCCTCGCGCGACGTCGTGGCGCGTGCGATCAAGCATGAGCTGGCGGCGAGCGGCGAGCCACACGCGCTGCTGGACCTCTCGGCGATGACGCCGGAGTTCATCCGCGATCGGTTTCCGACGATCCACCAGCGCTGCCTGGAACACGGGATCGACATGACGCGCGAGCCGATCCCGGTGGTGCCGGCGGCGCATTTCGCCTGCGGCGGCGTGCACGCGGATCTGCACGGTCGCACGAGCGTGCGGCACCTCAACGCCATCGGCGAGACCGGTTGCACCGGCCTGCACGGCGCGAACCGCCTCGCGAGCACGTCGCTCCTCGAGTGCCTCGTCAGCGCGAAGTTCACCGCGCTGGCCGACGGCACGGACCTCGCGCGCGAGACATTCCGGCTGCCCGATCCGCGCGAGTGGGAGAGCCCGACGCGCGAGGCGGACCCGGTGCTCATCCGGCAGGACATGCTGCAGATCCAGCACACGATGTGGAATTACGCGGGCGTGGTGCGTTCGCCGAAACGGCTCACCCGCGCCCGGCGCATCCTGCTGGAGCTGCGCGAGGAGATTCAGAGCTTCTACCGCGGCTGCCGGCTCACGCGCGACCTGATCGAGTTGCGCAACGCGATCCAGACCGCGCTGCTCGTGGTGCACGCCGCCTCCCTCAACCCGCGCAGCAAGGGCAGCCACTACGTGGTCGACGAGGCGTAGGGCTCAGGGAGCCGCCTCGGCCAGCCCGAACTGCCGGCGCACGGCCGGGCTCGGCTCCTCCAGCTCCACCGGCGGGCCGAGGACCGCGGCCTCCAGCGCGGCCCGATCGAGCTTCCAGATGAAGATGGCGTGACCGACGTGATGCGGCGGCTCGCCTTGGTGCCGCAGCCAGGCGCAGAGCCGCGCGAGGCGAAAGTGATCGTGGATGACGTAGTCGTTGGCCCAGTCCGCGAGCGGACGGCGCTGCAGGAGATCCGCGCGCGCGGCCGGGTTGTGCGCGGTGGACTCGAACCAATCGATGTTGCGGATCGCCCGCCGGTAGACGGTTTCGTAAATCGCATTCCAAGGACCGTGCGCCGCGAGGTAGATGCCCTGAAACAGCGTGGCGCTGATGGCGTAGATGCCCGGCTGCAGCGGGTAGGGCTCCTTCGGGCGCCGGTCGAAAAAACCGGGGAGCCGCCGGGACTTGATCCCGTGATACTCCGGACTGTCGGTGCCGAAATACGAGAGGAACACCGGCTCCGCGTTGCCGGGGTTGTGCACGTCGAGCCAGTGCTTCAGCGCGGGCAGGTTCATGCCCCAGTCGAGCGAGCTGTCGACGAGGTGCTTGTAGCCGCTCTCCGTCCCGCCCGCCTGCGGACCGAAATAGGAAAGGTAGTTGGGGCGCGTCGCGAGCGAATCGGCGACCCGCCACACGAGCAGGCCCGCGACCGCCGCGGTGATCCACGGCGCGCGCCGGCCCCAGAGGAGCACGGCGGCGCTGGCCAGGATGTAGAGCGACGGATAGATCGGCAGCACGTGCCGGTGGCCCAGGTTGATGTCCTCGGTGACGGCGACGGCGAGGTAGACGATGATAAGGACGAGATGGGGCGCGGCCGCGTAGAGTCCCGGCACCGCCCCGGTCGGCGCGCCGCCGGGGTCTCGCCGGCGGACGCGCCACCACGCGAACCCGCCGAGCGCGAGCAGCACGAAGAGCGTCGGCTGCGTTTTCACCCAGATCGCATACGGGAAAAACGTGCGCCAGCCGCCGCGCTTCGTCTTGCCGTCCATGAACGCCGGCAGCCGGTCGTCATCGCCCAGCAGCCAGTCAATGCCCTGGCAGTAGCCCTGCGGCAGGAACTTCGACTCGCGCGACCACGTGACCAGGCGTTGCAGCGTGTTCGGGACGCGGTCGCGGCCGGTCTGCACGCGCAACGCGATCCGCGGATCCGCGGGGTTGGGGCTCGCCACGTAGCGGAACCCATAGTGCGCCCAAATCGCGGACCACCCGGCGACCGCATGGAAGACCACGAGCGCCAGCACGAGCAGCGCCTGCTGGTGGCGGAGCGCGATGCGCCACGAGCGCCCGCCCCAGCGCAGCGTCATCGGCCCGCCGGCGACAGACCGGATGGCGATCAAGGCGATCGTGATCGGGAAAATCACCAGCGCCGTCATCTTCGCGAGCAAAAGGAGTCCGAAGACCGCCCCGCTGAGCAGCACGCGGCCGGCTGTGACCGTGTGCAGCAGCCGCCAGATGCACCACGTGGCGGCCGGCAGCGTCAGCGTGATCGACAGGTCCGTGGACACGATGCCGCCGAACGCCAGCATGTGGGGGCTGAAGCAGAAGAGGCCGAGCGCGACGAAGGCCGAGCGCCAGCCGAACAACGCCCGCGCGCCGAAGAAAATCATCAGCCCGGTCGCCGCGCCGAGCAGGGCCATCATCGCGCGCCCCTGGGCGAGCAACAACTCGGGCTGGTTGCCCAGCTCGAAGAAGAAGCGGTGCGCGACCTCGTAGGGCTCCGCGCGCAGCCACATCGGATCGTCGGTGCCGACGAAATGCGGCCGCGTCCACAGATAGGGCAGGGTGGCCCAGCGCTTCACCAGATCGCCGTTGGCTCCCTCGATGCGGTAGTCGTCGCGCAGCCAGAGGTTGTAGCCGACGGCGAGCTGCTGGCCCTCGTCGAACGACACGCCCTTCGAGAGCGACGCCGTGAACGACATCGTGACATAAGTCGCCAGCAGCGCGCCCACCGCGATCCAGCGCAGCCGCGGCGCCACGGCGTGGAGACGGCCGGGACGGGACGTTCGCGCCGGCGCGGGCCCAGGGGCGGCCGGAAGCCGGGAGGGAACGACGGCGGTAGCCGGGGTGCGGCCGGCTGCGGCGACGGGACCGGCACTCATCGTGTGCGTGGCCCCGTCGCGAATGCAGGCAAAGCCGTCCCAGCCCACGCACGTTTGATGCGCCGGGGCATGAAAATGTCAGGGGATGGTGTTACGACCGGCCGCCACGAGGCGGCCGGCAACCGGGGGCGGACGTTCGCAGCATCGTTGCCCGGCGCGGGTAGTTCACGCCCGCCGGCGCCGGCGCACAAGCTGACCCGCCTTACATTTCAATCAGGTTCGGCACGACGGCCGGAACCCGTCACCGCGGTCCGGGCTCGTGCGGTTCCGCCGCGGCCGCGCGCAACTGCGCCCGGCGGACAATCAGCAGCAACGCCTCGAAATCCTCGTCGCGCGTGCGGCTCTCGATCCGGAAATCGAATTTCGGCGCCTCGCGCAGCTCCGCCTCCGCCGTGGCGATGCGCCGGGCGATCTCGTCCTCGTGATCCTTGGCCCGCGCGCGCATCCGCGCCTCCAGCCGGTCGTGATCGAGCACGATGAAGACCGTCGTCATCGCCCGGTGCAGCCGCGCGTCCGTCGCCGCCACCCGGCGCAGGCTCTCCACGCCCTGCACGTCGATGCTCATCACGAGGTTGTTTCCCTGCGCCAGCGGGTCGAAGACGCTCGATTTCAGCGTCCCGTAGAGCCGGTCCTCGTGATCGCCGTGCACCTGCGCCCACTCGAGAAACTCGCCGCGGGCGATCTTCGCGCGGAACTCCGCCGGCGAGAAGAAATGGTAGTGCACGCCGTTGATCTCGCCGTCCCGCGGGGCGCGGGTGGTGGTGGTGACGACGCGCGAAAACTCCGTCCGCTCCTGCACCAGCCGGTCGCACAACGTGCTCTTGCCCGAGCCGGCGGGGCCGGCGATGACGATCAGGACGGGGGCGACGAAGGCGGGCATTCGCAGAGGGTCAGTAGGTGAACGCCACGATGGCCAGCAGCACGCCGTAGCCCGCGAGCGCGCCGCCCACGCCGCGCGCACGGCCCGGCTGCGCGAAGAGCCAGCCGAAGAAATCGCGGAGCCGCCACGGCTGCGCGCCGAGCCAGATCGCGCCGGCGATGGCGAGATAGACCGCGATCTTGTAGAGCACGATCTGCGCGTGCTCGAAGTTCATGTAGCCCGCGTCGAGCAGCGGCATCGCGCCCATCAGCACGATCGTCGCGAGGCCCCGCACGGCCAGGAAGTCGGGCACGCACTTGAACGAGAGCACGGCCACCAGCAGGAAACCAATGAAGAGATACGTGCGATACTCGCCGAAGTCCGCCGGCGACAGGTGCCAGATGGCGTAAAGGAACCAGGCCGCGCCGACTCCGAAAAACAGATACGCCGCCGCCGTCGAGCGCGGGAACGACTTCAGCACCGCGGCGTAACCGGCTGAGTTGAGCAGCAGCGGGAGGCCCAGCGCGAGCAGGAGCAGGCCGGGGATGAGGGTGGCGAGGGTGAGGGACATGATAATCTTTCTCTTACCTCTTTCTCTTACTCTTTCTCCCGCCCGGACAAAACCTCCCCGTAAGGGGCTTGTTCGTCCTCTGAGACTTCGCCGGAGAAGTGTGCGATCAGGCCCGCCGTCATGGAGACGACCTCAACCAGGATCGACTTTCCTGCTTCTGCTTGCTCGCGGGAAATCTTCTGGCGTGCGACCAAAACGTCGAGGCAGGCCGCGCATTCCACGCCCGACCCTCGGGCCGTATCGAAGTAGCGGCAGCGATCGGGGCGCGACCGTTTGCCGTTACCTTCTGCCAGATTCAACACGATGCTGGTCGACGCGCGATCGAGCTGGTCTTTGGCGGCAAGCTTGGCCGGCAATTCCTCGATGATCGGTCCGGCCCACGACACGAAACGCAGGGCTTCCTGATAAACTTTGAGTCGATCGTGGTCGAATTGAGGACGCATGGTGAAAGTGCGGGTGCGGAGAAAGAGAAAGAAGAAAGAGAAAGATTAGGATTTCTCCACCCCCGCCAGCACCAACTCCCCATACAACGTGCTCACCGTCGCCCGCTCGATCCGCAGCGGCACGAGCTGGCCCACGAGGCGCGCGTCCGCCTCGAACACACACACCCGGTTGCCCCGCGTCCGGCCGGTGAAGCGCTCGCCGCTCTTGTCGCGCCCCTCGACCAGGACCTCCTCCACCGTGCCGACCAGCGCCGCCGTCCGGCGCAGCGAGTTGCGCTGCAGGAGGTCGAGCAGGACCTGGTTGCGCCGCTCCTTCACCTCGTCCGGCACCTGATCGGGCAGCTCCGCCGCGGGCGTGCCGGTGCGGATGCTGTATTTGAAGACATACGCCATGTCGTAGTTGCAGGCCTCGAAGAGCTCCCGCGTCTGCTCGAAGTCCTCCTCCGTCTCGCCCGGGAAACCCACGATCACATCGGTGGAGAAATACATCTCCGGCGTCACCGCCCGCAGCGCCTCGACGATCTCCCGGTAGCGCTCCCGCGTGTAGGGCCGGTTCATCGCGCGCAGGATGCGGTTGCTCCCGCTCTGCAGCGGCAGGTGCACGTAGCCGCAGAGCTTCGGCAGTCGGCCATAGGCCGCGACCAGGTCGTCCTTGAAACCGCGCGGGTGCGGCGAGGTGAAGCGGATGCGTTCGAGGCCGTCGATCGCGTGCACGCGCTCGAGGAGCTGCACGAAGGGCGTCACGCCGTCGGTGTGCGCGTAGTCGCGGCGGCCGTAGCTCGTGACGATCTGGCCGAGCAGCGTGATCTCGCGCACCCCGCGGGCCGCGAGGGCGCGGCATTCGGCTACGATGTCGTCCATCGGCCGCGAGCGCTCGTCGCCGCGCGTCTTCGGCACGATGCAGAACGCGCAGTCCATGTTGCAGCCCTGCTGGATGGAGACGAACGCGCTCACCGGCCGCTCCGGCTCACCGTCGGCACCGGGCTCGGGCGCAAGGTGATCCTTGATCGTGTTCTGCGAGCCGGCCTCCTCCGCGATGTCGACGATCGTCGCCCCGATCGGCACGCCGGCGTCGCGCGCGGCGCGGAGGTTGTCGAGATAGCCGGGGACCTGGTGGAATTTCTGCGTGCCGACGATCAGGTCGACGTCGGGCAACTGCTCGAGGAGCGAGGCGCCGCGGTTCTGCGCCATGCAGCCGAGGATCCCGAGGACGAAGTCCGGCTGCTTCTTCTTGCGGTGCGAGAGGTAGCCGGCCTTGCCGATCGCCTTCTGCTCGGCGGCGTCGCGCACGCTGCAGGTGTTGAGCAGCAGGATGTCGCAGTCGTTCTCGTCCGCCACGATCCGGTAGCCCCGCGCACGCAGCATCGCCGCGACAGCCTCGCTGTCGCGCTCGTTCATCTGGCAGCCGTAGGTCTTGATGTGAACGCGGTTCAAATCGGGAAGGGTTGTAGGTAGCCGCCGAGCCGCAGGGGTCAACGCGGTAAACCGCCCGCGTTTTCGCGCTTGTGACGGCACCGGCGCGCGAACTCTATCTCCGCGCCCCCGCGGGGGTCGTCCCGCCCGCTTTCCCATGGTTATTTCCCATCGTCGGCGTTTTCTCGCGGCCTCGCTCGTCGCCCTCGCTGCGCTCGCGGTGCTCTTCCATTTCACGGTTCCGGCTTCGCGCGACCAGCCTTCGGGCGCAGACGGGAATTCCGGCGGCAAAACAGGGATCCCGCCGGCAGCGGCTGCGTCCGCTTCGACCGCGGCCACGGCCGCGCCCGAGGCGCCGCCGGTCGAGGATGCCCGCACGCAAACGCGTGCCCGGCTCGCGTATGCGCAAGCGTGGGACGGCCCGCTCCCGCCCGCGCTGGCCGCGTTTCGCGCTTGGACCGATCGCTATCGCGCCGCGGCGTCGCCTGCCGCCCGCCGCGACCTCGAGGCCGAGGGCGTGGCCCTCGCCCGCGCGCGCCGCCCCGAGCTGCGCCGGCTCATCATCTCGGACCCGCAGCGCGCGCTGGCGGTCACCGTGCCCGCCGCGGTGCGGCAGGCCCTGCCGGCGGCCGTGCTGGCCGAACTCGAAACACGCCACGCCGGCCGCGGCGACTACGCGCTCCAGGCCATGCAGCCCGGGCCCGATCCCACCGCCGAGCCTCCGCTCCGGCGGATCGTGTTTCTCGGCGGCACGACGTTTACGGCGCGCGCCTACGGCCGCCGGGAATCGCAGCTCACCAAGGAGGGCGCCTCCCTCCACGGCATCGCGCTCGACGGCCAGTTCGCGTTGCACGAGAGCCCGTTGCGCATGCTTGAGCCCGGCGAAGACGCGGCCGAGGCCGCAACCGCGGCGGCGCCGCCGGTGTGCGCCGCCTGCGCACTCGCGATCGAGAGCGCCGCGCGCGACACGCTGGAGCGCATCGCGTTCGACGGGCGCCTGCTGACGGTCCACGACGGCGAACTCGGCCTCTTCGAAGGACGCGCCCTCGCCGCGGAGGATCAGCCGGGACCGCGCGTGGCGCCGCTGACGTCGTCCGCCGAGCCCCCGCGGGCCGCGGAGCCCGCCGTGCCCCATACGATCGGCACGAAGCAGGTTCTCGTGATCCGCGCGGATTTCAGCGACTTCCCGGGTGAACCCCTCTCGCAGGCCGCCGCGCAGACTGTCGTCGACGGCGCCGTGCGGTCGTTCTTCGAGGACGGCAGCTACGGCCAGACGTCCGTCACCGCCACAGTCAGCACGCAAACCTACCGGCTCCCGCGCTCCGGCGCCTCCTACGCCACCGCCGGCGACAATACCGGCCTCCACACCGATGCGCGCACCGCCGCCGGCGCCGACTTCACGCTCGGCAACTACGATCGCGTCATCGTCGTGTTTCCCAACCTCGGCACGGCCCGCGTCTCCGGCTCGCGCATCACCTACGGCGGGCTCGCCAACGTCTCCGGCACCAACGCCTGGATCAACGGCCCGGCCTCCTTCGCGCTCGGCACCGTCTCCCACGAACTCGGCCACACCTACGGCCTGCTCCACGGCAACCTCTGGCGCGTCAACGACGGCAACCCCGTCTCCATCCGCGGCAACACCCTCGAATACGGCGACCCGTTCGACATGATGGGCTCCGCCTCCGTCACCGCCGTCACGCGCGACGCCCGCCATCACTTCAACATGTGGGCCAAGAACCGCCTCGGCTGGCTGCCCGACGGCGCCGTCACCACCGCCACCACGAGCGGCACCTACCGCATCCACCGCTTCGACCACCGCGCCGCACCGCGCGATCGCCCGCTCGCGCTGCGTGTCTTCCGCGACGGCGTCCGCTGGTTCTGGGTCGGCCTGCGCCAGAGTTTCGCCACCGGCACGCCGCGCTCCGACGGCGCGTATGTCGTCTGGGGCTACAACCAGCGCCTCCAGAGCCAGCTCCTCGATCTCACGACCCCCGGCTCCAGCGCCAACGACGCCTACCTGCCGATCGGCACCGCATTCACCGACGCCGCCTCCGGCGTCACCCTCAAGCCCGTCGCGCGCGGCGGCAGCGATCCCGAGCAGTGGCTCGAGATCGAGGTCACGGTCCCGGCTACGCCGCCCAACGTCGTCACCGCCTGGGGCCGCGAGGGCGCGTCGTTCTTCGACACCGAGACCGGCGAAAACGTCGTCCCGACTCCCGAGACTAACGTCCCGCAGGAACTCAGCGGCATCATCGCCCTCGCCGCGGGCGATCAACACGCACTCGCCCTCAAGGCCGACGGCACCGTCGTCGCCTGGGGCGCGCAGGCCGCCGGCCAGATCGCCGTGCCGTCCGGACTCTCCAACGTCGTCGCGCTCGCCGCCGGCGGTCATGTCAGCGGAGCCGTTCGGAGCGACGGCACCGTCGTGCTCTGGGGCGACACCACGAGCGGTATCCTCACGCCACCCGAGGGTCTCCGCGACGTGGTTCAGCTCGCCATCGGCGGCAGCAACTCCGCGCACATCTATCACGCGCTCGCGCTCAAGAGCGACGGCACGGTCGTCGGCTGGGGCGACAACACCCGCGCGCAGGCCGCGCCGCCCGCGAACCTCGGCCGCGTCACCGCCATCGCCGCCAGCGATCGCCTGAGCGTCGCCCTCCGCGCCGACGGCACCGTCGTGCGCTGGGGCACCACTTTTGCCGGCGCCGTGCCTTTCCCCACCGGCCTGGCCGACGTCACCGCCATCGCCTCGAGCGGCGCCGCCGCCCACGCGCTCGCGCTCAAGCGCGACGGCACCGTGGTCGGCTGGGGCGTCAACTCCTCGGACCAGGTGACCGTGCCCGCCGGCCTGAACAACGTCACCGCCATCGCCACCGGCGGCTCGCATTCGCTGGCGTTGAAGGCCGACGGCACCGTGGTTCTCTTCGGCAACACCGGCGCCGGCCGCGGCAACGTCCCGCGCGCCGCCCCGCGCGCCGTGGCCGTCGCGGCCAGCGGCGCCGCGGCCTTCGCCCTCTCCGGCGCCCCGGTCGTGTTCGTCACGCCGCTCGCCGAGCAGTTCGCCGTCACGGGCGGCAACGTCACCTTCCGCGCCGGGGCCGTCGGCACCGCGCCGCTGACGTATCAATGGCGCAAGGACGGCGTCCCGCTCGCCGGCGCGACCGGCGCCACACTCTCGCTCCCGGCCGTCGCCGCCACCGCCGCCGGCCGCTACGACGTCGGCGTGACCGCGCTCGGCACCACCGTCTACAGCGCCGCGGCGCCGCTCGTGGTCGACGCCAGCGGCGCACCCGAGGTCAGCCGCATCGCCAACCTCTCGATCCGCACCAACGCCGGCACCGGCGCCAACACGCTCATCGTCGGCTTCGCCATCGGCGGCTCCGGCACGAGTGGCTCCAAGCCCCTGCTCATCCGCGGCGTCGGCCCCACGCTCGGCGCCTTCGGCGTCGACGGCACGCTCGCCGACCCGCGGGTCGAGCTCTACGGCGGCACGACGAAGCTCTTCGAAAACGACAACTGGAGCACCAACGACGCCCCCGTCTTCGCCAGTGTCGGCGCGTTTCCGCTCACCGGCGGCAGCCGCGACGCCGCGCTCTACAATCCCGCGCTCGCCGCCGGCGGCTACTCGGCGCAGGTCTCCGGCGCCGGCAGCGCCACCGGCGTCGTCCTCGCCGAGATCTACGATCTCACCGCCGCCGCCGGTTTCACCGCCGCGCGCCCGCGCCTGATCAACGTCTCCGCCCGCACCGTCAGCGGCACCGGCGCCAACGTCCTGATCGCCGGCTTCGTCATCGCCGGACCCGCGCCCAAGCGCGTGCTGATTCGCGCGATCGGCCCGACGCTCGAGGTGTTCGGCGTCACCGGCTTCCTCGCGGACCCGCGGCTCACGCTCTTCGACAGCGCCGCGAACGTTGTCCGGGAAAACGACAACTGGGGCGGTGACACCGCGCTGGATACGGCGTTCGGTTCCGTCGGGGCGTTTCGCCTTGTGCCCGGTTCGCGCGATGCGGCCCTCGTCGCGGAGCTCCCGCCCGGCAGCTACACCGCGCAGGTCGCGGGCGTCGGCGGCACGACGGGCGTCGCGCTCGTCGAGATCTACGAAGTGCCCTGAACCGGCCTGGGTTCCAAGGCAATCGCCACCCGGACTCAGGCCGCTTCGAAGCAACTGCCTCCCCTGCAGCAGGAGCCACGATGCGTCGGTCAGCCACCCTTGCCCTCGCGCTGCTGCCGATCGCTGCCGGCGCCTCGGATCTCCTCCAGCGCCTTCCGCTGGAGCACGGCCGCGCCTCCGTCACGCTGCCCGCCAGCCGCGAGTTGCACTTTCTCGAGTTCGGCGCCCATCGCTACGCGCCCGCGGATCTGCCCGCCGACGCCGTTCGCGAGCCCGGCGTCATCCTCGCTCCCTTTCAAGGCCTGCGCACGGCCCGCATCCGTTTTCCGGGGACGAACGACACCGTCACGCTCTCGCGCGCCACCCGCCGCGACGCGTTCTGGGATCAGATCATCACCGTCGATCCCGCCGCGCTCGCCGCACTCACGCCGCCGCGCTATCGCGTGATCGAGAGCGGCGAGTTCGCCGCCGTGCTTCCCCCTGCCGTCCGCGCGATCGATCGCTCCGATGACGACGTGGCCCGCCAGCGCGCCAGCCTCGTCGATCCGATCATCCCGCGCCGCGTCGACCGCGAGATCCCGTGGGCCGAACTCGAGCGCGCCGCATGGCCGCTCGATTTCCAGAAAGTCCTGATCGCCGGTCCGCACGACGCCAGTCCCGCCTTCGCATTCCAGAACGGCCAGTGGTTCACCACCTGGCTCAGCCGCGATCTGCCGAAGTGGAACAAGGAGGACCACTGGTTCGCGCCCGCGCTGCTGATCGGCGACACGCTCATCCGGCCCGCGCCGCTCTCGGCCAAAACCGCGTTCCTGAAAACCGCGGCCGGCGTCACGCTCCCGATGTGGATGCTCGAGTGGTCGCACGGGCCGACGCGCCTCCGGCAGGAGCTGTTCTCGCATCGCTCGAGGGTGTTCGTCCGCTTCGAGCTGCACGATGCTCCCGCCGGCGCACAGCTCGCCCTCGGCACCGGCCGCCGGCCCAACGTCCACTACTGGGACGACACGAAACGCGAACGCACGCCGCTGCCGTTTTTCACGCTCGAACCCAAGACCCGTCGCGAGGGCAACCGCCTCGTCGACCATGCCAATGTCACGCTGCTCAGTTCGCCGCAGCCGTTCACGGTCACATCCCTCGGTCCGTTCGAGAACCTGCTCGCGTTCGCGCCCGACGTCGCCCGCGTCACGGTCATCACGCCGCAGGTCGATACCGCCACGCCGATTCAGGACTACGACGAGGCGCGCGCCGAATTCATCGCCGAATGGACCGCTCACCTGACTGCCGGCGCGCAAGTAAAGTTGCCCTCACCCGAATGGCAGGAGCGCATCGACGTTTGGCGCGCGCAGGTGGAGCAGATCACGCGCGCCCATTACCAGAACCAGGACCGGCTCAGCTACGGCGCGTATTTCTACCAGGCGTATTTCGGCATCGAGGAGGCCTGGCCCGTGATCGCCCTCGCCCAGTGGGGCCAGCCGGAAGAGGCGAAGCGCCAGGCGGAAATCATGCTCCGCGCCGACAATCTCGACAAAACCAACGTCCACCACCAGTCGCGCAACGGCATCGCGCCGCTCGCCGCCGCGACCGTCGCGCTGCTGACCCGCGACCGCGCCTGGCTCGAGTCGATCGCACCCGCCCTGCTCGAGTGCGCGCGCTGGACCGAGACGGTGCGTCACGCCAACGCCGATACGCGCTCGCCGCTCACGCGCGGCCTGCTGCCGCCGCACATCTACGGCGGCGATGTCCGCGATCCCGCCACCAGTCTCTACGCCTCCGCCGCCTGCTGGCGCGGCCTGGTCGCCACGGCCGCGGCGTTCCGCACGCTGGGCCCGCCGGAACTCGCAAAGGCGGGCTCACGGATCGCCGCCGACGCTGCGTCGTTGCGGGGGCGAATCGACGAGACCATCGGCACGGTCACCGTGCGGGACACCACGCCGCCGTTCGTGCCCTTCGCGCTCGAGTTGCCTTCGCTCGCTGGCCGGCACGAGGGACCGCACTCGCCGATCACCGCCACGCGCTTCGGCAACTACTGGAACCTCTTCGCCCCGTCGTTCCTCGAGCTCGGGCTGACCGCGCACAGCGACGCCGTGTTCGACTACGCCGAGGCGCACGGCGGGCTGTGGGCGGGGCTGCCGCGTTTCTACGAAGGGCTCGATGCCGCCTATGCCGTTGGCAACATCGCCCACCTGATCGCGCGCTCCGTGCCGGATATCCGGATCCGCCCGCAGGCCATCGCCAGCCTGCACGCCTTCATGCTGCACGCCGCGAGCCGCAACGGCCATGCGATCCCCGAGGTCGCCGGACTGTTTCCGTATCGGCTCCAGCGCGCGGCGTTCGAGCAGATCACGCGCGAGGCGCCGTGGAATTTCGGGATGTATGACGCCCACCGCTACCTCGAGGGCCACATCTCGTTCACCGAGCCGCTCGGCGCGGGCGCCGGCGAAGCCCTCTCGCTGATCCGTCACGCCCTCGTCAGTGAAACGCTCGCTGCGGACGGCGTCGCCGACGGCGGCCTGATGCTCTTTCCCGCCATCCCCTCCGACTGGCTCGCCGCCGGCCGGACGATCGAGCTGCGCAACTGGCCGACGTTCTACGGGCTCATCTCCGTCACCGTGCGGTCCACGCTGGCGCGCGATCGGACCATTTCCGTCGAACACCACCTGCGGCCTTTCGCCGCCTCAACGTCCCCCGCACCGCCGGTGCGGACTTTCCGCGTGCGTCTCGTCCCGCCCGGCCTGCCGCCGCAGGAGCTCGCCCTCGACGCGACCAAGGCGGGCACGCTCCGCGCCCGCTGGTAGTGCCGGCGGGGCCGTTTGGCCCGCGGAGACCGCCACGCTTTCCCGGACAAGTCCGGCCTTAACGGTGCGTCACGCTCCGCGCCGGCGCCGGCGCGGGCTTGGCCGCGGCATGGGAGGTCGGAGCCTCCTCCTTCACGCGCGGCGGAGCCGAAGCGTGCAGCTTCATCGCGCCCACGCACAGGCCGGCGCCGATGACGGCCAGCGCGACGAGCGCGAGCGGCAGCGGCACATGCACGGTGCCCGATTTGAGACCGACTTCCTTGGTGTAATCTCGACTGATCATGGAAAGTTCCCGTTGGCGCCGATCCGCGGCGCGCGTTTCATCCCCGCACCGGCCGTTCCGGCCGGGCACATCGCGGCTACGTCAACCCGGCGATCACGAGGGCAATCCCGGCCGCCAGCAGGACGGCAAACACGACCGCGATCCCGAGACCCGACTGGCGCACCATCTCGGCTTCATGGGAGGCTAGGCGATGGACGAAGCGTGGCATGTTGAATTCTGGCGACGAGCATAGCGGCGGGCCGCGCGGCCCGCTCATCGTCCGTTGCGGAACGCTGCGCGGGAATTGAACTTTGTATTCAGCCTCTCGCGACCGCCGCGCGTCCGACCGCGAAAAGGTCTGGCCCCGCGCGCCGGAGTCGCCGTGAATGCCGCCATGATTCCGGCGTCCGGCGTCGCCCGGCTCGCGGCCGCGGCGCAGCCCAGTCCCAGCAAGATTCTCAATCCGCAGGCGCTGCCCTTCCACGGCGGCATCGCGCCGGAGACGCCCGTCCTGATCGTCCTCGCCGCCGGCAAGGGCACGCGCTTCGGCCAGGCGCCCAAGTGCATCCAGCCCGTCCACGGCATCCCGCTCGCGCGGCACTCGATCGACGCCTTCCGCCACTTTTCCCCCGGCCCCGCGATCTGCCTCGTCGGCTATCGTCACGAGGAGGTCGCCGCCGCGCTCGGCGCCGACAACCTCTACATCCGCTCCGACAACCCCGCGGGCGGCACCGCCTTCGCTGCGTTCGAGGCCTTCAGCGTCGCCGCGCTGCTCGCCGCGGATCCGCTGCTCGTGATCACGATGGGCGACCGCATCGTCACGCCGTCGGTCTACCGCCGCCTCTGCGAGACCCATCGCGCCGGCGGACGCGAGGCGGACCTCACGATGCTGACGGCGGAATACGAGCCGCCGCGCCACCGCGGCAAGGGCCGGGTCGTGCGCGACGAGCGCGGACGCGTCGCGCGTCTGGTCGAGCAACGCGACATCGATGACGGCGCCGATCCCGTCGCGCGGCGCGCGCTGGAGGACCTCACCGAGGGCAACTGTCCGCTCTACGTGATCCGCGCCGCCACGCTGCACGCCCGCCTCGGCGAACTCACCAACGCGAACGCCCAGCAGCAGTTCTACCTCACCGACATCGTCGAGTCCCTCCACCGCCGGGGCGGCGACCTGCGCACCGTGACCATCACCGTCGCCGATCCGGAGTATGACCTGCTCTGTTCGGATGTGACGCGGCCGGCCGACCTCGCGCTGCTCGAGAGCGTCGTGGCCGCGGCGGGCGGGCTGCTCTCCGCCGCTTCGGATCTCGAATCGGCCGCGCGCGCCATCCGCGCGGATCGGCCGCCGGCGCAGGTGGCCGCAATCGCGCGCCAGCTCGAGGAGCTCGCCACCGCCGCCGAGCGCGAGCGCCTCGGGTTCCAGGCCGATCAACCGGCGGCGATCGGCATCTCGGGCGGCCGCTTCCGAATCGCGTTCATGCACCCGGATATGGGCCGCTTCTTCGGCCCCGCGTGGCAGATGCCCATCGGCGCGGGCTCGCCGGAGGGCGACGAGCAGATCGTGCTGCTCACGCAGAGCGCGGGCAGCCGGCAGATCCATCTCTTTCCCACCAACCCCCGGTTCCGCGAGAACGTGAACACGCTCCCGAGCGACACGGCGCTGATGTATCCGGGCGAGCACGTCTCCGACTGGAACGCCTACGAGGAATTCGGCACGCGCATGAGCGAGGACCTGCTGCTCGCGCTCGGCTATTTCACCGACGAGGAGCTACAGCGCCGCCGCGAGCGCGGCCAGCCGCTCCCGCCGGCCACGCTCTGGGTCACCAGCAACATGCGCCGGCCGTTCTCGCTCGTCGGCAACGCCATCGCCTCGCTGCGCACCCTGCGGAAGGGCCGGCTCGGCGCGCAGGTGCAGCTTCACCTCGGCCGCGACGGCTTCCAGGGCCTCCGCATCGTCACCACCGGCAACGTGCCCAAGGGCGGCTTCTCCAGCTCCTCGGCCGTCACCGTCGCCACGAAGAACGCCATCAACGCCCTCTTCAACCTCGGCGTGCCGCCCGATCTCCTCGTGCACCTCGCCTGCCAGGCCGAATACGGCACCGGCGTGCGCGCCGGCTCGCTCGACCAGGCCACCGAGCAGAAGGGCCGCGCCGGCTGCGGCACGCTGATCTCCTCCAACCCGCGCGAGAATTTCCGGATCATCGGCACGTATCCACTGCCCGCGGACCGCTTCCAGGTCCTCTTTCCGTTCAGCGTCGACCGTGATCGCGAGGCGTGGAAGTGGTCCGGTGGCGCCTACGGCGAATCGCCCGCGCACGATCGCCTGACGACGGGCGAGATGCGCAAACTGACCGGCAAGGCCGCGGAGATCGCCGCGCTCCTCGTGCGGCTGCCGCTCGACACGGACTTTTTCAAGCTGATCGAGGACGATCTCGTGGCGGACGGCGCGCTCGAGTTGGAGAGCCGGCGCTGGATCGCCGGCGTGCTCGGCCAGCTCCCGCTGCTGATCCCGCGCGACGCCCTCCGCCAGCGCCTGGCCGACCATCGCGGCTGGTTGCTCGGCCAGTTGATGGAAACGACGGGCGTGGACGCGCAGGCGGCCACGCAGAAGGCCGACGCCCTCCTCGCGTCGCTCTTCGCCGGCTGGCGCGAACCGCTGCTGCGCCGCACCGCGCCGGACGGCTCGATCGTCGAGGAACGCGGCGTGCCGCTGCGCGCGATCGTCGCGTATCTGTTCGCCGAGGTCGCCCGCAACTTCCACCTCATCCACCATCCCGACTCCTGGATCGAGTCGGTCGCGTGGTCGCAGCGCGGCGATCGCTCGTTCGATCTCGACCCGGACCGCCTGCCCCCGCGCGAGGCGCTGGAGACCGCGCTCGACTGGGAGCAAGGCCTCGCGGGACCGGCGCTGCTGGACCGCTGGCTGGAGCGGGCGGGCGCCACGCCCTTCGACTACCAGCGCGGGCTCGACGACGCCGCGCTCGCGGCGGACACGCCGCCGGATTTCCGCCGGCTCGCGGGCGCGAACTTCTTCCGCGGCCTCGCCCTGATCGATCTCGCCGAGGCCATGCTGCAGCGCGCTTTCGGCCGCGACGCCGTCGCCGTGCGCGTGAACGGGGCGGGGCAGGGGGACTTTTTCCAGGTGCACCTCGATGCGCGGAAGACCGATGCCGACGCGGTGAAGCGCTTCCTGCGCGCCGCGCTCTACCGGCGGTTCCAGCTCGCGCCGGAAATCGACTTCGTGGAAATCCACCCCGGCGGCGGCGCGGTCGGCGTCCGCCTCAACCGCTACGATCAGCTCCCCGACCTCGTCGCCCGCCTGCGCGGCTGACCGGCTATTCCACGCTGCCAGGACGGAACAGCCAGCCGGCGATCGCCTGCTCGCCGAGCAGCGGCAGGCCGCACAGCAGTTGCAGCCGGTGGGCGTCGAGGCCGTCGCGGTGCGCGAGGATCTCCGCCGCCTTCGCCGTGTAGGACGTTTCGCCATACACGCGCGCCGCGTGGAAGAGGACCACGGGCAGTTGATCGTGAACAGGATCCCACCAGTCGCCCCGCGTGCGGCCGGTCTCCGCGAAAGGCCACGTCTTCGGCGGATAGTCCCCCGCGTGCCGCGCCACCGCGTCGAGCGCCCGGCGCAGGCCGCGGCCATCCGCGGTCGCGTAGTGCCAGAGATCCACGTCCACGTGGCGCCCCATCGTCGCGAGGTTGAACAGCGCGAACAGGTGGAAACAACTGTAGCTGAAGGAGCGCGTGCGGTTGCGCTCGACCTGGAAAAATCCGTCGGGGCCGACAGCGAGCTCGAGCCGCGGCTTCGTGCGCGCGATCATCTCGCGCGCGAGCTCCGCGTCGCCGATGAAGAGCGCCTGCGCCGCGACCTGGGCATGGTAAAAACTGGCGATGTTGTGGGCGGCGTTCCGGTAGGTGTCGTCGGTGCGGCGGCGCTGGTTGGCGACGAACTCGCGGAACCAGCCGACCATGCCGGCCTGATCCTTTTCGGTCCACGCCGGGCTGCCGCCCAGCAGGCCGACGACATCCACCACGCGCGTCAGGAAGCGCGTATCGATGGCGTGGGGACGGCCCGGGTTTCGCCCCGGCGTGGCCTGGGCGAAGGTCACGTCGGGCGTCATGGCGGTGGCGGGATCGAGAAACCACACGCGCAGCAGGTGGGCCGCGCGGCGCGCATGGGCGTCCCGGCCCGCGAAATACCAGGCCGCGGCCAGCACCTCGGCCGCCTGCGTCAGCCGCTCGAGCGGCACGCGATCGTAGTCCTGCCACCATTCGGGGTTGGTGAAGCCGTCGCGCCCCTTGTAGGGCAGGCCGTCTTGCTGCGCCGGGTCGGGCCAGGCATACGGCGCAAGGCTCAGGTAGTCGTGCTTGTTGCCGCTGGGCGGGACCGCGCGCTTGAGCACGACGGAATAGGGCCCGACATCCAGGGCCTGCTCCGCCTCGCGCTGCAGCCGCCGCCACGAGGCGCGGATCAACGGATCGTCGCGGGCGATCAGCGCCTTCGCCTCCAGCAGCCCCTCGCGGCTCAGGCAGAACACGCGCGGCGGCGCGGCGGCCGGACCCGCGACGCCTTGCGCGGACAGGGACGGCCCCCCGGAGACGACGATTCCGGTGAGCAACAGGATCGACCAGACAGCGCGGCGGGTCATGGCGGGGTTCGTGCGTTTGCCTCGGCGGCAGGTCGGGCCGGAAGGGCGCACGCTCCGCGTCGGATCCACCTCTGCCAATCCTACTCCGGCGTTTCGCGCAAAACGAAACGCGCCACGTCCGGCTTCTTCCGCGCGCCCCGGCTACGGCACCTCATAGACCTCCACCAGGGCGACGCCCGTCGTCTCGCGCACGCCGCTGACCTGCGCCGAGTAGAGTCCGGGTGCCAGCGTAACCAGCAGCGCGGCATCCCGCGAATTCGGCGCCAGGGCAAACGCACCGGTCTGCCGGAAGGCGGCCGCCAGATCGCTCGCGCCACCCCAGTCATCGTTGGCGTGAAGCACGTTCGCGTTGCGATTGTAGAGCCGGAGCTGCGGATCGATCAGCGCATCGGTCACGCCGAAGGGCGCGAGGCCCGGTCCGATGCCGCGAAGCAGCACGGTCTTCGGCGCGTTACCCTCGATCACGAACCCCACCACGAGGAGATTCGCGCCCGTGCCGACCTGGCTGCGCGCCGACAGATTGGAGAGGCGCGCCGCGGATGTGATCGCATCGGCATCGTAGGATTCGAGCAGGGCGATGCCCGTCGCACTCGCCGCACCCACGTGCGCCGAATATGACGCGGGGCCGCTGAGCGGGGCCAGCACGACCGCATCCCTCGAGCCTCCCGCGAGCGGAAACGCGCCGACACGCTGCGTGGCCGCGACCACCGCGCCATCGCCCGACCAGTCGTCGTTGAACGCGATCGACGCGCCCACGCCGTTGAACAGCCGCAGTTGCGGGTCGGCGAGCGCGCCGGACACGCCGAAGAGCTGGAGCGAGGGCCCGATCGCGCGGAGCAGGACCTGCTTGCTGCCGGTGCCGGCGATCGCGAAGCCGACCACGAGCGTGCGATCACCGGTGCCTGCCAGCGTGCGCACCGAGCCGTTGCTCAGCCGCGACACGGCGTTCTCCAGCTTCACCAGCCCGGTCGCGCCGGGAACCGGGAAGCTGAGCGAGCGGCCGGTCGCCAGGATGCCGCCATCCGCATCGAACGCGACCGCGGTCGGCCACCCGCCGAGGACCGGAACGGCCGGCGGGACGAAGCTCGGATCCAGCGAACCGTCGGCGTTGAGCCGCGCGAAGCCGGCGCGCGCGACGCCGTTGTAGGACCTGAACGTCCCCGCGACGAGGATCCGGCCGTTGCCCTCCGGCACGATCGCCGTCAGCGCCCCATCGAAACCCTGCCCCGTCACGAACGTGGAATCGATCAGGCCATCCTGCCGGAAGCGGACGAGCGCGTGGCGCCGGCCGCGGCCGGCGGCGAGAATCTTCCCGTCCGGCTGCAGCGCGAGGCGATCGATGATGAACCCGGAGTCGCCCTCCAACTCCCCGTAGGTGCCCCGGAAGTTGCGGTCTTCGGTGAGATCGGCATTCAGGCGGGCGAACTGCAGCGGAAAGGCCGCGACGAGCACCTTTCCATCCGGCTGGGTGGCTGAGGAGGATTTTGCCGTCGCGCTGCAGCGTCACGCTGGTGACATACGACGCCAACGCGGCGGTGAGCCCCGCATCGTGCGAGCCGTCGGGATGCAACACGAGGTTTCGGACCCGGATCGCCGACGACGGAAAATCCAAAACGAACCCAGCGTGCCCAACGAGGACGTGAACACGATGCCGCCGTCGGCCTGCGCCGCCATCGCCAGCGCATACGCGAAGTCCGGCGGGGCGTAGGAATGATCGCGACTCCCGTCCGAATGGATTCGGAGGAAACTCGGTATCTGCGACCCCGAGGGATTGGAGACATTCAAGATCCACCGTCCGTCCGGCAAACGGAGCACGCGCAGGACGTCGAAGTTGAGCTCCGGGTCGAAGGACGGATCGACGGTGCCGGCCGCCGTGAAACGCACCAGTCCGCGCCGCGGAAGCTGATCGACCGAGGTGAAACCGCCGAAGGCCAGGAAGCCATCGTCGGCCGCGACCAGTCCGGCAACCTGAGCCACCGGTCCCGCGATCGTCGCTGGAAAGCCCGGCCGCGGCACCGCGTTCGTCGGAAAGCTCGCGGGCCGCACCTCGAGCCGGGTGGCCTGCGAGACGAGGGTGCGCGTGCCGGCGGTCAGCACGACATCATAGAAGCCGGCGTCGCCGGGGCTGACGCCGTTCAGCGTGAGACCGGCTGTCGTGGCCCCGGCGAGCGGCGTGCCTTGTTTTCGCCACTGATAACCCACGCCGCTGCCCGAGGCACTGACCGACCACGTGGCGGATTGTCCGGCGGTCGCGAAGACAAACGACGGCGGCTGCACGGTGATCGTCTGCGCCGGCGCGGAGACGACCGTGCCCAAGCCCCAACCCAGAACGCAGAACCGCACGACGGCTGAGCGACGGCCAAGCCGGAGCGCGCGTTCGCGAAGAAAAACCATTCGGGGAAGCCATCGCCGCGCCCAACCCGGGTCAACGGTCATTCCCACGCCGCGATCCGTGCGCCCCGCCCAGTTCAGCCCATGCGCAGCCTGCGACAATTTCTGCGCGGCTTCCGGACTCGGCGCGGTGCCTTTCGCATCGCAGACTCTCCCTGCGCGACCATGAGCCTGCCCCGCCGTGATTTCCTGCAACGTTGCTCCCTCGCCTCAGCCGTTCTGATCCTGCCGCGGGGACTCCGCGCCGGCGCCGCCACGCCGCCGAACTCCCGCCTGCAAATCGCGCTCGTGGGCGTGGGCGGGCGCGGCCGGACTGCGCTCGCCGCGTTGCAGTCCGAACAGATCGTGGCGTTCTGCGACGTCGATTTCGCCCGCGGCCGCGACGCGATCCTGAAGGACGGCAAGTCGCGCGGCCTGCTCGAGCGCTTCAGTGGCGCCCGCTGGTTCCACGACTACCGGGAGATGTTCGAGCAGATGGGCGACGCCATCGATGCGGTCGCGATCGCGGTGCCCGATCACATGCATTTCCCGATCGCGCTCGCGGCGCTGCGCCGGCGCAAGCACGTGTTTGTCGAGAAGCCGCTCTGCCGTTCGGTCAGCGAAGTGCGCGCACTGCATGCCGCGGCCCGGGCCGCGGGCGTCGTCACGCAGATGGGCAACCAGGGCCGGGCCGCCGAGGGCATCCGGCTCGCGCGCGAATGGGTGCAGGCTGGCGTCATCGGCCGCGTCCACACCGTGCACGCTTGGACGCAACGCCAGGGGCGATCGTATTCGTATCCGCTCGACGAGCTCCACGCGCCCTCGCCGCCGCCCCCCGTGACACTCCAGTATGATCTCTGGCTCGGCGCCACGCCGCATCGACCCTACCACGCCCTGCGCAGCCACGGCTCCTGGCGCGGCAGCCCCGATTTCGGCGGCGGCGTCCTGGGCGACTGGGGCTGCCACCAGCTCGACGCCGCC